>NZ_KV787454.1:0-1040 GCF_001807105.1 Corynebacterium sp. HMSC14H10 | reverse complement strand
ATCAGACACACTTTTTGTCACTTAACCCGTGTTTGTCGCGGGGATCGTCGTAAAGCACAGTGCATCGAGCCGTGCGAAAGCCTTAAAGTGGGGGAAATTAAACCGCGTACACACCCTAGCGGATAGGATGTTGTGCATGAGTAAGGAATTCGCCTCAGCAGGAACGCTGTCCCACGATAAGACGCTGCCGTGGGTCGTGCGCATCTTCGTCTACACGGATGCTGAGGGCAGCCAATCGGCTGCTGAGAAGGTTCGTGGGGTGCTCGCGGAACTGATTCCGGATCAGGAAGTCAACGTCTACGAGGATGTCATGCCCGATGTGGGGCGCACCTCTTCGCTCGCTGATTTGTGGGCGGAGGCCAACCCGGGCATGGATCCGGGGGATCGGAAGCGTTACCGCATCAGTGTGGTGGCTCCGGGGCTGTCTCACTGCGAAATGGCGGATCTGGCAGGCCCGCTCGCTGAGGCCGTCAGCCCGGGGTGGGCAGAGGGGGAGGCTGCGACCAAGGTCGCGAAGGGCGATGTCCCGTGCCGTGTCGCTGTCGGGCGTGCCGACGAGCACCCGGGCGAACCCCCGCTAGTGCAGAATTAACCAGAATTCGGAATTAATCCGAAGCGAGAGCTGTTATCTGGGTTACATCCTAAGAGTCGTTTGCAATGACGACGCTTCACAACCATGAGAGGGAAGTGATTCCGAAAATGGCACACACTATTTCGCATGATGAGGCCGGTCAGCGCTATGTTCTCACCGTAGAGGGAGAAGAGGCCGGCTTTGCCGCTTACACCCCGGTGGAAGGTGCCCTGGACTTTGACCACACGGTTGTAGATGGCAAGTTCCGTGGACAAGGCCTGTCCAAGCCGCTTATCGCAGGCGCGCTGGATGATGTTCGGAAGAACAACCGAAAGATTCGCACCAGCTGCTCCGCTGTTGCCAACTTCGTGGAGAAAAACCCGGAATACCAGGATCTACTGGCTGACTAGTCGCTGAAGGGCGAAGAACGCACAAAGAAGCCGGCCGGCTGCTCACGATAGGAAGAGCA
>NZ_KV787453.1:0-49360 GCF_001807105.1 Corynebacterium sp. HMSC14H10 | reverse complement strand
CCATGATGCAATGACCGCCTGACCCTACCATCCTTAATGACGCGCATATTGGCGAAAACGGGCACGGTATTGTTGTCGGCAATTTGCCTGCACCTATTTTCCCTGAAGCCGGTGCCGCACCGTACCCCGAGGTCATGTTGACGGCTGCCCTCGCTGAGCTTCGGGGGATGGGTATTGAAAAGGTTTTCGTCAACGGTGATGCCACGTCGGAAGCACGTCCGGCGGAGGTACGTCGATTTGCCGAGATTATGAATACTTTTGGTGCTCCGGAGCGGCAGTGGTTTGTCACCCGCGGCAATCATGATCGTCCGCATAAGCCGGATGCCGATTCGTCTGCTGGCTACGACGAATTTCCGGTTTTGGAGGGCACCGAAGATCATCGCGATCCCTTCGGAGTCCTACTGGGGCGTCCGCGACAGGAACTGTGGGTCACTCAGCAGGGGCCGGTCCGCGTCATCGGTCTGGATTCATCGAAGTTGGTTGAGTCCGGCGGCGAAATTAGCCCGGGACAGTTCGATGCACTAGAGCAAGAACTACAGCGCGACCCCAACAAGCCGACGGTTGTGCTGGCTCATCACCCAATTACTTCCGAGGCTGGCTGGACAAATGCTGCCGGCCCCATATTCATTCTCAATAGCGCTGATGCACGACGTTTGCAGCAGCTGCTTAACGACGCTCCGGGTGTATTCTTCGCGGGAGCAGGTCACACCCACCGTGCAAAGCGTACTCGCGGTGATTTTGGTGCCGGCGTTGATTATTTGGAGACCGGCGCGTGCAAGGCATACCCCGGTGGCTACACACTGCTGCATGTCTACTCCGGTGGTTACCAGGTTAATTTCCATCGTTTGAGCAGCGAAGATGCGCTTGCATGGACTGCGCGTGCCCGTTGGGCGATGTACGGCTTCGAGCCTGAGGCGCTGCTTGGTGAGCTCTCTGATCGCAACTACGTTGTTAACCGCGTTATCGCCTGACAAGTTAGAAACCTGAAAGTTTTCTGTTACTTGGCAATGTTTTTTCAATTCCTGTGACAACGGTCACGTGATTCATTTATTGTTATGCCAGTAATAGTTCTGACTCGAAAGGCCATGATCACATGAGCGAGAAGAAGAACCGCGAAGATTCGACTGTCGGCCGCAATAACCCTGGTCGCGACGCTATCGGAGCGGCAATGCGGTTCATCACGTCGATTACTGGTTCGGACTTCGCCCAGAAGTACGACCTTCAGCCAAAAATCGACCGCGTGGTGTACCAGTCCACCAAGTCCGGTTTCAAGACCCTTGGTGCCGCGAATCGTCAGTTTAAGAAGATTTCCGGTTCCGGTAAGCCGGAGCGTCCGGCTGAGGAAGCCCAGGCTGCACAGGAGGCCGCAGCCGAGGAGAAGGCAAAGAAGCTCTTCGACCTCACCCCGACCGAGGATCAGCAGATGATCGTCGAGACGGTGAAGGAGTTCGCTGAGTCTCGTCTACGCGAGGCTGCTTACAAGTCCGACCACGAGGCAACTCCGCCGGAGAACCTCGTCTCTGAGGCTTCTGAGCTGGGCGTCACCATGATCAACGTCCCGGAGGCTTTCGAAGGCATCGCTACAGGTGAGGACGTCACCACCAACGCGCTGGTCGCAGAGGCTCTGTCCTACGGAGACATGGGTCTGGCTCTGGCTGTGCTGGCTCCGGCCGGTGTCGCTGCCACCCTGACCGCTCACGGCTCTGACTCGCAGCAGAAGACCTACCTGCCGGCATTCGCTGGCGAGAACGTCCCGGCTGCCGCTGTTGTTCTCGCAGAGCCGCGCCCGCTTTTCGACGCGCGCAAGCCTGAAACCACCGCGAAGCGCGAGGGCGATTCGCTGGTCCTCAACGGTGTGAAGTCCTTCGTTCCGAACGCCGGCGCAGCTGAGCTGTTCATCATCGGTGTTGAGCTCGAGGGTAAGCCGGCTCTGGTTATCGTTGAGTCCGACACTGAGGGCCTCCACGTTGAGGCTGACCCGTCCATGGGTCTGCGCGGTGCCGCAATGGGCCGTGTCATCCTGAAGGATGTCAAGGTTCCGGCTGAGAACATTCTCGGCGGCGCTAGCACCTCGGCTGCAGATCGTGAAGAGGCATACCTCGACATTCTGCGTCGTTCCCGCCTCGGCTGGGCAGCTCTTGCAATGGGTACTTCTCAGGCAGTTCTCGACTACGTCATTCCTTACGTCAACGAGCGTCAGGCATTCGGCGAGCCGATTTCCCACCGCCAGGCAGTGGCCTTCATGGTCGCCGACATCAAGATTGAGCTCGATGGTCTCCGCATGATCACCCTCCGCGGTGCTTCCCGCGCTGACCAGGGTCGCGGCTTCGCTCGCGAGGCAGCTCTGGCTAAGACCTTCGCCACTGAAAAGGGTATGAAGATTGGTTCCGACGGTGTGCAGCTGCTCGGCGGACACGGCTTCACCAAGGAGCACCCGGTTGAGCGTTGGTACCGTGACCTCCGCGCAATTGGTGTCGCCGAAGGCATCGTCGTTCTGTAAACCGCTAGATACTTCAGCCGAAAAGAATTAAGAGGAAAGAAAATGATTAACCTCGAACTGCCGAAGTTCCTCAAGGCGGGCGCGTCCCAGTCGCATCAGGCCGCCGCTGAGATCTTCCGACCGATTTCCCGTAAGTACGATCTCGCTGAGCACGAGTACCCGAAGGAACTCGACACCCTTGCCTCCATGATGGACGGCATGGCAGATGGTGGCCGTGGCTTCTCCGGTGCTTCTGGTGGACGTGGCGACGATAAGAAGCCGAAGCGCACCGGTGTAAAGAACGGTGGCAACATGGCTTCGCTGCTCAACGTTATTGAGACCTGCTGGGGTGACGTGGGTCTGACCCTGTCCCTGCCGTACCAGGGTCTGGGTAACGCAGCTATCGCAGCTGTTGCTACTGATGAGCAGCTGGAGGCTTTCGGTAAGACCTGGGCTTCCATGGCAATTACCGAGCCGTCCTTCGGTTCTGACTCCTCCGCTGTTTCCACCACTGCCAAGCTCGATGGTGACGAGTACGTCATCAACGGTGAGAAGATCTTCGTTACTGCTGGTGAGCGTTCCGATTCCGTCGTTGTGTGGGCGACCCTGGACAAGTCCAAGGGCCGCGCTGCCATCAAGTCCTTCCTGGTGAAGAAGGGCACCCCGGGCTTCACCGTGGAGCGCCTGGAAGAGAAGCTGGGTATTCGTTCCTCGGATACTGCAGTGCTCCGCCTGGACAACGTCCGCGTCCCGAAGGAGAATCTGCTGGGTTCCCCGGACATTGATGTTAAGAAGTCCTTCGCCGGCGCAATGGCGACCTTCGACAACACTCGTCCGCTGGTTGCCGGTATGGCCATCGGTGTCTCCCGTGCTTCGCTGGAAGAGCTGCGTCGCATTCTGGAAGAGGCCGGCATCGAGATTGACTACGATGCACCGGCACACACCCAGAGCGCTGCTGCAGCTGAGTACCTGAAGCTGGAGTCCGATTGGGAGGCTGCGTACCTCCTGGCTCTGCGCGCTGCGTGGATGGCTGACAACAAGCAGCCGAACACCCTGGAGGCTTCTGAGTGTAAGGCCAAGGCCGGCCGCGCAGGCACTGAGATTTGCTTGCGTGCCGTTCAGCTGGCAGGAACCTTCGGTTACTCCGAGCGTAACCTGCTGGAGAAGTGGTCCCGCGACGTCAAGATCCTGGATATCTTCGAAGGCACCCAGCAGATTCAGCAGCTAGTTGTTGCTCGCCGCACCCTGGGGCTGTCCTCCAAGGAACTGAAGTAATTACAGCTTCAGAGCAATCTACATACTGGTGAGCCGGTAAAAGTTCACTTAGATGCTCAAGCCACATTTCTTAAAACACCGTCCTTCCATGACCTGGTAGGGCGGTGTTTTATTTTGCGCTGTTTTAGTCGTGTGTCTTTTGTTGTTGTGCTCCTATTTTTCCGAGATTAGAGGAAGAGTTCATCTATTTTTCATCTTTAGGTTCTAGGCTTATTGGCCATGAGCATTTCCCGCCGGGCCTACCTCTCTGTTGCAACTCTTGCTGCAAGTTCAATGGCCGTCGCGAAAACCTCGGGAGCGTACGGCCTGGAGTACGTCACGTCGGGGCTGGGGCTTACCCAGTCGGATTCCAAGTCATGGCAGGTACTGGCTAGCGACTTGGAGGTCATTACTGTTACAGATACGTCAGTGGCATTTACATGGGCAACATATGCTCCGGGAGTGCAGACAGCGTATGGCTTTATTAAGCCGACCGTTCCTTCGGATGAGCGGGTGCTGCTTGCTCCAGCGGATTCAACGCAGCTAGAGCTCGTGCACGAGGGGTACTCAGAGTCGGGCTACCACCATGTGGTCATTGATGGGCTGGAGCCGGGACGGGAATACCGCTTTGAGTGCTGGTCCCACAACTGCCGCGCGGTCCCGTCGCTGAATATCACCATGAGCAAGACGGCGCCGGAGAAGACAGGCGTCGTAAGTACTCTGCCAGCGTTGGCGGGTGCACATTTGGCGACGTTCGCGCTGACGAATGACACACACATTGGTAAGCCCAATCATGACGGCATTCGCATTGGCAACCTCGGTCTTTCCTCCGATCCGGGAGAGCAGCCTTTCGCCTCTATGCAGTTGCAGGGTCTGGTGGACACGGTAAAGGCTGCCGGGTTAGACACTCTCGTCGTCAATGGCGATTGCACGGATAGCAACCGTCCTGAGGAGTATGACGAGCTCATCAGGGTTTTGGATACTTTCGGTGAGTTTGGGAAAAACTGGTTTGTCACCCGTGGTAATCATGATGTGCACCCGCCCGGGCTACCCAATATCAATGGTTTCCGGGGACGCGGAATCCGCAAGGGCAAGACCGCTGTTCCGGATTACTTCAGCCAGCGTCTTGTGCCGACGCAGCAGCACTGGTCGACTCGCGTCGGCGAAGTGCGCCTCATCGGTGTTGATACCGCCGAGTTTGGTTATGCAGGTGGGCGTATTAATGAGCGCCAGATGCGTGCATTGCGTGCTGAACTAGCAGAGGAGCCAGAGCGTCCGACAATTTTGTTTGCGCACCACCCGTTTACTCAGGATGCGGTGCGTTCGCATTTCGGTGGTGAGGCATTCATGGTCGAGGCTCAGCAGGCCAAGATTTTCCAGGAGATCCTGGCTGCCACGCCGGGTGCCAAAGGTGTGTTCGCTGGTCATACGCACCGCAGCCGTCGTGGTATCGCTGACTATGGGGATACGGACTTCTGTGAGCGGGGTGCTGCACTTGGCTATCCGGGTGGATACTCGCAGATTCGAGTGCACACTGACGGTTACCAGATCAGCTACCACCGCACCACAACACCGCAGTCGCTGGCCTGGTCAACGAAGACTCGTTGGTCGATGTTCGGGTTGGAGCCAGAGTTTATGCTGGGAAAGATCTCCGATCGGAACTACGTCAATTTCTTCAAGAACAAAGTGCCGCTCTGAGCTAGTGCTAGCTTCTAGCAGGGTACGCTGGGCAACGCATAGTGTTAATGGAAAATACGTAGTGGCAAGTTCCGCTGTGGGCGAAGTCGCAAGCCGCCACGTTATTGGCCGAGTACAAGTGTGGCTCTGAAGTAATAAGGAATTTAGCGATGACCGACCAGTACAACCCGCGTTCGTCCTCCCCGCAGGATTGGGAGCAGGACGGTTATGCAACATCTGCCTGGGAGCAGCCGCAGGGTGGGGCTCAAGGCCAGTACCAGCCTCAGTACCAGTACCAGTCGCAGGGGCCGAACCAGGGAGGTTCACCCCAGCAATATCCGGCTTATCAGCAGGCTCCGGTACCTGAGCAGAAGAGCAACAACGGTCTGTACGTGGTTTTGGGCATCGTCGGTGTCGCACTTGCAGCGGTCGCCGGTATCGGTGGCGCGTACTACCTGAATAATTCCTCCGATCATTCCCCGCAGTCTCCCGATACGGTTGCGGCAGGGGACTCGTCGTCAAGCACTGCGTCCCCGGCGCCGGTGGAGACGTACACGGAAACCTATACCCAGACCGTCGAGCCGGAAACGACGAAGCAGCCGGAGAGCAGCGCTCCTACCACTACGCAGCGGGGAAATTTTGGTCTTCGCGCGTTCGGTATGAATCGCGATGATATCGATGCCAAAGGTTGGGTTGGCAGTACCGCCCGCTGCTCGGGTGGGTATTACGCGCGTGTGTTGGCGGAGACTTCTTCGGGTAAGGCCGTGATTTGTGAGAATTCCAATAACCGCCAGCAGCGCCATTACATTGGTGACTTCGGTGAGATTTCGGATACCCCGGATGCGTACACAGTAGATAGTTTCTCCGGGAACCGTGCTGTCGCGAAAAATGGTGGCTACACGTATACCGTCACTCCGAATGCGGTAACCGTGACCCAGGACGGCGAAGAGATTTTCCGTGAGCCCGTCACGGACTACGGTGTTTTGAACGCCGGCTAATCAGCTCTAGTTCTTCCTAGGACACGCAAAAAGGACGCGGTAACTTCCACAATGGAAGTTTTTACCGCGTCCTTTTCGTGTCTGCCGTTCGCTTTACGACGGTCCCTGCGCCCTAAGCCGCCTTCTCCTCGGCGGCGTTCTCCCACGGCTTCGGCAGGTGGCGAGGAACCACCTTGCCGACTGCGTTGCGTGGCAGTTCATCGAGGAACACGGTCTCGCGCGGAACGGCGAATCGGCTGAGGTGCTGCTTGACATATGTGCGAATCTGCTCATTGGTCAGGGCGCGACCCTCAGGGGAGTCGTCGCGGACAACCCAGGCAACCAGGGCCTGGCCGAAGCGCTCATCCGGAACACCTGCGACTGCGCACTCGCGGATGCCTTCGAGCTGGCTGAGCGCATCTTCGGTCTGACGTGGGAAGACGTTCTCGCCACCGGAGACAATCATGTCGTCCTCGCGACCGGAGATGTAGAGCAGGCCATTTTCCATTCGACCCAGGTCACCGGTACAGACCATGCCGTCAATGACCTGCTTGTCCGCGCCGGGGCGGGTGTAGCCCTCGTACAACATGTTGTTGCCCACGAAGATTCGACCGGTCTCGCCGTCAGCAACGCGGTTGCCGTCTTCGTCGAGAATCTGGACACGAGTGCCCAGCGGTGCGCGACCTGCCGTGGTCGGATTTGCCTTGAGCTCATCCGGGGTAGCAATGGTTGCCCAGCTGACCTCGGTGGAGCCGTACTGGTTGTAGAGAACCGGTCCGAAGCGCTCGAGGGTCTTGGTGACAATTCCCTCCGGAATGGCCGAACCGCAGGATGCGATGACCTTCAGTGATGTCGCACCGATGTCATAGTTGTCGGGGAGAATCTCAATCATGCGCTGCAGCATGGTCGGCACCAGGAAGATGGTGTGCGGAGAGTGCTGTTCGATAATGCGGAGGCTGTCGGCTGGATCGAACTTGCGGCGCATAATCATGGTGGAACGCAGTGCGATGCACAGCTGTGCAGTTGCGAAGCCCCAAGTGTGGAACAGCGGAGCCGCAAGGTAAGCCGGGCGACGCTGACGCAGCGGAATGCGGCTCATGATGGAAGATGCCGGCATCCAGCTGCGCGGCTCCGGACGCTTGGCGCCCTTTGGAGTGCCGGTGGTTCCGGAAGTCAGAATAATAACGCGGCCACGGCGCGGGCGGCTTGGCAGCTCGGCGGTCGGCCACTTTGCCGGCGGTGCCGTCTTCAGCATCTCCTGCATGGAGGTCCAGCCTTCGCGAACGCAGGAGGTGTCACCGTAGTTTTCAAACCACGACACGGCGACCGGGCATTCATCGAAGTCCTCCGGCAGCATGTGAGTGAATTCCTCATCAATGAACAGGAAGTCAATCTTCTGCTCACGAATCACGGCCAGAGTCTGCTCGGCAGAGGCACCGGTGTTGAGCAGTACCAGGTCGGTGCCGAGGCGACCGTGGGCGCACAGAGCCATAATGAAACCGCGGTGATTGCGAGCCAACACACCGATGCGGTCGCGCTGCTGAATATCGCCGTGGCGGAGTGCTCGCGCCAGGGCAGTGGAGCGCTCGTGCAGTTCCTCGTAGGTCAGCGAGCCGCCGTCATCAATAATTGCGGTGTGGTGCGGATCGCGGCCGGCTGCAATGCCGAGGAGACCAGCTGGCAGGAAGTCCCAGCGGTAGATGGAATTTAATGCTTTACCAGCCGCGCCGGGTCCCATCGAGCCGAGGACACCAGCCTGCGTCACCGGTGCGAGTCCGAGGACGAGGTCCGAGGTAGCTCGCGAAGCTTTGCGCACCTTATTGAGGATCGAGGTCTGTGGGTCAGATGTCATAGTCACTCATCTTCCGTGGTTCATGTCCTGTGGTCTTCGGAGAGGCCTAATCAGGCGAAACCGCATCGGTAGGACCGCCGATTTAGTTTCTTTTACAGTAAGAATAAGTGTCCTAGGTCACTCTTGTGTAGGTTTTTGCAAAATTTTTTTATGAGAAACGAATATTTGTGAAGACCTGTATTGTGACCAGTGAAAATGGTCAAACGTGCAGATGCTCTCTTTTCCAAAGGTGGCGTCTGTTAGATAGAAGGCCCTGTATTGAAGTTGTTTTTCTAGAAAAATTCCTTCAAACATGTTCCAATCCAACTACGCCCACGTCTCCGTTGTGGAGGGCAAAGTTAGTCGATATGACTTAGGAGAATCTATGGATTCCGCTCTCAAGGCTCGAGTGTCCCTGGGGATTTTGTCAGCTCGAGTGGTAGTAGCTGGGGCAGTCGCAACCGGCGCTGCTTTCGGTCTTGCAGCATGTGGCGATAGCGATGACGTCGATCCGGCTCCTGTCCAGACCACTACGGTGACTTCGACTGAGAAGCAGGACGATGATCGCGACGACTCTGATGACGTCGATGACATGGAAGACGATCGTGACGACGATAATCGTGACGATGACATGGACGACGATGATCGCGGCGATGGTGATGACGATGACGGCGATTTGGATGGCGATCACGACGACGATAACCGTGTGAACAACTAGGTGTCCTTATTCGCACTGTTGAGTGCGTGAATTGCTAGCGGTCTTCTCAAAGCCTGAACCCCAGCTCATCGGTGAGCTGGGGTTCTTTATCAGGGGCCACTAGCTGTACTGACCGGAGACGTTGGTCAATCGTGAGAAGGGCGGCTGGTTCCCGCAAGCCGTGTGAGGCCAGTGCTGCGTAGGCGTGGAGCAAGAGCGTCCCCTTGGAATAGACGGAGGGGGCCGATAACTCGACCCCCTCACGGTTGTTAGCGAGGATTCCTCTGTGAACCGCTAACTTTAGGACAGACCCTTTGCTTGCTCGATGGCGGTGAAGTGACGTTGGGTGCTGGGCTGTTCCAGCTCATCGAGTACGGCCAGGGCCAGGTCCGCAGGGGTGATCCGCGACGTACCGTCGTGGTTGATCAGAAGCGTGTCACCGCCTCGGCGATAAGCGCCGGTTCCCTGTCCGGGCTCGAAGACTGCCGACGGACTCAGGTAGGTCCAGTTCTGGTTCGGATGTTCTGTACATGCGTTGAACTGGTCGAGGCTGGCCGATGCGACGTCACGCCACTGGGGCGGCACGAAGGTGGGGTCGTCCAGGACGCGCAACTCCCGATCGTGAGGTGAGCGTAAGGGCGCTGCTCCTCCTACGACCAGAACCCGAACCCCCGCGACAGCGGCGTGGTCGAGGACATGGCTGGTCAGCGGAGCCACACTGCTCTCATCGCCGGGGGCCATGCGCACGGCGAGCACGACGGCGTCTGAGTCGTTCAGGACGGGCTGCAGGGGTGCCTCGAGATCTGTCAGATCGAGACGAGCGACGGTAGTATGCGGGTCGTTGGTCTCCGGTGGGTTACGCGATACGGAAGTGACGTGGTGGCCGCGGCGTGTGGCCTCCTGCGCGATCGCGGTACCGGCCATGCCGGTGGCTCCGAGAATCGTGATGTTCATGAATTGTCCTTTCGATAATTGGTGGGGGCGGGGAGCTGGCCACAGACCATGGCAGCCAGGGCGATCGCGAAGCCGAGGTACTGCTCGGCTCCGAGGTGTTCATGCGCGATCAGGGCGCCGAGCAGGGCGGCGACCAACGGCGAGAGGAGTCCCAGGAGGGCTGTGGACGTGACCGGAAGCCGTCGGATGCCGGTAAACCAGAGGCTGTAGGAGACCAGCGCCCCGACCAGGCCGAGCCAGGCGTACCCAAGCCAGCCATGGACAGGAATTACCGGCGGTGGTCCCTCCACCAGCAGCGCCGGAATCGCCAGCAGCAGGCCGGCGGACGTCAGCTGCCAACCGGCCAGTGCGACGGGCGAGACACCTTCCGGGAGCTTCCACTTCTTGGTGAGGACCACGCCGGTGGCCATGGCCACTGCGCCGCCGAGTCCTTCAACCACGCCCACCGGGTTCAGGGCAGCGCTTGGACCGAGAACCACGAGGGCCACGCCCACGACACCCACGACACCCCATCCCAGACGCCATCCGGAGAGTTGCTCGTGGAGGACAGCCACGGCCAGCAGGGCAACGATGATGGGCTGTACCGCATTCAGCGTGGCCGCTACCCCGCCCGGAAGACGCTGCGCCGACAAGAACAGCAGGGGGAAGAACGCGGCCATGTTCAGACCGCCCAACACGAAGCTCTTCCACCTCCACGAACCGCGCGGCAGCTGCCTCGACAGGCACAAGGCGATGATCCCTGCCGGCAGCGTCCTCATGAACGCAGCAAACAATGGATGCCCGGCTGGGAGGAGGTGTGTGGTCACGATGTATGTCGTCCCCCACGTAGCGGGGGCCAGCGCCGTCAAACAGGTCCACAGCAACGAACCGCGGCGCCCATGAGAAGAAGTGTTCATGCATCCAGCATCAGTCGCTCACCAGTAGTGAGTCCAACACATTGTTCTCACCCAAACAATGAGCTGCTATCATGATTGGGTGGAACTCCAACAGCTCAGGTACGTCGTGGCGATCGCCGAGAAACGCAACTTCACGCGAGCAGCAGAACGCTGCTTCGTCGTGCAGTCAGCCCTGAGCCACCAGATCAAGGCCCTCGAAAAGGAACTCGGCACGGCACTGTTCGTGCGCTCATCCCGCCGGGTCGAGCTGACCCCCGCCGGCGAAGCCTTCCTCACGGAAGCACGGATCAGCCTCGCAGCCGCTGACCGCGCCGTGGCGGTCGCCGCCGAGGCCGTGGGCCAGGTCCGCGGAAGCTTGTCGGTAGGTGTGATCCCGACGGTCACAGCCGTCAGCGTGCCCGACATCGTCGCAGCCTTCCACGCCAGCCATCCCCACGTGGATCTCACCGTGCGGGGCGGGGGAAGCAATGAGTTCATGCGCGATCTCAGCAGCGGGAGACTCGACGTAGCATTCCTCGGCGTGGACGCCGACGTCACCCCAGCGTCCGGACTCACCGCGCACGAGATCGCCCGAGGGCGTCTCGTCGCTGTCATGGCGTCACAGCATCGGCTAGCACACAGGGGCACCTTAGCCCTGGCCGACCTGGCCGACGAGACGTTCGTTGACTTCCCGGCCGGGTCACCGGGCAGGCTCCAAGGCGATCGGGCATTCGCTGCCGCAGGCCTTCAACGCCGCGTGGGCTTCGAGGCGATGTCGACCGAGCTCATGCTCGCCCTCGTCGAACGCGGGTTGGGCGTCTGCCTGCTGCCCGTCGACTGTGTGCCAGCCAACCCAGCGCTGCGAGCCATTCCCGTGGTCGATGGCCCTTGCCGGACCGAGTACATCGCGTGGGGATCTTTCAATCCGAGCCCCGCCGCTCGAGCGTTCATCGAACAGGTCAAGGAATCAATCGCCCTGCACATGGTCGACTGATGCCAGATCGCGTCGATCAACGTCTCCGGTCAGTACAACTAGCTATTGCTCTGCAGTGTCCTGTTTCTTGTTGAGCTCAGCGGCATTGCTTACCTTTTCGGCAATATCTGTGGCCTTTTCCTCTGCGTCGGCCCATGGCCCAGAGTCAGAGACCCATACATTGAGCCTAAGAAAATCAGCATGGATGATTGATTTTAAGTAGCCGTCAATATCGCCGTTGGTTAATTCTCCTGTCTCGGCGTCGCTGTTTTCTCCGCTAACTAGGATGACAATCATTCCGTCGGGATCTTCGAATTCGTACGAGCATCCGATGCCTAGGGAGCCCCAGTTATACTGTCCAGCCCCTGTTTCTGCAGGCATATAGTCGCGTGCGTCGCAGACGTTAAGCCAGTCAAGCGCCTTTTTGTAGTTATAAGCGGCTGCGGCAGCTTGGTTGGACTCGAGACTCTCGCGATGAGTTTCCGAGTTCTTACTCTTCAGCTCATCAATCTGTGCTTGCAGCTCGCTTTCCTGCTCTTCTAGCTGTTGTTGTAATGAGTAAATCTCTTCATTCGCGCTTGCGAGCTCGGACTCAGCATTCTTGCCACCCATGGCAAAACCTGCCGCGCCGGCAACAATCACTCCGACTGCGCCGACAACGAGTGGCAATGTCAGCGTTCTATTCTTTCTCGGCTTGGTATCAGAAGTTTTGCTAGACGAGTCCACCGCGGAGGTTGACTGGTCGTTGTTCCATGGATCGATGGGTTCATATGTGCTCATTTTTACCCGACTACCTTTACTTTCTGTGCGATTGTGATTGGTTCGAATCCCGGTTGCTGAGCTGTCACAGCAACGATGTATTCACCGGGTTCTGTAAACGTTGCGTAGGCCTTTTCCCCAAACCGGCGAACGATTTGGCAAGGAGTATGTTGTCCAGTAACACCTGCGCTGGCACTTGCAGTCGGTTTGCCTTCGGCATCGTAGACATCCACCTTGTTTTCACAAGTTTCAGTTCCTCCGGTCTGGCTGAAATTCCACATCAACCTGACGTTTGCTTCGCCATCAACCAGGGGATAGGTCAACAGGCTATTGGACCCCTCGAAGGGAAACGTGATCCGAGCAGTGTCGAAGCCACCCAATTCTTTCTGGTGAGCAGTTGCGTCAATCTTGACGTTTTGGCGCTTGGCGCTGCCAGGTTCCATGCCACCAATTTTGGTCAGCTCCATCGAGCTGTTCAGCGTTATTGCACCGGAGTCATCGCCCGAATCCGAAAGTTCGCTGTTTGGAGAATTCTTATCCTGCGAACTGTTGGCATATTCCTGCTCTGGCTCTTCCGACTCGGTCGAGCTCTCAGTCGAGTTAGGGGGTTCGGATTGTGCATCAGAAGCAGGGGACGTTTCTGTAACTGTCACCACTGCGGGGGACTCCGGGGCAGCGTTGTTAGTGGGCATACCTGAGCAGCCAATCAGGGTCAGGGCAGTCGCGGCGGCTGCCGCAGCCAAAACGTGCTTTGAATGAAACTGGGATGACATGGGCGTTAAAAACCTCCGAGTTAAGCGCCGAATAAGCGTTTTCTTCATCTGCTTGACGACGCTATAGCGGAGGCCTCAGAAGCGGTACGGGAGTTCTCCCGGTGACTTTCACTACCCGTGCAGGTTTAACTAAATCCTGTCGGGTTCAGCGAATTAATCGTTGGACAAAGGATTGAGGGAAAGAACCGTTTAATGAACCTCCAACAGCTGAAAGATGTGGCCAAAAGCTACTTCTCAAAAACCACAGATATTGTGAAGGGTGTTCCAGATCGTACTAAAGGTTGGCGCGGTGATTTGGAGGATCAAGGAATTATTCCAAACCGTGTTGGTGTAGATCAAGAAGGTCGTATCATTCCGCCATTTTTTGTTTGGTGGGCACCCTGGATGTTTCGAGTCGTACTCATTATCGCCGGATTCATAATTGGCGGAATTTTGGAATCCATCAATAGTGGACCATATCCAGATACGGCGATGTTGATTCCATTCGCCATGGGGTTTGCGATGTGGTTCTTGCGAAATCAGACTAGTTGGATTCCCGGCCTCATTATCACGGTGCTGGCAGTCACCGCAGCATCGCTTATGTCTAAAAGCGTCCTTATTTCGCTCGAAGCATTAATCCTTTTCGCTCTCGTAGTCCTAGTGGAATACATCTACGCTCGCGCCGCATTCGACTACAACACTGCCGCGGCGTTTGAAGAGATGAAGCAGGCGCTTTCCACGTACGGCACTGCCTATGAGCTTGAAGAACGAGAGGACACCAACGTCAACGGAGAGACTCTGACAACTGTCTCCGCGCTTGATTCGGGACGCCCTGCTCGGGCAATGATTCGACTGTTGCCGGAGCATGTAGACCCCGGATGGCTTATCGCAGTAGATCCCGCCAGGCGGTTTATGACAGGCCTATCTCCAGAACAGCGTGTTCGCATCAGTGAGATTCAGGAGCAGATGTGAGTCTGAATCCCGCAGTTCGAGACAACCTAGCTGAAAACTTATTTTCACCAGGCGCAGTGCCAACGGGCGCCAAGTTAGCTCAGCTGATTGCTGACATTCCCATGGGCGGAGATGCCTCTTCCTCGGATTTTTGGGAAGCGCGTGTCCGTTTAATTCGAGACCTGTTGTTCTTCGGTAAGCAGTCCCAGCGCGCACTGGACATTATCGATGAGCTGCACACCGAAGATTTTGTCGACGCAGTGCGAAAGAAGTTCGGTGTTTCTTTTCGACTTGTTCTCAAACGAGTACAGCGTCCTCAGTACTTCTTCACTGATGTGCAGATGAAGGCAGTTAAAGAGGGGTTCTTGAAGCCGTATGCAAAGGGCAGCGGAAAAGCGATTACCGAGCACGGGCTTGAAGAGTTCTTCGATCGGATATTGGTTCCAACGTCTAACCGCATGGAGCTCCGTGAATACGTCGACGTTGAAGATAGCCAGGAAATTGAGACTGATCCGACGAACAACGCGGAGAAACGAGTCTGGGCGGCCTTTGATGAGGCCAGTAGTGCAAATACCGACATTCGGTCGATTGCAGACGTCATTGCGAGCGGTTTTCGTGAACAGTCCGAAGGCTTTATTGACGGCAAGCCAATCGATAGCGACATGCTGAAGAGTGCAACTAAATCCATCGGTGCGAACTTTCGTACCGGTTCGCCAGAGGCTGAAACCCGCACCGGTTTTATTCGAAGGTTGCAAGCAGTCGATGATCCAGCGGATTTAGTGACTCGACATACTTTCGGTCTGCTTAACGACGGAACGTCGCTGGACCCAATGAGACTTCGTAAAGAATTGCAAATTGCTGAGGGAGCCTACTGTTCTAGTTCCGATTCAACAATTGAGAATCGCGTTCTTCAAAACGTCAATCCTGACGATGTCCTGAAGGCTGATACCGGAAGGGGAAAATCGGATTTTAAGACGCCCCATGCCGGTGAAGGGGATGCGATTGCCAAGGAGTTATTACGATTTCTTTCTCCATTTGTTGTGCTCGGTTTAATAGTGCAGTTCATGCAGGAGGGTAATGGATTTATTGCTGTACCGGTTCTGGCTATTTTTGTCGGTATCTTGTGGGCGTTGGTAAAGAAGCGAGTGGCAAAACGATGGATTGCTGTTTTTGGAATCGTATATTTCATTGCCATGGGGGTTATAAATGATAATTTCTATGAATTAGGATGGGTTCTATTTTCTATATTTATCATTACATTTGTGTCGATTGCCTATCTATTCGCTAAGGGGAAGGAATATAAAAATGGGGTTCTTTAATAACAAAAAGGATGAAAATAAAAGGTCGGTTAAACATTCAGACGGTCGTGCTGATGAGTATCAGGAACGAGATCCTAAGTATCCGGAGGTTGACTTCGGTGGAGCGCATAATTTCGCCCCGCTGCCGAATTTTGATGAGTCCTTCGGCCCCCGGGGCACGGTCGACAATGGTGATACCACAGGTCAGGAGCCGGTCGAGTATTCCGGAGATCCAAAACTAGACACCGACGAAGCTGCATGGTCCAAGGTTGAGAACGTCGAATTTGACGGTGTTGAATTTGGTGGTGCCGAGTTTGGCCATGATGAAGACACCGCGGAAGGAGTTCCAGCCCAGCAGGATTTTCCTCCCGCGACAGTGGAAGAGCTCCCAGAAACGGATGCTGAAAGTACCGCAGGTGTTGCGGCCGGGAACGTCGTAAAGCAGTTGGATTTGATTCAAACACGGCTGGACACAATGAACGCAGTATTGCGCTCTCAAAGTGAAGAGTTGGAAGCGCTGACTGATCGTCGTTGGTACGCCCAGTTGATGCCGCTGGCGGAAAAGTTGGCGGCCATCCATGACGGGATTTGCGCTGACCTTTCGCGGCTCGAAGAAACTACCGAAACTGATGGCAGTGACCTGTATTCGACCCTGGATTTCCTGCAGGACTCGATCGCAGATGCGCTTCAGTCCATGGGAGTGGCAATTACAGAGGCGAAGGTGGGCGATGCCTTTGATTCTTCAATTCACCGTCGTACCAAATTCGCGGATTCGGATAACCCCGCGCTGCACCGCACGCTGGCGCCATCACGACGAATCTCGCACTACTACACCTTCACCAGTTCTACCAGTCCAATTGTGGTGGCCAAGGCGCCGGTCACGGTGTACCGGCACAGCGGCAACTAGGCCAAAACTCGAGTCTGAACAGAGCACAGCTCGAGTCCGGCCAGCACACAACTAGAGCGCTGACACGGCAAAAGAAGTCAAGAATCCAACAGATTTCAGAATAAGGAGAAAAATCATGGCTGAACGTATTTACGGCATCGATCTGGGCACATCCAATAGCGCAATTTCCTACGTGGACTCACTGGGTGTTCCTGTCATTCAAGAAAACCTCGACGGAGATCTGTCGACACCAAGTGTGGTGTGGTTTGAATCGAAGGCCAATACCGTTGTCGGAAAGCTGGCACGTGAAGAGAAGCTCTTCAGCCCCAATGACGTCATCGAGCTGGTGAAGCGGAGCATCGGCACCGATAAGAAATGGAATTTCAGCGGGAAGGCGTATACCCCGGAGGAGATTTCTTCATTGATTTTGCGCTCGTTGGTTCCAGACGAAGCAGCTGACGACGAGATTTCGGCAGTTATTACTGTGCCGGCATATTTTGGTGCGAAGGAGCGCGAGGCAACTCGCAACGCAGGGCAGATTGCTAATTTCAATGTGTTGGAGCTGGTAGCAGAACCGGTTGCTGCGGCCCTCTACTACGACTCCAAGCAGCCTCTAAAGGACAAGACCTTGCTGGTGTATGACCTCGGAGGCGGTACATTCGATGCCACGATTGTGCAGGGGATTGACAACACCTTCCGGGTTATTGCCACCGACGGTGATGCTCGACTGGGCGGTGCTGACTGGGATAAGGCGCTTGGTGAATTTATCCTGGATAAATTCATTGAGCAGACTGGTGACGAGGAGGCGGAAAACGATGAGACCTTCGTCGCTAAGTTGCATGAGCAGACGGTGAACTGTAAAGAGGCGCTGAGTAATGCGGAAAGCGCCACTGTGCGACTTGCCAGTGACTCTGGTTCCCGCGCCAAGATTGCCGTTACCCGCGAAGACTTGGAGCGTGTCACGGCGCCATTGCTCGAGCAGACGGAGATTCCTTTGACCCGTGTATTGGAGACGGCAAAGGAAAAGGAGCCGGGACTGACAATTGATGAGGTCATCCTGGTGGGTGGATCTTCGCGAATGACCGCCGTAACCAAACTGGTGGAGCGTCTGACGGGTAAGAAGCCACTGTTGGTTGAGCCTGATCTAGCCGTTGCTAAGGGTGCTGCCCTTGCTGCGATGATCAGCAAGCTCGGGGGAGTGGTTAATGCTGAGTCCAGCCCTGCTGTCCAACAGCAGTCAATTGCGCAGATCGCGGCTGAGACAGGGATTGACGCCGGGCAGCTAGCCGCGCTGTCGGAGAAGAAGGTGGCAAATGTATTGCCAAAGTCGATTGGCATTCGAGTTGTCGATCATCTGAACAACCCGTACATCGACTATCTGGTCAACCAGAATGACATGATTCCCCTGTCTGAGCCGGTGGTCCGGGAGTATTCGACCGTAGCTGATGGCCAAGAGGAAGTAGATTTGACGCTGTATCAGCAGGCCAGTGACGTTCCATCCGAAGATGTCGCTCTCAATGACATCATTAGTGGATCGGAATCTATGCTGACAGGTATCCCGCCGTTGCCCAAGGGTCAGCCAATTCAGGTTAAGTTCTTTGTAGCAGCAGACGGCATGATTACCGTGGAAGGCACTCACGTTCCATCGGGTCGCTCAATCGAATCCCACGTGCGCATTGGTGTGATGAATGAGGAAGAGATTTCGGCTGCTCGCACGACGATGATGAAGGTTTCTGTCAGCCAAGGAGATAACTGATGACCGACGATCGCACTCTAATCCCGGGCGTCGATGACATTGACAGCGGTGCAAATTCCGATACTGATGGTCGAAATCGGAAGATTCTGCTGTTCGTGCTCGCCATTCTGGTTGTCGTCATCCTGGCAATGGTGGTCTGGATCCTAAATTTCCGCTCTAACCAGCAGGATAACGCCGACGGGTTGTTTGAAACCACTGAAAGCACCGAAGTGGAAGTCTCGCCGTCCTACTATGTGGGCGATGATCAGGAACCAACCTCGACTACAATCGCACCGCCTGCCGACGATCGGTTCGTAGACCCAGAGGTCTTAGCGTCGACCGTTGATCCGACGTGCCCGATGCTGCAGAGTGCCTGGTCAAACCAGGGCTCCGATATGGACTGTGAAGCATATTACGAGGTAGTGCGGGCGCTCAGTAAACAGCGGCAAGAGCAAGGAACACTGCCAAAGCAGACGACAATCGAGATTGAGTATGACGGTCAGCCACTGACGATGGAATGCCAAGAAGTTTCGCCTAATTATGATTGCCGCTCTGAGTCTGGGATTCAGATTATGGTGGGTAATCTCGATGGGTCTGGGCAACGGAACCGATGACTAATCTTCCCCAGGTAGGCGATATTTTTGAGGGCTACGAGGTTGAAGCTCTCATCGGTGCCGGCAATATGGGGACTGTTTTTCGAGTACGAAATCCCAAGCTGGGCCGAAACGAAGCACTGAAAATCGTCCCACTGCCGGAAGAGGCCAGTGCTTCTAAGCGAATGGAGGCACTGTTCCAGAACGAGGTTTCTATCGCAGCCACTGTTCACGTTCCCAACGTTGTGACCGTGTTCGATGGCGGGCGAGCCGGGAACCTGCTTTGGTTCACCATGACTCTTATTAGCGGTAATTCGTTGGGCGCTGAACTGGCCGAATATCCGCCGCGCACTTTCGATAAGAGCGAGGTCATGTCGATTGGTGTGGAGATTGCTACCGCGCTAGATCGGCTAGCAAAGCACGAACCAGCGGTGATTCATGGTGATGTAAAACCATCAAATATCGTCGTAGAGCGAGATTCGTCGGGGCTTGTGTTAAGCGCGACGCTTGTGGATTTCGGTGTATCAACCGCCACTGAAATCGACAGTGTTGGCGTGACCAATCGTGTTGCCGGCTCATTGCCCTACATGGCGCCAGAGATCTTCACTAAGGGTTGCATTAGTGCAGCTAGTGACGAGTATGCGTTTGCGTGCACGATATTCGAGCTGTTGCAGGGATATAAGGCATTTCCAGCTACTGACGCGGCCAGTGCGCGGCAATTGCACTGCGGTAAGCGACCGGTTACCAACCTCGGTGCGGTAGTTGATTCGGTCTTCGCCAAGGCGTTGGCGGTTGACGCCGATGAACGCTACGAATCCTGCAATGCGTTTATTAGCGATCTCATTGCTGCGCTAAATGGTGGTGCCGTCGAGGTTCGCAATCCGAAGAACCGGAAGAAAGCCCTTGCAGCGTTCTCCGTAGTGGCATGTCTAGGCCTTATTGGTGGTGGCATTGTTGTTGCCGAACGTAGCGGCATTGGAGATGGCGGTCTCTTTAGTGCCAAGCACTTGGCACAGCCAGTAGCTATCGGAGGTTCTGCGGAACCGATGCGACTTCGCGCTCCCGATTTGGCGAAGGGGCCTCGGATTCCGGTGGGTGACCGATGGACCCTTACGTCGTTAAGCGACGTCCCCATCGGTGAGAAGAGCTGGCAGGGGATTCAGCGGATGGGAACATTCAACGGTGCTGCATATCACGCGACGCAGTTTGCTTCGGCAGATGAATTCTTGCTGCCATTTCGCCACGGTATTGATGAGAAGAAGCCGATTGCAGAGGCTGAAAATGACAAATGGCGGGGTGAAATTCTGGATGCCGTGAGCAAGAACCGGTCAGTGGCTGAACCAGCTGGCTCTGAAGTGGTGAAACTGCGAATGGAGCCCGATGGTCGCCGGCTGGATGTCCTACAAACGTCAGGCTCATTTCAAGCTGTGAACAGCGAAGGTTCCGAGGCAACACGGCCGATTAATTACTGCTTGGTTCAGCCGGCGGAAAGTTCTGCGCCATCCAGTCCCGAAGTGCTTCGTCCGGTATTTGTCGTTTTGAGTGAAGGCGATCCTTGTCCTGCTGCCTATGACACGGTGGCGGCGTGGGCAATGCAAACCACGACGAATTAAGCGATAACGCCGAGAATATTTGTTATATTTCGGATAACTATCATGAATGCCAGTCACTTCAGCCGTCGTTGGGCGATTCCCCCAGGAGCGTTGGGTAGGGTTCCTGATTCGCGGTTGGTGGCTGGTGGTGCGAGAGAAAGGCCTGGTCAACGTGACATCGCTCCCAACACTTGTGGTTGATAATTTGTGTGGGGATGCGATTGTTGCCAATCCGAGTGAGGGATTGACCATCGGGCGTGACGCCGACCTCAAAGTGGGCGAAGATAACCGCTACATGCACCGCATAGCAATGTATGTGTATGCGGAATCCGGAATGTGGTTTCTGCTCAATAACTGCGAGCACGTGACTGCAATGGTGCACATTCCGGAGGTGTCGCGGTCATTCCGGCTGGCTCCGCAACAGCGTTTTGATTTGAGCTACCCGGAGTATTTCATCCGCTTTTCCGTCAAGGATGACCAGTACGAAATTCAGATTAAACAGGATATTGAGCACGCCGATGCGAAGGTCGTGCTGCCAACTGACGGGACTGAAACCATCTCGGTTGGGGAGCTGCCGGAGCGCCAGCGTGCTCTGATCGCTGCATATGCGGAGGATTATCTGCGCGGCCGAATCGACACCATTATGGTTTCATGCACCGATGCCGAGGCCGGCCGAAAGCTGGGAGGCAAGACCGCAAAGGCAGTCGAGCATTACCGCACCGCACTTTTTGAATCCGCTTTGAGCAAGGGGCTGGTCTCAAGCAAGGAGTGGCAACGGGTTAATCAAAAGAGCCGTCTGCAGCTGGTAGTTGTCGCTGCAATCGAAGCACGATTGGTCACTGCAGACGACTTGAAACTGCTCGCTTAACGACGGTACTTGCGATAAGTCAATCCTTTAATTGGCGTGTTCACAGTGGTGGTTCGGCCGCCACGGGCATTCTTCGTCCACCGAACGGGCCCCATGCGATAGGAATATCCGAGGCCAGAACGCGATAGCGTAACCCGGGAGTTGCGGGTGGGGCGGAAGGTCTTTCGGAAGCTGAATAGTTTGAAAGCCATTGATATAAATCCATTCTCGGTGCGTCACAGACTGCCATGCGCTCTGACCGTGCTGCTTTGGACAGCATCGCTCTCTGACTGCATTGTGCCGGTGACATAAGCGGATAAATCGTGGTGCGTTTGATGGCACCACTGTCCAGATTTGGGCAGTCCAGCATGGTTTAGCTAGGGGAGAACTCCCCGGGGAGAACTCCCGTTTCTTTTGTGTCCGAGAGTTTTTAATCTGAGATCATGTTCACCAAGAAGATTTCCGCTGTAGCCGCCGCAATCACTGCCGCCACTGCGCTTGCTGTTGTCAATCCGTCCGTCGCCGATGCAGCTACGAAGTATCCGAGGATTCATGCGGACCTCGTTTCGTACGGCAACGATGATGGTCGAGTTTTCTGTGATGGCTCCGCGAAGTATGGGTTTTGGAGCTGTCAGACCACCGAATCGTGGAGTGACAAGGCTAAGCCTGACTACAACATGTTCGAGGTAGATCTCGAAGAACGTGAAGTGGTTGAGCGAACCTTTGCTGACTTTGATGCCAATTTGGATGTTTTCAAGCTGAAGGAAGGTAAGAAGTACCTCTTTAACGGCATCGTAGTTCAGGGCAAGAACGGCACTTTGTACTTCAGTTCTCCGAAGCAACAGTGCCGTGGTGAAGTTCAACCTGATTTTTGGACCGCAATCGAAACTGACTAGTTGTGTGGGGGATAACGTCGTTTCCCATTAGCTCCCGGTGGCATTGCCGCCGGGAGCTTTTGCTGCCGTATGAGCAGTGATACCTCTCTTGACCAGACTGTTCGCTATTGGCGTACGGCTATAGGGATTAATCTGCGACGCGTCGCGTTTAAGCTAGGTGAAACAACCTTTATTGAATTACGGCAAAAATAGACACTTGAAAGGGCAGTGATGTTCGAGAGGTTTACGGACCGAGCACGTCGCGTTGTCGTCCTGGCACAGGATGAGGCACGCGAGCTCAATCACAATTACATCGGCACGGAGCACATCCTGCTCGGCCTGATTAGTGAAGGCGACGGTGTGGCTGCCAAGGCGCTCGAGTCCATGGGCATTTCCCTGGATGCTGTGCGCTCTGAGGTAGTCGACATTATTGGTCGTGGCTCCCAGCCGCCGAGCGGTCACGTGCCGTTTACTCCGCGTGCAAAGAAGGTGCTGGAGTACTCTCTGCGCGAGGCTCTGCAGCTGGGGCACAAGTACATCGGTACTGAGCACCTGCTGCTTGGACTGATTCGTGAGGGCGAAGGTGTTGCCGCTCAGGTACTGGTTAAGCTCGGCGCTGACCTGCCGCGCGTACGTCAGCAGGTTATTCAGCTGCTCAGCGGTTTCCAGGGCGATGAGTCCGATGGTTCTCCGGAGCAGCGTCCAGTCGGTGCTACTTCCGGCGCTCGTGTGCAGGAGGGTAACCACCAGTCCGGTTCGCTGGTGCTCGATCAGTTCGGTCGTAACCTGACCGTGGCTGCACGTGAGGGCAAGCTGGATCCGGTCATTGGCCGTGAGAAGGAAATCGAGCGCATTATGCAGGTTCTTTCTCGCCGTACCAAGAACAATCCTGTGCTGATTGGTGAGCCGGGCGTTGGTAAGACCGCCGTTGTGGAAGGCCTCGCGCTGGACATCGTCAACGGCCGTGTGCCGGAGACACTGAAGGATAAGCAGCTTTACTCCCTCGACCTGGGTTCCCTGGTTGCGGGTTCCCGTTACCGCGGTGACTTCGAGGAGCGTCTGAAGAAGGTGCTCAAGGAGATTAACCAGCGCGGTGACATCATTCTGTTTATTGACGAGATTCACACGCTGGTCGGTGCCGGTGCTGCAGAGGGCGCAATTGACGCGGCCTCGATTCTGAAGCCGAAGCTGGCTCGCGGTGAGCTGCAGACCATCGGTGCTACCACTTTGGATGAGTACCGTAAGCACATCGAGAAGGACGCCGCTCTCGAGCGTCGTTTCCAGCCGGTGAACGTGCCGGAGCCGAGCGTGGATCTCACTATCGAGATTCTGCGTGGTGTTCGCGATAAGTACGAGGCTCACCACCGCGTATCCATCTCGGACAAGGCGCTGGTTGCGGCAGCTACCCTCTCGGATCGTTACATCAACGACCGCTTCCTGCCGGATAAGGCTGTTGACCTTATTGACGAGGCCGGTGCTCGTATGCGCATCAAGCGCATGACTGCCCCGGCTGACCTGCAGGAGATCGACTCCAAGATTGCCGATGTGCGCCGCCAGAAGGAAGCCGCCATCGACGAGCAGGACTTCGAGAAGGCAGCTGGTCTGCGCGACAAGGAGCGCAAGCTGGGCGAAGAGCGCCGCGAGCGCGAGAAGAAGTGGCGTGCGGGCGAGTCCGACACCATCGCTGAGATTGGCGAGGAACAGATTGCGGAGGTCCTGGCTTCCTGGACTGGCATTCCGGTGTTCAAGCTCACCGAGGAAGAGTCCTCGCGTCTGCTGCGCATGGAGGATGAGCTGCACAAGCGCATCATCGGTCAGGAAGAGGCTGTCAGTGCTGTCTCCCGCGCTATTCGTCGTACCCGTGCTGGCCTGAAGGACCCGAAGCGTCCGTCCGGTTCGTTCATCTTCGCTGGTCCGTCCGGTGTTGGTAAGACCGAGCTGTCGAAGGCTCTGGCCGAGTTCCTCTTTGGTGAGGAAGACGCACTCATTCAGATTGATATGGGTGAGTTCCACGACCGCTTCACTGCTTCTCGTCTCTTCGGTGCTCCTCCCGGATACGTCGGCTACGAAGAGGGCGGCCAGCTCACCGAGAAGGTGCGCCGCAAGCCGTTCTCCGTCGTGCTTTTCGACGAGATTGAGAAGGCCCACAAGGAGATTTACAACACCTTGCTGCAGGTCCTGGAAGACGGTCGTCTGACTGACTCGCAGGGTCGAGTGGTGGACTTCAAGAACACGGTTCTGATCTTCACCTCGAACCTGGGTACCAGCGACATTTCCAAGGCTGTTGGTATGGGCTTCTCGGGTGTCGGCGAGGCCGATGAAGATGGCAAGTACGAGCGGATGAAGGACAAGGTCCACGACGAGCTGAAGAAGCACTTCCGTCCGGAGTTCCTGAACCGTATCGACGAGATTGTGGTCTTCAAGCAGCTGAGCCAGGCTGAGATTGTCCAGATGGTCGACCTCATGCTGGCCCGCGTCAGCGACCAGCTCGACGAGAAGCGCATCACCATGGAGATTTCCGACCGCGCCAAGAACCTGCTGGCCAAGCGTGGCTTTGATCCAGTGCTCGGTGCCCGTCCGCTGCGTCGCACGATCCAGCGCGAGATTGAGGATCAGCTCTCCGAGAAGATTCTCTACGGTGAGGTTGGTCTCGGCGAGACCGTCTTCATCGATGTCGAAGGCTGGGATGGCGAGTCCAAGGACGTCGACAAGGCGAAGTTCACCTTCACCAACAAGGGCAAGGCCGGTAACGTTGATGCCGACGGCGGTGCTCTGGCTGACTCCGAGGAAGACAAGGGCGTTCTCGGAAATGCTGACGGCACCCTGAGCGTTGAAGCCGACGACATCGAAGGTGCTGCTGACCAAGCCGCTGCCGAGGCAGAGGTCGACTCCGATGACGACGGCCACAACCCGCCACCGGCTGGTGCGGGTGCTGGCCAGTCGCTCTAAGAGGTTTAGCCGCTAGCAGTACCAACGAACACTGCCGCCCCAGTTCCGACTCCATTATGGGAGGAACTGGGGCGGCAGTGTGTCTATATGCGGTCTTTCCTAAAAGCGCGGATAGTTGTAGTTTTACTTGGCCACGCCGAGGTCGACCAATGCTTTCTTTGCCACTTCGGGGTCATCATTTTTGATCATGTACTCAACGATTCCCTGGTCCTCTGGGAGGATTTCCGCAACTGTGATGAGGGACTCCACTCTCTGCGCCTTGAATGTGGAACCGCGCGTTGATTCTGCCGGAATCTCAACGGCATCCAAGACGGGCTTGCCGTCACGAACGGCGGCGGTGGCGGCAGGGTCATCGGTGAAGACTACGTAACCAACGTCGGGTGCCTTCGTAGTATCCACGGAACAGTTGGTACCCATTGCCTGTGGGGCAGGGGCGCTATCCGCACCATAGTAGCTAAACACCACTTCATAGTCTGTGCAGGCCCGCACGAAACTAGCAATCGGTTCGGGTGCGTGGTCGGCAGGGGTGAGGCCGCCAGCGGTATCCCCACCAGTGGCACCGGTGGCGCCACCGTTGGAAGCGCCGGGATCGGCAGGTGCTTCAGCGGCGGACTGTGCGGGAGCAGCGGACTCGTCTGACTTGTCACTAAAGAGCGCGTCTTTAGCTGCAACGTAGGCAATCGCTAGCACCACGATGCCCGCTATCACTAAGGGAAGGAGTAATAGCTGCTTCTTTACACTGAGACCTTTCGATGCGCCGCTGGTCTGGGCACCTGTCGTGCCCGCGCTGGCGTTCGACCTTGAGGCGGCCGTCGTATTTGCTGGAGACGCTCCAGTTTCTAGTAACGAGCCATGCTTGATGTAATGGCGATAGCCATTTTGCGCAATAGCCAGGTTTTGCTCGATGTGTGATGTGTCTTCTGGCCCATTTAAGCGGTCGGGCGAACCCGGGTATGCAAGTCGAATCATTTTTCAGTCCACCACCGTGAATCAATGTCGGAGTACAGGGAGCGCATCGACTCTGCAAACTCTTCCAAGCTATTGCGATTGAGACGGTGCTTGTTTTCTTTCCATCGCTCAAACAGCTCAGTTGACGACACTGCACGCGAGGCCTCAGTTCGTGCCTCTCGGCCTGCGGTCAGAGCCCACTGGGCGGCAAATTGCACACGTTTCGCAGCCTTTTCTGTGAAACCGCTCCACACTTTATATGTGTTGTAGAGCTGGGCCACGACGGCCCAGCCGCCCTTGTAAGGCAGAACTGTGACGTTGCCCAGGTTGTCAAGTTCAAGGAACTCAAAATGGGATGGATCCTTCTTATCGGCGGTCACGAGGATCCTGCGGTTGGTGACAAACGCGGCACCATCCACCCCACTTGCTTTCGTGGCGGCGGCCTCGAGCACAATCTCGTCGACACCAAGACCTTCTACAACAGCGACGGCGGCAGTGCGCACAATCCCGGAATTACCGGTACGTTCAAGTGCGGCACCGAGATCTGGCCGGTCGGTCAATGCAATTTGGGGTCCTGTCATGCACACGAGACTAGCAACACAATAAAAACCGCGCCTGCCGTTCAGTGCTATGGCATAACTCACCCCAGGTGTGGGGTGGTGTGTGAAGTAACGCTGACTCAACCCCGAAACCTCGGTACGTTCTGTGGGTATGAGCTCAACGTTCACGCCAGCAAAGTTTGATGATACTTGGATCTACCGCCTTACAAAGTTCCCATGGCCGGAACCGGCGCCGAGCAAAGATGAGGTGCGCCGCCACTCTTGGGGAATGGTGTACAAGAGCAATAAGGCGTTTGCGACCCCGCTAGGGGTTGAGGCCATCAACGCAAGGGCGGCCAAGTACTACAAAACATCTCTCGAGCAAAACTGGGGGGTCACTGGTGCACAGGAAGCGTATCAGGTTATTGATGCTCTGCTCGAAGGTGGCCAGCACGTGGAAAATGACCTGCTTTTACCGCTCGCATATGCAGTGAAGGACATCTCTGAGAACGAGCTCGAGGCAGAGATGGAGGAGCGAATCGAGTTTCTGAAAGACTTCTTTGTTGTCCAAGGCGTGGATCCGCGTGGTGCAGAACATAAGTTCCGTTACCTTGTACGGATGTTGCGCTCGGAGGGCTTTGCCAAAGCAGCGGCCCCGGCACTGCCCGCCACTACTCGCGCATGGGACATAATCCGTGTTCACAGCGTTGGTGGCGCGGCAACGGAGCTGGGGTGGATCTCTCCAGAAGAGTTCCTTCAGATTTCAGACAAGGCCGTGGCGGCGCTGCAGCGCTACTTCGTGTCGTGGGCTGACGTAGCCGCAAGTTTCTGGTGGGGTCGAATGATCTGGGCGAGTGATGGTGAGCCCGACGTCACCGCTGCGATGAAGGATCAATCGCAACGGCTCACCGAGCTGCTCGCACACAGTGATTCGCCTTGGGTGCGCGTGCCCTTGCACGACATCCAGGCCGAGGAGCCATTCGCATCCCTGGGCGGTTTGCACTAACTAGCTGTCGTCATTGTTCGGCGCGCTGTGGCGGTGGCCGGTTTCATGAGCTCACTAGGGGCGGTCACAAATAACGGATTGAGGCATCTATGGCGCAGGGACGGCGAGTTCAACGACATCTGCAAGGCGAAGTTACCTTCACCAATATGAGGCAAGGTCGGTAACGTTGATGCCGATGAGCGGTGCCTTGGCCGATTCTGAGGAAGATGACGGGCGTTCTCGGCAGCGCTGACGGTATCCTGAGCGTTTGTATCTGGCGACATCAAAAGTACTGCCGATCAGGCCACTGCCGAGGCAGAGGCCGAATCTGATAACTCCGAGGGAGAGAACTAAATGGGGATTCAATTTCGCAAGAAGCAGAACCTGGACAAGGACACGTGGCTGAACTACTCGGGTTCGGGAGTCTCTGGTTCTAAGCGTATCGGTCCAGTGACAATTAACAGCCGTGGCGGGTACACCGTCCGACTGGGCAAGGGCCTAACCTTCCGTGGTCGCTGGAAGAAAAAGTAGCTGTACTTGCTAGATGGAGGAAAGTGGCGGTTGTCGCCGCTAGTACCCCATTTTCTGATTCACCCAGGCAAGCATCTCTTCGTGAGTGAGCACGTAGGCAAGGCCGTGCGTCCCATCACCGAGGTCAGTCTCGACCTCCACGTAGGTGATGTCGGCGCCGGCCTTTTGCCACTTCTGCACAAGCTCGCGTGCCGACGTCACGGGTAACACATCATCCAATGCATTATGGGTAACGAACACGGGCATACTGGGAGTCTTTGTGCCCAGAGCCTGCTCGTCCACGTGGCGTCGAACGACGGGGGAGAGCTCGGGCGAGCGCAGATTCTCCGCTATCCCCAAGTCATTGGCAGTAAATGCCTTGGTGTCATTGCGAGGCCAACGTTCGACAGTGGCGCCAATGCATTCATCGGCGGTGAGCTTCAGGAAGTCCTGCCCCAGTGGGCTGAGCATGCGCTCGATTGGTTCTTTTGTCTCTGGGTACTCTGCAATCAAGCCGTTCATGAAGTAACCGACGAGCCCCGCCAACGCCGAGCCGCGAATATGCAGCGCAGTGTCGGTGAGATCGGCCGGAATAGCCCCGGCGTAAACAGCGCGGATGTTCAACTCCGAGGCGTACTCATCGGCTAGCTCGGCGGCTGCAGCGGTGGCACCTCCGCCCTGTGAGTAGCCGAACAGCGCAATGGGAGTATCTGCAGGTAGTTGTAAAGTTTCAATAGCCGCTCGCGCCATATCGAGCGTGTTATTCCCGGCAACCTCACGGTTGAGATACGGATGTACCCCGGGCGTGCCGAGCCCCTGGTAATCCACGATGGCAACATTCCATCCCTGTGCCAGCAACTGAGGTGCCGGAGGCGTCGGAGGTGCTTCGTAGCGCAGCGCAACCGAACTGGCACAGTTATCGGCCATCCCGAGAGTCCCCGGCGCAATCACCGCCAGAGGCCGTGGGGACTTCTCCGACCAGCGGGCATAGGGCTGCAATACGGTACCAGATACTGCTGTTTGGCGGTGGTCGCGTGCACCTGTGGAGGAAAACACGACCCGCTGTGCGCGTGCGGGCGCATTGACCGGAAATGGTGTCTGCGTAATTACCTGCCCCGGAGGCAATCGCTTCACCGCAGAAGAGTCAGAATCTGAGGAGCCGAAGTCGATGGAACCTAGTCCATCCACCGCCGAGCAACCGCTGATCCCACCCGCGCTAGTGCCAATCAGAGAAATTCCGAGCACCATGCTCAGTGCAATTCTGCGCTTACTAGCCCCAAAGAGACAGCGTTGGCGCTGAGATCGATGGAGCGAGGTGTTCATGTTCCTAATTCTAGGCAACGCACTTGTCCGAATCTGGTCTTTACCGGAGCATTGCCTCGGCTTTAACGGGGCAACTGGAAGCGGCCATCGGGAGTTTGCTCCGCTAGTCCGTCGTCAAGCAGGGAAAACAGTGCGCGGGAACGCTGGTGTGCATCATCCCAGACCGCATCGAGAGCGGCCTGTTCGACGGGGGAGTCGGCAGCGCGGAGCACGTCGAGAAGCAATCCCCGGACTTGGCGGTCGGTGCCTTCGAACTTCTGCACACGCCGTTTAGCAGCGGCGATTTCGTGGTCTTCGGGTTCGGGGCGACCGGCGGCAATCCAGACGCAACTGGTGGCGATGGGGCAGGCCTCGCACTCGGGTGTCGTTCGGCAGACGGTAGCGCCGAGTTCCATGAGCGCGACGGAAGTCTCGGCCGCAGTCGTGGGGTCGAGTGGTAGCAACTCTTCGACGAGCGCCATGTCGGCGCGTTTGGCGATGCCGGGAAGGTACGTGCCCTGGCGGTGTCGCCGGAGTACGCGGCGCACGTTGATGTCCACCACCGGCGTGCGCGAGCCAAAAGCAAACGCCGCTACCGCCCGAGCGGTGTAGTCTCCTACCCCCGGAAGGGCTAACAGCGTGTCCACGTCACTCGGCACTTCGCCGTCGTGCTTTTCGACGATCTTTTCTGCGCATTCACGCAGCCGGAGTGCACGTCGGGGGTAGCCGAGTTTTCCCCACATACGTAGGACTTCATCCTTGGGCGCGACTGCCAAATCGGCTGGGGTGGGCCATTTTTCCAGCCAGGCGCGCCAGGAGGGGATGACGCGGGCGACGGGAGTCTGTTGACTCATCACTTCGCTGACGAGCACAGCCCATGGTGAAGTGCCTTCTTCGCGCCAGGGAAGTGGCCGCATGTTGGTGCGATACCAATCACGTAAGGCGGCATCGACGTGTTCGTCGAAGTCGTCGGATTGGTTAATTGCAGAGGTCAATCTACATTCTCGCTTTCCCATAAACAGCAGAGTCGTTGCACAATATAGCTATGAGCAATTCTGAGAGGACTCCTGAGAGTGTATGGCAATCGATGGTGCGCGGAAACCTCCGCTTCTGCGAGAGCAAGACTGCGCATCCTCGCCAGGACTTGGTTCGTCGTAAGCAGCTGACGCAGGGGCAGAAGCCGAAGGCCGTTGTGCTGGCTTGCTCGGATTCCCGCGCTCCGGTGGAGATTATTTTCGATCAGGGCTTGGGCGATGTATTTGTAATCCGTACTGCCGGTGAGATTACTGACCTGTCGGTGCTGGCTTCGCTGGAATTCGCAGTTGATGGTCTTGGAGTTCCGCTGGTGATTGTTCTCGGTCACGAGTCCTGCGGCGCTGTGGCTGCGGCGAAGAATGCACTGGATGGTGGCGAACTGCCGGGTGGTTTCCAGCGTGTGCTGATTGAAAAGGTCACCCCGTCGCTGCTGGCGGCTCGCAAGGATGGCGAGACTGAAATCGACGAATTTGAGCGTCGCCACGTGCGCGAGATTGTTAATCACATTATTGATCGCTCTCCGGAGATTTCGTCGCGACTGGAGACCGGCGAGGTAGGCGTTGTCGGTATGCGGTACCGCTTGGAGGACGGACGCGCTGAGACCGTCGTTACCCATGGAGTCAGCGAGAACCCGCTAACCTAAATGTGTGACCAATAAGCTGCCTCCAGAAATCTACCGGCGTCGGCGTATCGCCGCGGCGGTGTTGCTCGTTATCATCCTCGTTCTCCTGGGCTGGGGTATTTCCGCACTGGTAAACCGGGACAGCGAGGATTCTGAACCGGTGAATGTCACCAGGGATGACGGGAAAGAGGTGACTCCTCCGGAACAGCCCAAGGAACCTTACGCGCCTAAGTCTGACAAGGACTCGGAGAACGACAAGTCTGACAAGGACGCCAAGAAGGGCGACAAGGAAGGCGAAGACTCCGCGAAGGATGACGCTCAGGCGGCGCTTGCGAGCAAAAAGGACTGTACCCTTGCAGATCTGCAGGTGACGGCCACCTCGGATCAGCCGAACTACGGCGATGAGCAGCCGACTCTGGCGATTACCGTCCACAATCCCACCGGCGGTGAATGCCGCGTGAACCTTGATGAGCAGCAGTTGCGCTTCGAGGTGTACGACCTGGCAACGTATGAGCGAGTCTGGTCGGATGTGGATTGCAATGACTCCGAAGGCCACGGTGAACTGGTATTGGCACCGGGCGAGGAAGTCAACTATGCCGCCACCTGGTCGCGTCTGACCTCGGCGCCGAACAAGTGCTCCGAAGAAGACCGGGTCCCAGTTCCCTCCGGGTCGTACATCTTCTACGGCGTGATTGGTGACAACAACTCTGACGCCTACACGTTCAACATGCGCTAGCGCTTAGCTCCTAACCCAAGCTCAATGGCCTCGGCAACGGTGGCTGCTTCCAGCAGCTGCATCCCTGCCGGGCCTTTTGCGCCTCTGGGCACAATTGCCGTGTCGAAGCCCATTCGATGAGCTTCCTTAAGGCGCCACTCCAAATCGGTCACTCGCCGCACTTCGCCGGCCAACCCCAGTTCGCCGAGTGCAATGGTTTTGTCCTGGAAGGTCCGCTTAGTCATGGATGAGGCCAGTGCCAGCGCAATCGCCAGGTCCGCGGCAGGCTCCGACAGCGTCATTCCGCCGACGGTGGACACGTACATCTCCATGCGGGCCAACTGCTTGAAGTTACCGTGTTCAGTCAGCACGGCCGCGACCATCGGCACGCGCCTCGGGTCGAGACCAGAGACATTGCGTCGTGGATTATGTGCCTCGGTGTTGATTACCAGGCCCTGCACCTCCGCCAGCAGCGGTCTGCGGCCATCCATGGCCACGGTAATTGCAGTTCCCGAGGTCGGTGTTCGGTGATGCAAAAACAGCCCCGAGGGATCCTCAACTTCCGCAATACCGCCCGCGGTCTGCTCGAAGCAGCCCACCTCATCGGTGCTGCCGAAGCGGTTTTTCAGACCCCGCAAGAAGCGTAGCCCCGAGTGTCTATCGCCTTCGAAGTTGAGTACCACATCAACGAGGTGTTCCATCGTGCGCGGGCCGGCCACATTGCCGTCCTTGGTCACGTGCCCTACCAAGAAAATCGCAGTCCCGGTCTCCTTTGCCAACGCCGCCAGGGCAGAGGTTACGGCGCGGGCCTGAGCAACGCCACCGCGAGCACCTTCGACGTCGGCACGCATCGTCTGCACGGAGTCCACAATGAGCAGACCGGGGGAGAGCTCTAGCGTCAGATCGATGACGTCCTCGATATTCGACACCGCCGACAGGTACAGCGAGTCCGACAGCGCGCCAGTGCGCTCGGCACGCAGTCGCACCTGACCGACCGACTCCTCACCTGTGACGTAAAGTGTCGGCCCCAAATCGCCGTCCGCGCAGCGATAGGCCACTTCAAGCAGCAACGTCGACTTACCAACCCCCGGCTCGCCGGCCAAGAGCACCAACGAACCCGGCACAATACCCGAACCGAGCACCCGATCCAGCTCACCGATGCCCGTGCGCACCGCGTGCGCAGCTTTGGCGGAAAACCCGGTAATGGCCGTCAGCTCAGAAGAAGAAGTGGGGATTCGATCTGTTGCGGATGTCTCGGCGAGGAAACGTTCCTCCGCATCGTCGTCAAGCGCGCGCTGTGCTAAACGCTGGCTCTCAGCCGCGACGGAAGTGGAAGATGCTTTACGACGGTCACCTCGCGTGCCGGGCTCCGTTGTGGCAGCACTCCGGCGACGTTGCTTGGCTGCCCGGGTGGCGATTTTGTCCTCAAGGGTGGAGCCGGACTTCCCTCTGCTGGAGCGGATAGTGACCTTCTCCAGTGTGCCCCACTCTTTGCAGTTGGGACATTGACCAACCCATTTCGACACCTGCCAACCGCATGCCGAGCATTCGTAGGCTTCGTCTTTGGTCTTGGCCACGGTGCAACCGCCTTTGCTTCAAACGAGGGGGCGACAGACCCGACAACGTTTGGTGCGGGATGTGCGGGAAATGTCGCGAGAAAATTTACCCCAGATACGCGAGAGCGGGCCAGGGCAGTGTCAATGACTTGTGTCAAGGATGACTGTACTGCCGTGACCCGTATCAAGCGACCAATCGCCCATGCCCGCTCGATGAAGCGCCTCGCGTTATTTGCGGGACAGGACTGCGCTGTACCAGCGCCTAAAAGTGCGCTGCGCGCGAACAGCGCAGGAACACCACTGTGCTGCGATTACTTGGATTCAATCATGCCGTCAGCACCGCGGTTCGGTGCGCCAGCTTCCAGAATGTCAGCGGAGATGGTGATGTCCAGGTCGTAGGTGTTGGTCTGGCCCTGCGGGTCGGTGAACTCGAAGGTGGCCTCGCGGTTCTGGCCAGCAGCGCTGCTCTTGTCGCCAACCAGGGTGCTCGGGTCCAGCTCATTGGTGTAGTACGCGATGCAGCCGGTGTTGTCCTTGGCGGTCTTAGCCAGCGGATCGATGACGGACTTCGGGCCGGCAACAATCTGGCACTCACGCGGCAGGGAGTCCTCGCCCTTTGCAGCCTTAGCGAAGGAAGGTGTCTCAGCGACCTTCTTCAGCTCAACCTCGCCGATACCTTCAACGGTGACGGACTTCAGCTTGTAGACCGACTCGGTAGCGCGCTGCTGGTTGCTGGCGGAGAACTTCAGACCAGCGGTACCAGCCTCCGGGTCAACCAGGATATGAGCGTCGCGGATGTTGACGAAGCCAAGAGCCGAGTTGGTGTTCTCAGCACCCTTGCCGGCAGCATCTTCGCCGCCGTTCATCGCACCGTCGACAGCCGGGTGCTGATTTGCGGTCTGCGAAATCTGACCGGCGCCACAAGCAGCAAGTGCAACTGCGGATGCTGCGGAGACGGTGATGAGAGCGCTGCGGCGAAGTACGGACTTGAAGGCCATGACTAGATTTCCTCCAGTAGCTTGAGGATGGGCGATAGGATTTTCAGTATTTAAAGAACACCTTAGTGTCTTCCTAAGATGTTCTCATACTACCCGTAAAATCATGGGGGGACATGATAGGGTGGAAGGCCGTTGGAAAGGGCGTGTGCATTACATGGAATTCAGCATTGGCGATACCGTAGTTTATCCGCACCACGGAGCTGCGAAAATCGAAAACATCATTGAACGAGAGCTTAACGGTGAGACCGTTCAGTACCTCGTACTGCAGATTCTGCAGAGTGATCTGAATATCCAGGTGCCCGCCAAGAATGCCGAGCTGGTCGGTGTCCGCGACGTTGTCGGTGAAGAGGGGCTGCTGAAGGTTTTCTCCGTTCTGCGTGAGACCGACGTGGAAGAGGCCGGCAACTGGTCCCGTCGCTACAAGGCCAACCAGGAGCGCTTGGGTTCGGGCGACATTAACAAGGTCGCTGAGGTAGTTCGTGACCTGTGGCGTCGTGATCAGGATCGCGGTCTGTCCGCTGGCGAAAAGCGTATGTTGAGCAAGGCTCGCCAGGTTCTCGTCGGTGAGCTCGCGCTTGCCGACGGCGTTGATGAGGCCAAGGTCGAGGAAGTTTTTGCCCGCGTCGATGCAACTATCGAGCGTCACCGCGCCCTGGCACAGGAAGGTGCCGCCGGTGAGAAGAAGGACGAGGCCGACGATAAGCCGGTGGATCTGGACGCAGACGCATAAGTCGTTTCCCTTCCCCGGTTCCTTCCAGTAGGGATTTTCTGAACTTTTCCGGTTAACGGCTAGCGCACACACATTGCCCGTGTGCGCTAGCCGTTTTCTCTTTTTCACCCGTATCTATTTCCCCGCTATGCTCGGGGCTGTGACTTTTCAAATCTTCGATACCGCAACCCGCCAACTGAAGGATTTTGAGCCTCTCCGCGAGGGGCATGCCTCCATTTACCTGTGCGGTGCGACCCCGCAGGCTCAGCCGCACATTGGCCATGTTCGCTCCGGCGTGGCCTTTGATATCTTGCGCCGTTGGCTGATCGCCAAGGGGTATGACGTCGCCTTTGTGCGCAACGTTACCGATATCGATGACAAGATTTTGAACAAGGCCGCCGAGCACGGCCGCCCTTGGTGGGAATGGGTCTCCCGCTTTGAACGTGAATTTACCTGGGCTTACAACCAGCTCGGTGTTCTCCCGCCGAGCGTTGAGCCGCGTGCTACCGGGCATGTCACTCAGATGGTGGAGTACATGCAGCGTCTGATGGATAACGGCTTCGCCTACGCCGTCGATGGCAGCGTCTATTTCGACGTGGATGCCTGGTCCAAGGCTGAAGGCAGCGACTACGGCAGCCTGTCCGGCAACCGCGTCGACGAGATGGAGCAGGGCGAGACCAATACTCCGGGCAAGCGCGGTGCGCACGATTTCGCACTGTGGAAGGCTGCCAAGCCGGGCGAGCCCTCGTGGCCGACGCCGTGGGGCAATGGCCGGCCGGGCTGGCACCTGGAGTGCTCCGCCATGGCCACCTACTACTTGGGCTCGGAGTTCGACATCCACTGTGGCGGCCTCGACCTGCAGTTCCCGCATCATGAAAACGAGATTGCGCAGTCGCACGCAGCCGGCGACGGCTTTGCTCGCTACTGGATGCACAATCACTGGGTCACAATGGCCGGCGAAAAGATGTCGAAGTCGCTCGGCAACGTGTTGTCCGTGCCGCATATCCTGACCATGGTTCGTCCGGTTGAGCTGCGTTACTACCTCGGTAGTGCGCACTACCGCTCCGTGCTGGAGTACTCCGAGGAGGCTCTGCAGGAAGCGGCAGCGGGCTACCGTCGTATCGAGGCGTTTATGCACCGTGCCGTCGATAAGCTCGGCGATATCGAAATCGGTGAGTGGACGCCGGCGTTCGAAGCAGCGCTCGACGACGACCTCGCCGTCCCACGCGCGCTCGCGGAAATCCACAACGCTGTCCGTGGGGGCAATCAGGCGCTTGCCGACGGCGACGAGACCAAGGCCAAGGAGATTGCCGGTGCTGTCCGCGCTATGGCCGCAGTCCTTGGATTCGATCCGCTGAATGAGCAGTGGGCAACCTCCGATTCTGGTTCTGATGCAGCAATGCATGCGCTCGGTGTGCTGGTTGAGCACCAGTTGGAGGAGCGCACCCGGGCTCGTGCCGAGAAGGACTGGGCTACGGCTGATGCTGTGCGCGACCGTCTGAAGGAAGCGGGTATCGAGGTAACTGATACCGCGGATGGTCCAGCATGGTCTGTCGCTGACTAAAGCTAAAGAAAACTATTAACAACAGGAAGCAGGTAGCTATGGCAGGCAACGGTCGTCGTGGTGCGGTGCGCAAGGCAAGCAAGAAGAACGTTGGCGGCTCCGGTGGCCAAAAGCGTGGCTTGCGTGGCAAGGGGCCGACCCCGAAAGCAGAGGACCGCGTTTATCACGCAGCTCATAAGCGGGCGAAAGAGAAGCGCCGCCGTGACTCGGGGCGTCATGAGCGCAAGGGGGATGGCACCGAGCTGGTAGTTGGCCGTAACCCGGTCGTGGAGTGCCTGCATGCAAAGGTGCCAGCGGCAGCGCTGATTGTGGCGCTGGGTACCGACAATGACGAGCGCCTGCAGGAGGCAGTGCGTATTGCTAACTCCCGTGGTATCCCGATTCGCGAGGTACCCCGCCACGAGTTGGACACCATGACCGGCAACACTATGCACCAGGGTATCGGCCTGCAGATTCCGCCGTACAAGTACGCATCTGTCGAAGATCTGATTGATTCGGTGGCCAAGACCGGGGAGCCGGGCCTTATCGTCTGCCTGGATAACATCACCGACCCCCGTAATCTGGGCGCGGTCATTCGCTCGGTGGCGGCCTTTGGCGGTCACGGTGTGGTGATTCCGGAGCGTCGCTCGGCTGCCATTACGGGCGTCGCCTGGCGTACCTCTGCTGGTACTGCTGCGCGTCTGCCGGTTGCGCGGGCGACCAACATGGTGCGCTCGCTCAAGCAGTTCCAGAAGGCTGGTTATCAGGTCGTTGGACTGGATGCCGGTGGCGATCACACTCTGGACACTTACGACGGCACCACCCCGGTGGTTGTGGTCGTCGGCTCTGAGGGCAAGGGGCTTTCGCGCCTGGTGCGCGATACCTGTGACACCATCATGTCCATTCCGATGACTGGCTGGGTTGAGTCTCTCAATGCTTCCGTTGCTGCCGGTGTGACTCTGAGTGAGTTTGCCCGCCAGCGCCGGGCTAAGAGCAGTCAGTAGCGCATTTGATACCCCCGTAGGCGCCATTATCAATTCGTTATAGTAATGGCGTTTACGTGGGGTATTTTGCGTTCTAAATGGCGGCCGGTACTTATGGCTACCCCCAGTAGTTCAGCGCTTTAAAGATAATTCTATTTCCGGCGTGCGCTGCAGAAATGACGGCGTTATTATCACTTCCAACAGAAAATTATCCGTAGTTTCCTGAAGGGGAGGGCGGGCATATCATGCTCCTAGAAATGGGGGCGTAATTGGCCGTAGTTTAGGGAAGCGCACGGACCTAGCGGTGGCTTGTACAGCTAGCTTTGGGTCACTGAGATGTCAGACCACGACATCCTCAGCGTTAGTTTTTCTGTCTGCCGGGGCAACCCATTTCGGCAGTCTCGCAGTCTTAAAAAGAGCTGGGGGTATTGGAGTCTGCTTTTAGAGAATCCAGCAAAAATACGGGCAGCCCCTCGGTGGCGAGAGGGAAGGTGCGCACCTTCTCCGCAATCGTCACTCGAGGGGCTGCCCGATGTTTTTGTTGTTTTAAAAGCCACTCCGAAAAGCGTATGTGTCTATTTGCTCCACTTGGCAGCCTGGACGTCGTCACGCGTTGCCTTGCGCGATTGCACCGTTCCGATGGCGTAGCAGATCAGGTAGATGACAAATGCGATTGTCGTCACTAGAACGCTGACCGGGATGCCCGGTGCGAGTGAGAGAACAATGCCGCCGACGGCCGCGACCTCGGCGAAGATGGTCGACAGGATGATGGCCTTTACAGGAGAGGCGGTGACGAATGCGGCCGCAGCACCAGGGGTGATGATGAGGGCGATGACGAGCAGAGAGCCGACAATCTGTACGCCCTGGGCGGCGACGAGACCGGTGAGAATCGCGAAGTAAATCGATAGCGCCTTCACGTTGACACCACAGGCGGCGGCCATGATGGGGTCGGCGGAGGCGAATAGCAGCGGGCGCCATTTCCAGGTAACGCCGCCGACGACGATGACCGCGACGATGGCCATCGTCCATAGAGAAGTGTCAGTCAGACCAATGATTTGGCCGGTGAGAAGTGAAAACGCGGTACTTGTCCGGCCGGGGTAGAGGTGGATAAACAGCACCGATAAGCCCATGCCGAAGCTCAAGACCACGCCCACGACCGCATCTTGGCGCCCTCGAAGCGACAGTGCCGCCAGGACTATTGCGATGAGCACCGAACCGATAATGGCACCGCTGCTGACACTGACACCCAGTAATAGAGCCGCGGATGCGCCCATGAGTGCCAGCTCGCTGGTGCCGTGGACCGTGAAACTCATCTGTCGCATGACGATCAGGGGCGAAATGATGCCGGAGATTAGCCCGAGTAGAGCTGCCGCGATGAGAGCATTGTGGACGAACCCGACTTGGAGCAGAGCAGCGGTGTCGGAGAAATACTGAGTCAGTAGGGTCATTAGACGATAACCAGCTTTCCCTCGACACGGGCAACCGCAATGTTGGTTTGGTAGAGCTCCGAGAGCGTCTCTGAAGTGATAATTTCCTCGACTGACCCGACCGCATGTCCGTGCGGCGTCAGGTAGAGCACCCGGTCACAGACGCCCAGGATGGGGTTGATGTCGTGGGTGACAAAGACGACTGCCGTGTCGTTTTCCCTCCGATGCCGGTCCAGGCGCTCGACCGTGGTCCGTTGCGCCGCAGGGTCGAGGGAGAGCAGAGGCTCGTCGCAAAGCAAAAAATCTGGTGCCGAAACGAGCGCCTGCGCCTGACGGACAAGCTGCTGCTGACCGCCAGAGAGCGTGCCGACGCGACGGCCTGCAATACCGCCCGCGCCGACAAAGTCCAGCATTTCGTCGGTGGCGGAGCGGTTCTTGCCGGCCGCCAACTCGACGAGGTCGCGAACCCGAATGGGCAGTGAGGGCTCGAACATCCGCTGCTGTGGAATGTAGCCGAGGTTCCCGTCGACTTTTACTGAACCGTGAGTCAGCTGGCGCATGCCAAGGGCAGCGGTCAGCAGCGTGGATTTGCCGACGCCATTGGGGCCCAGGATGGCCAAGAACTCGCCGGGCTCGATATTCAAATTGAGACCGGACCACAGCGGCTCGACGGCTGCGTCAGTAAAAGTCAGTGAGGGCAAAGTTATGCGGACTCCATATCGGAAAGGGTTTTCTTGTAGAGGTCAAAGAACGACTGGTCAGCGCTCGGCGACTCAAAAACATCGACGATTTTAACGCCCTTTGCCTTGGCAGCCTCGACGAGTCGCTGCGAGACCTGGTCGTGGGTCTGCGGTGCGTCGATGAGGTAGTCCAACTCGCCGGACTCAATCAGCTTCAGCATTTCATTGACATCGCTTGCCGACGGCTCGGACTCATTCAGTGTGGACTGACGGTAGCCCTTCGGGGTGATGTCCTCGACCTTCGTGTCCTTCAGGATGTCATCGGCCAGCGGGTGAACCTGAGCAACCTTAGCGGCCTTGAGCTTGCTCTTGGCCTCTTCGATGTCCTTGATTTCCTTATCGACGGCCTTGGTGTCGGCCTTGGCGCCCAGCTTGGTCAGAGCTTCGGCGAGCTGCTCTGCAGTTTCTTCAACCGCATCGGTGTCGTACCAGACGTGTTCGTTGGCTTCGCCGTCATGGTGGTGGTGCTCGTGGCCTTCGTGGTCGTCGTGACCTTCGCCATCATGCTCGTGGCCTTCATGGTCGTGCTCGTGGCCCTCGTGATCATGGTCGTCGTGGCCCTCGTGATCATGGTCATGTTCGTGGTCATGGCCTTCTTCCTGCGGCAGCGCAGAGATGATGACCTTGTCCTTTGCGTCACGCAGAGAGGAGGTCAGCCATGCGTCGTAATGCCCGCCACCTGCGACGAGAATATCGGCGTCCTCTACCTTTGCCATGTCGGCTGCGGCCGGTTCGTAGGAGTGAGGGTCGATGTCGTTGGACGCGATAATCGGGTCGATGGAGACCTTCTCGTCGTCGGTGACTGCGTCGGCGACGTCTGCCCAGACCTTGGTGGAGGTGACCACCTTAATGGTGTCTTCGGACTTGCCCGCGGACGTAGCGCTGTCATCATTGCTGGAGCATGCGCCGAGACCTGCGACGAGGCCGGCGCTGGCGACTAGCGCCGCGATGCGCGTGGAAAAGCGTGCCTTCATATATGTATCCAATCCTGTTGCGGGCTGAATTATTCCTTTTATTCAGCTCCTGAGCATCAACCGCTATTGAAAACAGTTGTCTTTTAGTTCAAAGAACATAGTAGGGGCTGCGGAGACCCAGTCACAAGGCGGGCCTCTGCCGGAGTGGCCGAAATGACAGTCGCGCACATTCGTTGGGTAAAGTTGTCCGCGATTAGATGCGTGTGATGCTCGTTGTAGTTCTTTTCCATAAAATCGAGGTTTTCTACCTGAGGTAGCTGGACGAAGATATCTGAGCGGGCAGTCGCTGTTGGTTTTTCAAGAAGGGTCGGTATTCCGTGCAAAGTCGGCGTCGTCGTGGCACCTTGGCTTCCATCGCTGCAGAACTTGGGGTCTCGCGCACGACTGTGTCCAACGCGTACAACCGCCCTGACCAGCTCTCGGAGAAGTTGCGGGAGCACATCTTGGAAACTGCGGAGCGGCTTGGCTATCCCGGGCCGGACCCAATGGCTCGCGGTCTGCGCATGCGCCGGGTTGGCGCCATCGGCGTGCTGTTCACCGAGCACCTCCCGTTCGCTTTTGAAGACCCTGCGTCGGTGGATTTTCTCGCCGGCCTCGCAGAGGAGCTCGGCGAAATGGGCGACTCCATGTTGGTCATTCCAGCTTCCTCCGAGGAGGGCGGGGACGTAGATCTCAATCTGATTCGGCAAGCGGTGGTCGACGGTTTCGTGGTCTACTCCGTCGCGGACAACGACCCGTTCCTCGCTGCCGTGCGCGCCCGTGGCTTGCCGACGGTCGTGTGCGACCAGCCTGCAGATGCGGTGGCTCTACCGTTTGTGGGCATCGATGACCGTGAGGCCATCAAGCCCGCGGTGCGACACCTGACTGAACTGGGACATCGCAAGGTGGGAATCTTGTCAGTGCGATTGTCGCGTACCCCGAACTCGGGATATGTCACGGAGAAGCGGCTGGCAGAAGCTCATCACCAGGTGCAGAAGAACCGCGTCGAAGGTGCGCTGGAAGCGCTTGCCGAGGCCGGTATTCAGCAGGCAGATGTGCCTATCATCGAGCGTCACCTCAATGACCGCGAGAATAACCGCGATGCGGCTCGCCAGCTGCTGACCGACAACCCGGATCTCACGGCGGTGGTCTGTACCACGGATACTCAGGCAATTGCGGTCTTGGAATATGCCAAGGAGAACGGAATTCGTGTTCCGGAGGACCTGTCCATCACAGGCTTTGACGGAATCGAGCGCGCCCTCTTCCACAAGCTGACCACTGTAATTCAGCCGAATAGGCAGAAGGGCATTGCCGTCGGCCGCGCGCTGGCCGAGGAGCTTGAGGCCGCACGCGAGGACAGCGGTCGCGCTCCTCGCGTCTTGTTGGAGACTGAGTTTGTCGTTGGATCGACAACCGCAGCGCCGTCGGCACCGTCAGCCGGGTAGCGGGCCGACGAGGGTAACAACATCGTGGCGCTATCGGGGGCTCTTGGGGTGGTAAACCCCACCTCGTCTTTACTGTGTTCGGATTCAGATTAAGGTCTATTACATGACAGATTCAACAAATTCGAGCACCGACCGATCAGCTGCGGCTCTCAATAGTCCGGAAGCTACCCGCGACGACCATGTCGAACTTGGCGGCCCCGTCGAATTGGATGAAATGTCTATCCGTGGCGCGATGAGTGAGTTCACCACTGGCGTGACCATTATCGCCACCGAGGATGAAGGCGAAGCGTACGGTTTCGCCTGCCAGTCTTTTTCCTCGCTGAGTCTCACTCCACCGATGGTTCTGTTTACTGTCATGAAGACCTCGCGGTCCTGGCCGCATATACGGAACGCTGGACGCTTCTCCGTCAATGTGTTGGCCGAGGATCAGGAGGATATCTCGGCAGCCTTCGGCCGCAGTAATGGCGAAAAGTTCAAGACGGGGAAGTGGACCCGCTCTGAGCTGGGCAACCCTTTATTGCACGGCTGCTCCGTGTGGATTGATTGCACCGTCGTCGATGTTTACGAAGGCGGCGATCACTGGATTGTGACGGCGGATATTGTGGCTATCGGCAAGCGTGAAGAAATCAATCCGCTCATTTACCACCGCGGTTCTTACGCACGGGTTTCTCACCCCGGCACCGATGCGCCTGTCGATCAGAAGTGGCGTCAGCGCCCCTCGGTGTAACCCGAAGTTGTCGCAGTCCAGCCACGGCGATCCTCGCCTGGCTTGGGGTCTTTCATCTCTCGCATGCGCAGACCATTGTTGTCCTGCGTGTAGACGAATTCGCCCGCCACAATCTTGTGGAAACGCTCCGAATAGGTCTGCGCCTGGTCTGAGCAGTCCAAACTGCGAGTCTGCTCCGGGGTACCGAATTCGACCGCCTCGCCCTTCCACTGCAGCGAACCAGAGCCGTTGCCACAGGAATCAGCGAAGGTATATGTTGTCTGCCCCAACGTAATAGTCGGCGCCTGAGTTCCGTCCGGCACACCGTGGGGCAGGTTTGGGTCATCAAAGATCGCGGTTATCTGCCATTGCTTGCCGACGATCTCCGCTGCCGGCTTTGCCTGGCATGCGGTAGCCGTCATGGACACTGCCGCAACGACAGCTACTGCGGCAACCGCTTTTTTCCCGCTCCGACCCATGCTGCGTGACCCCGTTAGTTAGCTGCCTTCTTGGTGGTCTTCTTAGCAGCCTTCTTCGTCGTCTTCTTAGCGGCCTTCTTGGCAGCCTTCTTCGCCGTCTTACGAGTGGTCTTCTTTGCGGCCTTCTTGGTCGACTTCTTCGCAGTCTTCTTAGTGGACTTGCGTGTGCGCTTTGCGGTCTTCGGAGCGTTTTCCTTCTCGTATTCCTCGTGAACCTTCTTGAAGCTCAGGCCTTCCTTCTCCACTCCGAGCATGCACATCAGAGTGACGGCATCGTAGAAATCCTCGGCGAAGGTAGCAACAATTCGCCGTGCGCCAGCAGCGGTCTTTTCTTCGACCTTGTGAAGAGCCTCGTTCTGAGCAGTGCGAGTGTCTGTGACCTTCGGTGGCACGAATCCTCCTGGCAAGCATGGCCTTAATTGCGCCCCATACACCTACTTCTGCCAGCCATCTCGCCACATGCTCCCGGCACTGAGCTCAACCGAGTTCAGTGAAGAAGGAATGGGATTGTGATGACGCAGTTTCAGCTTTAAGCGCTACTTACAATTCAAAAACCTTATTCTACCACGTTGTTGATAGGTCGCGCGGTGTGGATAATGCTCCCATGGATACGGCTAGTCCACGCAGCGGCTGTCCCGCGGATTGAGCAGTGGCTGCCCCGCGGAATGGCTAGTCCACACGCGGGTTCATACCGCCCTTGAAGCGGTAGTTGCGTGGACGGCGAGGCTTGTTCCGCGGATTCACAGGACGGATGCGACGCATACCGGCCCGGATTGGACGGGTCAGGCCACTGTCTTCGCGCAGTGCGCGAGGGCGACGGAGCCTGCGCGCCATCCATTCACCGAGGACAATACCCGCAGCTAGTGCCGTCGCAATGCCTAGCGCTGAGGCTAGCGCCGTAAACCCCTTGGTCGGGTGGTCGTGCAGCAGTGCGTGCATACCGCGGTAGATCGTCATACCCGGAAGCAGCGGGGTTACGCCTGCCACTGCCGTAATCAGCGGCGGGATGGACCAACGTCGTGCCAGCAGGCCACCGATGAGACCAATCAGCGTTGCTGCCGCGCCTGCGCTGGTCACCGGATGAACTCCCAGTGGAGTCAACACGTAGTAGTAGGTCATCGACCCCAGCAGAGCGACCGTTCCGGACACTGACAACGCGGTGAACCCAGCATTCGAGGCCAACGCAAATGCGATTGAGGCGGTAGTTCCCGCTATCACCCTCACTGTCGCCTGTGCCAGGTTGAGGTCAGAACCCGCGATGACGTCGGGAAGCGGAATGCCCAGCATTCCGGAAAACTCGATGCCCATTGCGATGCCAGCGACGATTCCGCCGGTCAACAACATGGTGTCGAAGAAGCGCGCGGAGCCAGTCACAGGTGCGCCGGTGATGCCGTCTTGCAGTGCTTGCACGAGGGTTAGGCCGGCGAGCATCACGATAATTCCCGAGGCGATCAGCCTGGATGGCTGCATCTCAAAGGGGAGATACGCCTGCGCCGCATTGAGCACAGCAGCGGAGAGCGTGGCAATGAGACCGCCGACTGCATTCTGAAAGAATGTGGGCAACTCGCGGGCAGCGAGTTCACCAATCACGATGACGATGGCCAGTGTGACCGCAGCCGCGATAAGGGCGACCTCGAAACTCGAGCCGAGCAGCACTGTCACAGATGAAGCCAGCAATGCCCAGCCAGTGTAGATGACGCGGAGGCGGTATTTTGCGGGCTCACGCTCGACCTTGTCGATAGCCTCAATAGCCTCCTCCAAGCTCAGGTGGCCCGCGCGAATTCGGCGGATGACACGGTCGGTGTGACGCAAGCGCTCGAAGTCGGGCACTGGTGCGGTGACAACGCGCATCGCGGTAATAGGGGTACGGCGCGCGCCGATGAGGTGGTAGACCGTCACGGAGGTCAACGTGATATCGACTTGGATTTGGGTGAGGCCATAGGCTGAGGTCACGGCCTTAATTTGTAGCTCGGTATCGCGGTTGCCCGAGCCACATGCCAGCAATAGCCCGCCGATGCGAGCAGCGAGATCGAGTACGGCCGTGACCTGACTCGGGTCGGAATAATCGATCGGTGCCAGCGGCAGCGGGGTAGTAGTCGAGTGCACTAGGTCGACAGTTGCCGTTGGGCCGGAAACGAAATCAATCACGCGCTGCTTGAAGGTGGACTGACCTTCGATTGCAGGAAACTGGGTCTGCGGAGTGTCGTCGTAAGAGACAGTGGCTTCAGCGTCGTAGAGATCATTCTTCGCAGCGGAGTTTTCTCCGGCGTTGGAATTGCTGTCACCAGCGAATGACATGTCGACACTTCCTTTCCCCGATACTGCCTGGGGTGCATTGCAGTGATGCTGCAAAGACGCGATGCGGAGACGTTGCAGAAACATAGCCCCAGTGATTTAGCGATAGTCACACTACCCCGTCAGTGACCGAGAATCTTAATTCGTTTTTGAGGCGGTGAATTTGCCTATCTGAGCGGGGCTTTTAGCGTGTGGAAAAGTGTTCAAGAAGTGCGGTTGCAGTTTTCCTGTGGTGTCGTTTTTAACTTCTGCTTGCCAACCTGTACAATCGCCTGTCAGCGGCACAGCTGAGTTCGATTCTCAGGTTGACTCTGATTCTTTCGAGCCAGCGACGGCTAACGCCAAAAGGTCGCTTTAAAGTTGCCGGGATGGCGCAATTGGTAGCGCAACTGATTTGTAATCAGTAGGTTACGGGTTCGAGTCCCGTTTCCGGCTCCAAAACCCCAGGTCAGGAAGTTTTCCGGCCTGGGGTTCTTTGGTTTAAAGGGTGCTCGCGTCCTTTTTGGGTCCTTTTTCGTCGCTCCAATGCAAAAACCCCCGCGCCAAGAGGGGTTAAGTGGCTCATCGTAAAAATGAGTGTATTTTGGTTCGGAATCCGCCGGTGTCCAGCAGTGCTCTGGTGATGTAGTGGGTGAGGTTGCGGAAGCCTAGGGCGGTACCGCGCAGGTGTTCGATTCTGCCGTTGATGGCTTCGGTGGGACCGTTGCTGGTGCCGATATGATCGAAGTAGGCCAAGATGTCATCAGCCCGGCGTTTCATCGTCCGGCCCAACGTCTGCAGCTCTTTGAGCGTGTTGGGGACCCCGTGGCTGATGGAAGCAATGAGTTTGCGGAACCGTTTTTTGGCTTGCTTCTTGTTGGGGTTGCGGTAGGCGGCGACAATCTTTTGGTAGATGTCATAGGTGGTCTTGACCGGGGCATGGTCCGGGTTGGCAAACACGGCATCCCGGCGGGCTTGTTGTTGTTCGGTCAGATACTCTTTGCCGGTTTTTAGCACTTTGCGGATCCCATACAATGGGTCCCCGTTGCGACCACGCCGGCTCAGGGTGGCTTGTTGGATGCGTTGTCGAACCTTATCCACGGCCTGACCGGCCAGGGCCACCACATGGAAGGGATCCATGACCGTGGTGGCCTCAGGCAGGGTTTCAGCTGCTGCGGTTTTATACCCGGTGAACCCATCCATGGCCACGATCTCAATGCCGGCCCGAAACGCGCTGGTTTGCGCTTCTAACCAGGTGATGAAGGTTTGTTTGGACCGGCCCGGGACCATATCCAATAACCGTGCCGGGCCTGTGCGGTCTGCCACGGGGGTCAAATCGATGACCACGGTGACATACCGGTTACCCCAGCGGGTGTGGCGCCACACGTGCTCATCGACCCCCAACACTCTGACCCCATTGAGCCGGTTGGGATCGTCAATGAGCAACCGCCGACCCGTGGTCAGCACCGCGTCGTTGGCGGTATGCCAGGACACGCCCAGATTGGCCGCCACCCGGGCAATGGATAACCGGTCGATGACTACCGATTTCAACGCCCACAACGCGGCAGCATGCGAGAGTTTGGCCTCCGGAGCCACCACGGATGTGGTGTCTTGTTGCCAGACACGGGCACAGGTATCGCACCGGTAGCGGCGTAACCGCACATGCAAGTGGGTGGGCCGCCAACCCACCGGCACATGCGTGACTTTGCGCACCACACTGCCTCGCACTGTGGCTTCAGCACCGCAATGCCGACAGAACTGATCGGCCTCCACGACTCGACATTCCAGCACGGCTTGCTCGGCGGTGACGTGTTGACCGGTCACGGTGACGCCGGAATTGCTCAGCAGGCAAAAGGCATCAAGATCTGGGCGCGAGAAGGTAAGCTGGTGCATGTCGAGGTCTTTCTTCAGATGTGTGGTTTCGTCACTTCCATCTTCGGAAGACCTCGACTCTTTTTACGCCTTCAACACACCCCGATCACCAAACCCATCTACACCCAAAATTCCGAAGAGCCGGATATCTCGTGGGGGTTTCCTACACCCACTGGGCGGTTTTTGATATCAAACCCGAAACCGATATCTACTGGACGGCCGCCGATATCGGCTGGGTCACCGGGCACTCCTATATCGTCTACGGGCCGCTGGCCAATGCGACCACCTCGGTGCTGTATGAGGGCACCCCGGATACTCCGCATCGGGGGCGCTGGTGGGAGATCGTGCAGAAATACGGCGTGACGATTCTGTACTGTGCGCCCACCAGTATCCGTACGTTCATGCGCTGGGGTCGCGATATCCCGGCCGAATATGACCTGTCGTCGCTGCGGTTGTTGGGCAGCGTGGGTGAACCGATCAACCCCGAAGCGTGGATGTGGTACCGCGAGCACATCGGGGGCAATAACGCACCGATCGTGGACACCTGGTGGCAGACCGAAAACGGCCATATTCTGATCAGCCCGCTACCCGGGGTGACCGCCACGAAACCCGGGGCCGCGATGCGCGCCCTGCCCGGCATTACGGCCGATATCTATGACGAAGCCGGCGTTCCGGTAGAACCCGGCAACGGTGGCTATCTGGTGATCACCGAACCGTGGCCCGGCATGCTGCGCACCCTGTGGGGCGATGAGGAACGGTATCAGAAAACCTACTGGTCACAGTACCCTGGCGTATATTTTGCCGGTGACGGCGCGAAATTCGATAAGGACGGCGATATTTGGGTCCTGGGCCGGGTCGATGATGTGCTCAATGTTTCCGGGCACCGGATGTCGACGGCAGAAATTGAATCGGCGTTGGTCGCCCATGCGATGGTTGCTGAGGCCGCTGTGGTCGGGGCCCAAGATGAAACCACCGGGCAGGCGATCGAGGCGTTTGTGATTCTGCGCGAAAGCGCTCAGCAACTCGACGACGCCGTCGGGGTCCTGCGTGATCATGTTCGTGCCGCGATCGGACCGATTGCGACACCGCGATCAATCACCGTGGTCACTGACCTCCCCAAGCCCCGCTCGGGTAAGATTATGCGCCGTCTGCTCAAAGATCTCGCCGAAGACCGCGAGATTGGTGATACCACAACCTTGGCCGATGCTTCGGTCATGGAGACTATCCAGCAGCAGGTTCGCGCCGCTCGGGCCCAATAGCGCTTACCCCAGTTCGACGAGCACCACCCCCGCCATGATCAGCACCAGTCCCAAGATCATGCGCGGGGTTAACGGCTCTTTCCAGATGATCCGCGCCAGCACTGCGATGAGCGCGACACCGATAGCTGACCAGATGCCGTAGGCAATGGCCACCGGCATGCCGTAGGAGATAGTAACCGCTAAGAAAAAGAAAGCGAGCCCGTAGAACACCACGAGTGGCAGGATCCAGATTTTCTTCCGAAAGCCATCCGAAGCACGCAGACTCAGGGTAGCGATAATTTCAGAAACGATCGAAAAGGACAGAAACAGCCAGCTCATGATTCCAACACCTCAGCTTTGCCTGGATCGCGCTGGCCGGTTTGGACAATGAAGACGCCGGCCATGATGGTGACAATGCCGATGATCGCCGTTAAGCTGAGCGTTTCATGGAATAACACGGCACCCAGAACCGCGACCAGGGCAACTCCGGCTGCTGCCCAAATTCCATAGGCAATGCCGATTGGAATACCTCTTCCCAGGGCGAGTCCCAAGAGGGTGAAAGCAATGATGTATCCGATGACCACCCCGATGGCATAGAGCGGTTGATCAACGGCTGCACGCAGGCACATGGTGCCAAGCGCCTCGGCAACAACCGCCCCGATCAGTAACAGCCAGCTTTTGAGCATGTGGGATTTCCAACTTCCGTAATGAGTCCGGGCTTACTCTATCAATCGCGTCCGACCACTTCAACACACCCCGATCACCAAACCCATCTACACCCAAAATTCCGAAGAGCCGGTTAAGTAAAGAAAAGTGTGTCTTTTCCG
>NZ_KV787452.1:0-79921 GCF_001807105.1 Corynebacterium sp. HMSC14H10 | reverse complement strand
CGGACACACTTTTCTTTACTTAACCCACTATGACCAGGGGCGACTATGACCAGTGAACGTTTCGCACGACTGAAGCTTCTCCTAGGGGAGGAGGGGCTAGAAACGTTGGCTGAATCTACCGTCATGGTTGTCGGACTCGGAGGCGTGGGGTCGAGTTGTGCCGAAGCTCTCGCCCGAGGCGGCGTGGGCAACCTCATCTTGATCGACGGCGATGTCGTAGAGCCGAGCAATCTCAACCGTCAGGCGCTGGCTTTTGTCTCCACGATTGGCCGGGTCAAAGCCGAGGTCATGGAGGCGATGGTTGCCGATATCAACCCGGATTGTACGACCTATGCCCGGCAGATTTTTCTTACACGCGAAAACCTGGCGGAGGCCTTCGAGCAGTTCCCGCGTCCGGATTACATCATCGACGCTATCGACGATGTCACCGGCAAGATTGAGATCGCGCAGTGGTGCGCGGAAAATCGCACCCACCTCATTTCCGCTATGGGTGGCGGAAATAAGCTCGACCCAGCTCGGCTAACCTTCTCGAAGATCAATAAGACTAAGGTCTGTCCGCTGGCGAAGGTCGTCCGTCAGGTGTGTATCCGCCGACGCATTCGCGGTCTTGAGGTGCTGTACTCATCCGAAGAGCCAGTGAGAATTGCGGACAAGGGCAGCGGTACCAAGGCGGAAACCCTCGGTACCATGAGCTACATACCGCCAATCATGGGGCAGATGCTGGCCGGAAAGGTCATTCGCCGTCTGCTCGGGTTCGAGGAAACCCCGCTGGCCCCGCGCATCGGCGGTCCGGCCGACGAAAACCAGCCACCAACGGAAAAATGATGCGGCTCATCGATACCCACTTTCACTACGATTTCCTGCCACCGGCTTCGCGCGAGTGCTTCAAAGCCGATATTGCGCAGGAAGGCGTGGAGATCATCGCGCAGACAGTCCGCCCCTCCGGATTTGTCGAGATAGAGCGCGAAAATCTCCCCATGGCCGCAGTCGGCTATCACCCGTGGTATATCGACGGCAACTACGAGCGCGAGCTTGAGATATTTCGCGAGGCCCTTCCACGCACCCGTTTCGTCGGTGAGATTGGCTTGGACTTCGCGCCCCGCAGGCTTGACGACGTTCCCGCCGAGACCCAAATCCACGTCTTCACAAGCATTCTCGATGCTGTCCGAGCCTCGAGCCAGCCGCATATTCTGTCCATTCACACAGTCCGCAGCGCCGATAGAGTGCTTGATCTGCTGGAACCACGCTTGGACTCCGACAAAGGGGTAGGGCTCGGTCAGAATCTCGTGCCCATCTTTCACCGTTTCGGTGGCACCAGCGATGAGCTGACCAGGCTTATCCGAGCCGGTGGCTATATCTCCGTCAATCCGCTCATGTTGCGGACCAAACGCGGACGGGCCTATGTGTCGCAGGTGCCCGTCGATAGGCTTTTGCTGGAAACTGACCTTCCGCACGAGCCTGGAAGCGGCTACGCGGCGGAGGCGGTCTCTGCCGAGGTCGTCGCGGCCTTGCGGGACACTGTCGCCGAGGTTGCGGCTCTGCGAAAAATGGATGAAGCGGAGCTTAAAAACGCACTGGCAAAAAATGTGGAAGCACTTGGAATTTAGCGCCTTGACCGGGCGATTTGCAGTTACTATCCACGTCTAGTGTATTGTTTAACAAGTCCGCAGCGCGCGGATGAAAGTTCTAAGCCCCGTTCGTCTAGCGGCCTAGGACGCCGCCCTCTCACGGCGGTAACACGGGTTCAAATCCCGTACGGGGTACAAAGATATATAGAGACAAGAGCCTTCACTCGTAATCGAGTGGAGGCTTTTGTCTTTCTGCTCACCCCTCCACCGCGGCACTGGATTTCCACAGTCCTAGTATCGAAACTATGAAACATTCAAAGCTCGTTTGTATTGGTCTCGGTCACGTCGGTTCGTATGTCCTGACATATGCCATGGAATCCGGGCTGTTCGCTGAGATTGCCACGATTGACACGGCACCAGGCGTCGCGCATGGCGAGGCTCTGGACCAATCCCAGTCCACTGGTGTTCCCGGCACGGACTATGTCAATGTGCATGCTGGCGACTACAGCGATTGTGCCGACGCGGATATGATTATCGTCGCTGCTGGTGCGTCCATTCTCCCTGATCCGGACGACCCGGATTCCCGTCCGGACCGTGCCGGATTAGCCAAGCTCAGCGGGGAAGTGGTTCGCGATGTCATGCCGGGAATCGTGAAGCATACGCACGATGCGATTGTCCTATTTATTACTAATCCGCTCGATGCGGTGGTGCACTTGGCACATACCGAGTTCGATTACCCCGCGGAAAAGCTCTTTGGCACCGGCACGATGCTAGATTCGGCCCGACTGCGGTGGGTAGTTGCCAAACAGCTCGGTATCGACCCGAAGTCAGTTACTGGCTACATGATGGGTGAGCACGGGCTTACGGCCGTCCCAATTTTGTCCACGCTGAACGTGCAAGGTGTGAGGTGGACAGAACTGGAAAAATGGCATGGCACGCAGTTGCCTTCACCGCAAGAAATTCAAGATGCCGTAGTCGGGGCAGCTTACGATGTTCTCAATGCCAAGGGCTGGACTAATGCCGGTGTTGCACGCTCCGCTTTGGAAATTGCCCGCGCGGTGATGCTGGATCAAAACAGCGTCCACCCGGTGTGTACACGCTTGGATGGTGAATACGGGTTGACGGATGTCTCGCTGTCGATGCCAGCGGTGATCGGCCGAGGTGGAATCATTCGTCGTATGCCGCCACAGCTAAACAGTTGGGAGCTGGAGCGACTGCGTGAATCTGCTCAGTACATCTTGAGCACCGTCGAGAACATGTAGAAGAAATTATGTAGATTCCACTTTTGCCGAAATAACACGGGGAAGTACTTTGCGCTCCTAAAATATTGGCATGAATTCGGCCAAGTCCACCTACGTTCCGGAGCTGACCAGCATCCGAGCCATCGGCGCGTTCGGCGTCCTGCTCACGCATGCCGCGTTTTGGACGGGCAATTACACCGGCGATTGGTGGGGGCGCCTCAACGGTCGATTCGAAATTGGCGTCACCATCTTCTTCGTGCTCAGTGCGGTTCTGCTCACAGGGCGCTGGCTCGGTTCGCCTGACGACGTCCCCGCGAACCGACCGGACTTGCGGAAGTATTTCACCAGCCGTGCGAAGAGAGTCCTGCCGGCCTACTGGATTGTGGTCACTGCGGCCTTTCTCATTCACACCGCAGACGACCCACCACCATCTGGTGGAGGGCTACAGGGCTGGTTGCGCACGATGTCGTTTACCCAGACGCTCCAATTCGGCTGGATTCACCCGGGCTTGTCGCAGATGTGGTCGATGGTGGTGGAAGTCGGCTTCTACTTGGTATTGCCGCTGGTGGGGCTTGGCATCTGGACGATCACAAAGGGGCGGCTACGGCCTGGTCCAACGTTGGCCATCATTATTGGTTTTGGCCTCATTGGCCCGGTCTGGACTGTGCTATCGCACCAGGAAGAGCTACTGCCAGTAGTGTCACGGCTGTGGCCGATGGCGTATTTCGACTGGTTCGCCATCGGCATGCTGCTGGCCTATGGGCGAAAGGTTGGCTGGCGCGTTAATTTGGCTGCAAGTTGGCTGATAGCGCTAGCGCTGTTTTTCCTATCCACGACCACGCATGTGGGGCCAGCAACCTTGGTGCCGGATGATGTCGATCAGGCGTTGTGGAAGACCACATTGTACGGCCTATCTGCTGGTGCATTCGTGGCCCCGATTGCGCTGGGTACGGAGGTAAGGTGGCTTCGTCATCCAGCTATGATTTGGCTGGGCGAAGTTTCCTACGAGTTCTTCCTCGTCCACGTGTTGGTCATGGACTGGGTGATGAAGACGATGGGTTATCAGACCTTCCAGGGCTCGATGCTGGCAGTGGCAATCGTTACCACTGTCATCACTTTGCCACTGTCGTGGCTGCTGCGCCGCATCACTGATGTGCTTACGCGGCGACCGGGGCCTGCGAGCCCGTGGGCTACCTACCGATCGTCGTCGTCAAACGGTCCGAGCTCAGCAACGAGCACTTCCTGCGCGACCTTCATCGCGGACAGTGCGGCCGGTGCGCCGCAGTAGCCGGAAGCGTGGACGATGGCTTCGGTGATCTCGGTGCGGGTCAGGCCGTTGGCGAGGGCACCCTTGATGTGGCCGCGCAATTCTTCGGTGGCGCGCAGAGCGACGAGCATTCCAATGTTGAGCAGGGAGCGATCACGCTTGGCCAGTCCTTCACGGCTCCAGACGGAGCCCCAGACGGTGGCGGTGATGTGCTTCTGCAGGGTCTCTCCGTCGGAGCCGGCGTTGCGAGAGAGGGCGGCATCGACGAATTCGTCGCCCATCACCTCGCGGCGAATTTGGATGCCGGCATCATAGCGGTCAGAGGAAAAGAGTTCATCATTGGGATTGCTCATGCTTGCTAAGTATAGGACTTGCAATGCGGATAAATTCCGAAATGTCCCCACTAGCTTTACTGCCACGACGCATAACCACGCTGAGGTTGCGAGTAAAAACGGTGTCGGTGGGGACAATGACGATGCGCCCAAGTGTTACCTGATCGCGGATTGCGCCACGGGCGATGATTGTTGGCGCTGCCAGCGCAATCATGCCGGCGCGCTGTGCTGAAAGGGAACCGAATTCGCCGGCGGGCTCGGTGAGAGTGCCGAGCGTATCTTCCACCACCTGCCGGCTGCCGGAACCGGGTTCGCGAATAACAAGCGGGGTAGTGCGCAGTTCTTCGGTGGATATTGCATTATGGACCGCAGCCCGCTCAGCCCACGGATGCCCCGTCGGCACGGCAAGGACCAGCTCATCGGTGCCGATGACCTGTTCCTGGAGGTCGTGACGACCAGCCTCGCCCTCCACCAGGCCGAAGTCCACCGCACTGTCGGCGACCAATTGCCGCACCTCGCGAGAGTTCGCCTGCACCATTGACAGTTTGACTGCGGGATGTTGCCGGTGGAACTCGGCGGCCCAAACGGGGTAGTAGAGCTCCGCGACGGTATTGGACACCGCGAGGGTGAGGTGGCGGGGGACATCGTCGGAACGCAAGCTGGCGGCAATACCCGAAAACGTGTGACAGGCGGCGAGGAGGTCTGGCAGGGCGTCGATAAGCACGTGCCCGTTTTCCGTAGGGGTGACGCCGTAAGGAGAGCGTTCGAAGACGGTGATTCCCAGCGCTTTTTCCGCCCGCGCGATGCGTGCGGACATGGTCTGCTGATTGATGCCTAGCTCACGCGCGGCCTTCGAGATTGAGCCTGCGCGGGCGGCTGCGAAAAGTGCTTCGAGCTCGGCTAGGGCAGCGGGGTACATACGTCCATGGTACCCCTCACATGATGTGGTGATAGCTGTCAGCAGGGCACGAGCCAATACGGTGAGCACATGACCAATTCCTCGAGTCGTGATGTGCTGGCGCCCGCCGGACCCGCGTGGGCGGGGTCGCTGATGGGCACTTCTATCTTCGCCACCCTTGCGCACACCCATGGCGTGCCGGTGATTCCGCAGCTACTTCTTGTTATTGCGGTCGGCATTCTCGGCTTTATGGTGGTGGGCTGGTTGCGCTATAAAAATCCGCCTTTCCGCTCGCAGCTTATGGCGCCGTGGGGCATGCTGTCGATGGGCATTATGGCTCTCGGTAGCGCTGCGACTGCGCTATCTAGTAACTCATCGTGGCAGTTGATCTCCTGGTGGATTGGCGCACCGCTGGCAATTTACGTCAGTCTGCGGCAGCTGCAAGGTTTCGAAGGCGAGCCAACTTTTCAGTGGGGTCTCGCGCTGGTCGCCCCGATGGTGGCGGCGACAAGCGGTGCGCAGCTCGGCGCCGACTACGGCACCTTCTATCACGTCTGCGGGCAAATATTCTTCTGGATGGCGCTAATCACCGTCCTGCCAATCCTGGTGCGCTGCTACGTCGCATTGTTCCGCGGCACCATGCGCATCCCCGATACCATCGCCGGTACTGCCTGGATTCCGCTCGGCGTTGTCGGTCAGTCCACGGCCGCCGCACAGCTGCTTTTCAATCGAACTTTCGCTGTCGTTTACGGCACCACCGTGCTCATTGTCGGCATCTTCCTCGCTGCCATCGCTTTACGACGATTCACCCGCGCCGTAATCCGTTGGGCCGGCTACAGCCCTGGTTGGTGGGGGTCGACCTTCCCGGTGGGCACGCTGAGTCTTGGTACGCACAGCCTGGGTGACACTACCGGCGTGCAGTGGCTATACGTGGCCAGCGCTGGGCTGCTGTGTTTGCTGGCTGTGCACTGGTGCGCGTGCGTGGCTCGATTTGTTTGGTGGGCGCGGAGCTAGCTAGTCAAGCTCGACCCGCACCCGCCCGTGGCGGTTCTGGTCTTCTCGTGGCGCAATACCCAGCGCGGCGGCGGGGAACAGAGCCGTGACGGCAAACAGTGCGGGGAAACCCGCAGCGGCCACAATCGCACCCGAAACCGGAGGCGTTGCAGCGTAGATAATGTTCTGGAACGTGTTCTGCGTACCCATAGCGCGTCCGGACCAGAAGGGGCCTGCGTATTCAGCAACTGCGGTGAAGGCAAGACCATTCGGGCTGACCACGGCAACGGCCAGTGCGCAGACCAGCACAGTGCCAAGTGTGCGCCAATCAGCCCAGCTGGCAATCATCATTGCGACAGCCAGGATAAAAGTCGCACCCGAGACCCAGCGGTAGGGGCGGATGCGGGACCGAACGCGGTCGGAGACCACACCCATCAGTGCTCGCGATCCGGCACCGAGCAGCTGTGCGACCATCACAACCGTGCCCGCCGTGCTATCGGCATAACCCACGGACAACAGCCACACCAGAATGTAGGCGCCCATCATCGACTGCGGCCAGGACAGCAGCGCCGAGGCGATATGGATGCGCACAAGGTATTTGCCGTCGCGGTAAGGGCTGGCCGTGACGGTGGGGTTCGAGGCATCAGGGCGCGGGGGATTCTTTACTCCAACCAGCACAAGCAACGCCAGCACAGCGCACAGAATTGCGGGCATCGCGAGTGCGACACCGATGCTGTAGTTCTGCGCGAGAGGGTGCAGGGTTACCGCTGATAGTGCAGCGCCAAGGGGCTGAGCCATTTGGCGAATGCCCATCGCAGTACCGCGTTGATGCGGCGGATACCAGCCCGACACCACGCGGCCGGATGCAGAATTCACGCTCGCCGCCGCACATCCAGCGAGGAAGAGCGCAGCCCCGAGCAGGGCCGGGCTTGACGACGAAGCCAGCGCCGCAAGCCCCGTCGTCAAGGCGGTAGAAGTCAAGCCTGCGAACAGAGCTGCGCGTTCGCCGTAGCGGTCGACAAACCAGCCCCAGGCGATGAGTGTGAAAACAATACCGGCCGCCGGCATTGCTGCGACGAGACCGGCGGCGGAGAGGCTTAAACCGTTTTCCTGCAGGGATGGGATGAGAAAAGGCACACCCATGTGAACGACGGACGAACCGACCGCCGCGAACATGGACAGAAGTAGGACAAGGTGACGGTAAGCGGGCATTACAGTCGGGAGCTCATCTCCTCAGCGGCGGCGAGAACCTTTGCGCCCCAGCATTCATAGGGCGACGGAGTCATGCGCTCCACGGGGCCGGAGACGGACAGGACTGCAATCATGCGGTGGTTGCCGTCGAAAACCGGGGCGGAGACAGAAGCGAGTGCGGGGTCGCGCTCGCCCATGGATTCGGACCAGCCGAGACGTCGGCAGTCGTCGAGGTCCTGTTCGTTGAAGTCGGCATCGGGCAGCATGCGCTCAGCGAGATTGGCCGGGCCAAAAGCCAGGAGAACGCGTGCGGCGGAACCGGCGGTCAGTGGCATGCGAGAGCCAACTGGCACGGTGTTACGCAGGCCGGTGGCGGGCTCCATGGAGGCAATGCAGGTGCGGGTGTCGCCGGTGAGACGGTAGAGCTGCACGGACTCTCCGGTGACCTCTACCAGCTTCGGCAGGATGTGCGCTGCGGCGTCGGCAAGCAGGTCAGTTGTGACGGGCGTGATCTCGGTGAGCCCGGGGCCCGTCGTCCAGCGGCCGTCCGGAGTGCGGGTGACAAGGCGGTGCACTTCCAACGCCGTGGCCAGCCGATGGGCGGTGGCGCGGGGCAGGCCGGTGTCGTCGCAGAGCTCGGCGAGGGTGCGTGGAGTTTCTGCAACAGACTTGAGAATGAGTACCGAACGGTCGAGAACTTTAATACCACTTAGAGCTGGCGTCTCGGATGTGCTAATCTGTCCCATGCCATGATATTAACATCTCATTCCTTGAGATAAAAGAGATATATCCGGAAGGCGGCTCACCCACTATGCGCACCACGGACACCAGCCCGAAGACTCTGGCCGAGAAAGTCTGGCGTGACCACGTAGTCAAGCAAGGCGACAACGGCGAACCAGATTTGATTTATATCGATCTGCACCTCGTCCACGAGGTTACCTCGCCACAGGCTTTTGATGGCCTCCGTCTGGCAGGGCGCAAGGTGCGCCGCCCGGATTTGACCATCGCAACCGAGGACCACAACGTTCCGACTACTGTCGCCGGCGGCAAAATCAATCTGATTGAGGAACCGACCTCTCGTACCCAGATTGCCACACTGCGCAAGAACGCTGAGGAGTTCGGTATCCGCCTGCATCCGATGGGCGACCGCGAGCAGGGTATCGTGCACGTCGTCGGCCCACAGCTGGGCCTGACTCAGCCGGGCACCACCGTCGTCTGTGGTGACTCGCATACCGCCACCCACGGGGCTTTCGGTGCTATGGCCTTCGGTATCGGTACCTCCGAGGTTGAGCACGTTCTGGCTACCCAGACCCTGCCGCTGAAGCCTTTCAAGACCATGGCGGTCAACGTCACCGGCGAACTGCAGGATGGTGTTACCGCCAAGGATTTGATTCTGGCGATTATCGCCAAGATTGGCACCGGCGGTGGTCAGGGCCACGTTATTGAGTACCGCGGCGAGGCCATCGAGAAGCTGTCGATGGAAGCTCGCATGACCATCTGCAACATGTCCATCGAAGCCGGTGCCCGCGCCGGCATGATTGCTCCGGACGAGACCACCTTCGAATACCTGAAGGGGCGCCCGCACGCGCCGCAGGGCGAGCAGTGGGACGAGGCTGTCGCATACTGGAAGTCCCTGGTTACTGACGAGGACGCGAAGTTCGACAAGGTCGTCGAAATCGACGGTTCCGCGCTGACCCCATTCGTTACCTGGGGTACCAACCCGGGCCAGGGCGTGCCGCTGGGTGAGACCGTGCCGGACCCGGAGTTCATCGCTGAGGACTCCGACCGCATCGCCGCCGAACGTGCACTGGAGTACATGGATCTGAAGCCGGGCACCCCGATGCGCGACGTTAAGGTCGACGTTGTCTTCGTCGGTTCCTGCACCAACGGCCGCATCGAGGACATGCGCGCCGTCGCCGACGTGCTGAAGGACCGCAAGGTTGCCGACGGCGTCCAGATGCTCATCGTGCCGGGCTCCGCAAAGGTCCGTGCGCAGGCTGAGGAAGAGGGACTGGGCAAGATCTTCGAAGAGGCAGGCGCTGAATGGCGTATGCCGGGCTGCTCCATGTGCCTGGGCATGAACCCGGATCAGCTGACCCCGGGCCAGCGTTGCGCTTCGACCTCCAACCGCAACTTCGAGGGCCGTCAGGGCAAGGGTGGTCGTACCCACCTGGTTAGCCCTGCCGTCGCCGCAGCTACCGCAGTCGTCGGTCACTTCGCAGCACCGGCTGATCTCTAACTGACTCTAACCGCCGATCTTTGTACAACAGACCCAAGCAGAACTTCTAAGGACCTTTCACCATGGAAAAGTTTGATACTCACACCGGCGTCGGCGTTCCCCTGCAGCGATCCAACGTCGACACCGACCAGATCATCCCGGCCGTCTACCTAAAGCGCGTCACCCGCACCGGATTCGAGGATGGCCTGTTCAGCAACTGGCGCAACAATGAGTCCGACTTTGTGCTCAACCGCCCGGAGTACGCAAAGGGCTCCGTCCTCGTAGCAGGGCCGGACTTCGGTACCGGTTCTTCCCGTGAGCACGCCGTGTGGGCACTGATGGACTACGGCTTCCGCGTCGTCATCTCCTCCCGCTTCGCCGACATCTTCCGCGGAAACGCGGGCAAGGCGGGGTTGCTCGCCGCACAGATGCAGCAGTCCGATGTCGAGCTGCTGTGGAAGCTGCTGGAAGCTAACCCGGGCATGGAGCTCACCGTCAACCTGGAGACCCGCACCGTCGAGGCAGGTGAGCAGGTCTTCCCGTTCGAGGTCGACGACTACACCCGCTGGCGTCTGATGGAAGGGCTTGACGACGTCTCCCTGACCCTGCGTAACGAAGCGGACATTGTGGCCTACGAGGAGAGTCGTCCGGCCCACAAGCCTAAGACGCTGTAGGTCAAAAAATGCTCTAGTCCAATCCGCGGTAGGCGTTAGACTTGCCGTATGTATCTGGCAATCACTAAACACTCTCGGCTCGGTGAATCTTCGCCTGCTGAATCGGCACGCGATTTGGGATTTGTTTTGCGAAAGCATCCCGATCGCGTGCATGAGTCCGAGTTAAAGTTCGGTGTTGCCAGAGTCTTTTTCCCCACGGCTACCGATGCCGAATGCACGGCAGCCCTTTGGGTTGATATTGACCGTGATGAGCTGCTGAAACTCAAGCAGTACCGCGCTGATACGTTCAATCTGACCGGCTACATCAATGACCGGCAATGGGCCGCGTCATCGCTTATGACAGTGGCGCTGAAGTCCGTCTTCTCCACGGCGATGGTCATGGAAAAGCCCTCGCCTTACGACGAAACCCCGAGCGACCTCACCGCGACAGTCGCCGCGGTACCCGGCACCGAGGAAGAAATCCGGGCTCTGTTCGAACCGCTGGGGTGGAACGTCGCCTGCGATTTTTCGAACAATATTGCCGGCCAGAAGTTCTCACCGACGATAACGCTTTCGGGTAGGGCAACCGTCCGCGATTTGCTCAATCACCTGTATATTCTGCTGCCCGTCCTCGACGGTGGGAAACACTATTGGGTCGATGACCGGGAAATCGACAAGCTCGCCGCGCGTGCGCGGGACTGGCTACCGGAGCACCCACAGCGGGAGAGAATCCTGGGGCGCTATCTTGCGGATCAAGAAGGCCTGGTCAACGAGGCTGTCGTGAAGCTTGCTGGGGAAGCCGCTGCAATCGAACTGCCCCGCGGTGACCAGCCAGCCAAGCCACTTAATCGACAGCGCCAAGAGCGAGTACTGCGTGAAGTACTTAGCCTGCGCCCGCGCAGTGTAGTCGACATCGGCTGCGGTTCCGGCGTGCTACTGGGGCCGATGCTGGAGAATCCGCGAATCGCGCAGATCGTTGGTACCGATGTTTCTGTGGGGGAGCTTCGTAAGGCGCACAAGGCGCTGAACCTAGATCGCATGCCGGAGCGCCAAGCCGCGCGGGTTGAGCTTTTCCAATCCTCGGTCACCTATGTCGATGAGCGCATTGCGAACATGGACGTGGCAATCCTGATGGAGGTCATCGAGCACATTGATGCCGACCGGCTGCCCGCGTTGGAGAACAACGTCTTTGGGCTCGCACGCCCGCAGTATGTCATCGTCACCACCCCAAATAGTGACTACAACGCTTGCTACCCAAACCTAGAGCCTGGACAGTTCCGGCACCTCGATCACCGTTTCGAGTTCAGCCGCGCGGAATTTCGTCAGTGGGCCAGGGGCGTGGCCGAGAAGTTCGGTTATCTGGTGGACTTCGACGGTATTGGGGACGTGCACGAAACTTACGGCCAACCAACACAAATGGCGGTCTTTTCCTACGACTTCACCGCAGCAGAGGAGAGCTAACTATGAGTACCATCTCACTTCCTAACCTCAGCTTGGTCATGCTGGTCGGTGTCTCCGGTGCTGGAAAGTCTACCTTTGCGGCACGACACTTCGGCCCGTTTGAAGTCGTATCCTCGGATACTTGTCGCGGCATTGTTTCCAACGATCCGAATAACCAGGCGGCGACGGCGCCTGCTTTTGAGCTGCTGGAGACGATCGTCGGCAAGCGGCTGGAAGCAGGCTTACTCACCGTGGTCGATGCGACGAATGTGAAACCGCAGGACCGCGCCCGGCTCGTGAAGCTGGCGCGCAGACACCATGCGCTCAGTGCTGCTATCGTTTTGAATCTTCCGTTGGCGGAGGTGAAGGAGCGGCACAGGCAGCGCACTGACCGCAACTTCGGAGTAGAGGTGTTGGAGCGCCAGCACCGTGACCTGCGCCGAGGGCTCAAGCACCTGAAGCGCGAGAAGATTCACAACGTTTTCATCTTGAATTCCGCGGAGGAAATCGACAACGTCACCATTGAACGTGTGCCGCTGAAGGTCGATCGCAGCGATCTCCACGGCCCTTTCGACATCATCGGCGATGTCCACGGTTGCTTCGACGAGCTGACCGCACTGCTGGAGAAGCTCGGCTACGAGCTCTCGGCGGATGGCAGCAATGCTCATCACCCAGATGGCCGCAAGGCCATTTTCGTTGGTGACCTCGTTGACCGCGGCCCCAATAGCCCAGCCGTCTTGAAGCTGGTCATGGGGATGGTCTCGGACGGCAATGCTCTCTGCGTGCCCGGAAACCACGACTCTAAGTTGGTGCGCGCCCTCGACGGCCACAACGTCACCACGGGCCACGGGCTGGCCGAAACGCTCACTCAGCTCGCCGACGAAAGTGAGGAATTCCGGAAGGACGTCCGCGACTTCATCGACCACTTGCCGGTGCACTATGTGCTGGATGACGGCGCCCTGGTCGTAGCCCACGCGGGACTGCCTGAGCACCTCCATGGCAGGGCCTCCGGCAAGGTCCGCGAGTTCGCGCTCTACGGTGCGACTACTGGCAAGCGTGATGAAAATGGCCTGCCAGAACGTTTGGATTGGGCAGCGGACTACCGCGGTTCCGCTCGTGTTGTCTATGGCCACATGGAAGCAGACCGCCTGCGTTGGGTCAATAACACCATGTGCATCGACACTGGTTGTGTCTTCGGCGGCAAGCTCTCTGCGCTGCGCTATCCGGAGCTAGAGACCGTGCAGGTCGATGCAAAGCAGACCTGGTGGGAGGCTCCATCCCGCAAGACCACCAATCGCTCGGAGTCCGAACTGCGCATCACTGACGTGTTGGACGTCGATGGTATCCAGACTGGCCGGCATGGCCGCATCCGCATTGATAGTGACCGCGCGGCTGCAGCGCTGGAAACTATCAGCCGTTTCACGCTCGCACCGGAGAAAATTCCGTACCTGCCACCGACAATGTCACCGGCGCCGACCTCGCAGCGAGAGGGATTCTTGGAACACCCGGAGGAGGCATTCCGCTACTACGCAGCGCACACTGACCAGGTCATGTGTCAGGAAAAGCACATGGGTTCCCGAGCTGTGCTGTGCCTGATTCGGCCAGGGGCGAAGACTCGTTTCGGTGCTAGCTCGTACGCCTACACCCGGACGGGGCGTGCCTTCTTCGACGACACGACCCCGGTACTTGATGCCATGACCAAGGCCGCAGAGCGCGCCGGGCTTTTCGACCAATTCGGCGATTGGATTCTGCTCGACGGCGAAATGTTGCCCTGGAATCTCAAGGCCCAAGGGCTTATCGACGACATCTATGCACCCACCGCTGCCGCTGGTATCGGTGCAGGGAGGCAGCTCGCGGCCGCTCTGCAGGCGGCAACCGACAGGGGAGTAGAGGTCAGCGGTCCTACTCCAGAACAGACTCTGGACGAGCTCCAGAAGTTCCGTGCTGCCTACAACCGATATGTCGACAGCGACAACAAGATTCAGTTTGCACCCTTCCAAGTGTTGGCAAGCGAGGATGCCACCTGGCACCACAAGCCCCACTCATGGCACCTGGATATTGCGAATCAGCTGGTCGCAGCAGACAGTGAGATCTACCGGCAGACGCGCTGCTTCGTCCTCGACCCCAGTGACCCGGAACAGGTGGAGGTCGCATCGAAGTGGTGGTTGCAGCTGACAGAGGCCGGCGGGGAAGGGGCCGTCGTCAAGCCAATGGAAAACGCAGAGACGTCGCGTCAGGTGCAGCCCGGCATGAAGGTGCGCGGACGGGAGTATCTGCGAATGATTTACGGGCACGACTACCTGCACCCGCAGCGTCAAGAGCGGCTGAAGCGGCGAAATTTGCAGCACAAGCAGTCATCGGCGCTGCGCGAATATGCCCTCGGCATCGAGTCGCTGGAGCGCCTAGCGGCGGGCGAGCCTCTGCATCGGATCCATGTTCCTGTCTTCGGCGTGTTGGCGCTGGAGTCAGAGCCGATGGATCCGAGGTTGTAGGGGGCTACTTCACCGGCAGCGCCGAGGCGTAGTAATCAGCCGTGGTCATTACACCGTCGTTGAATCCCAGCACCCAGGCAGAGCCCTTCTTGCACAGGATTTCCTCGTCGAAGGGCAGGGTGCCCTCAGCGGACCAGGCGGCAAGCAGGTCTGGGATGGTGATGCCCTGAGAGCAGATGACGCTGACTCCGCCTAGCGCGACAATGTCTTCGAATGCCTTCTTGGACTCAACCTGGTTGGCAATCCAGTGCTCGTCGCCAAGCCGTTCGTCGACTGTGACCTGCATGCCCAGCTCTGCGGCGAGTGGCGCGACGGTGTCCTGGCAACGCACGGGCTCGGCGGAGTAGATCCGCTCGGGGCGGAAGCCTTCCAGGGCAGAGACGAGCAGTTCCGCTTGACGACGTCCCTTCTTATCCAGTGGCCGCAGTGCATCATTGCCGTTCCAGTTGGTGCGACGGTGCGCACGCCCATGGCGAACCAGAATGAGACGGGTGTCCGGTTCCTTGTTCATGCGCTTGCGGGCCTTGACCAGCACGTCGCGGTCGAGGTCGTAGGACAGCAGCTCCTCGGCTTCGTCCCAGGAGACCCAACGAAGCTCGTTGACCTCGGAGTTCTGTTCGAATTCGCCGTCTAGAACCTCAGCGGTCCAGTACCAGACCAGCTTCGTGCGTCCGGCGACAGGGTAAGAGACGTTGCCGACGAGCTTGCCCAGACGGACGCGGTAGCCGGTCTCTTCCCAGATTTCGCGGACAGCGGTGGCAATGAGGTTCTCGCCGGCGTCGAGCTTGCCTTTCGGCAGCGACCAGTCGTCGTAGGAGGGACGGTGAATCACGCAGATTTCAGGGTTGTGGACATCGCCGCGCCATAGAACCGCGCCGGCCGCGAAGGTCGGCTTGGTGACATCCTGACCTGGCTTCGTTGGAATCTGGCGCAGGCGACCGGTCACGGAGGTATCGCCCTTGAGGTCCTTGTCCTCTTCGTGCATCATCGTGAATTCCCTTTCAATCCTTTGTCGCCGACCTAGTTTAGTATCGCAGTGTGAGAACGTCTCGCTAGACTTGTTGGAGATTAGAGACTAACGGAGGAAGGTCGCGGCGATGGTGCAGGTTTCAGTGATGGGTGCGGGCTCGTGGGGCACGACGCTCGCCAAGGTTTTTGCTGATGCGGGCAATCCTGTACGGCTGTGGTCGCGACGTGCGGAGCAGGCACAGCGTATTCAGATCAGCCGCGAAAACCACGACTACCTGCCTGGTCTGGGGCTGCCGCGCAACATCGAAGCCACCTCGGATGCAGAGGCCGCGCTGAAGGGCGCGGATGTGGTGGTGCTGGGTGTGCCCTCGCAGACTCTGCGTGACAACCTCAAGGTCTGGAAGGACTTCATCGGGCCGGAGACGATTCTGCTCAGCCTGGCCAAGGGTGTGGAGCGCGAGACACATCTGCGCATGAGTGAGGTCATTGCGGAGGTCACAGACCTGCCAGCAGAGCGTATTGCGGTGCTGTCCGGCCCGAACCTCGCCCGCGAGGTTGCGATGGAGCAGCCAGCGGCAACGGTCATTGCTTGCGCTGATGAGAACAATGCCAAGATGATTCAGGCGGCAGTTGCCACTAATTACTTCCGCCCGTACACCAACACCGATGTGATCGGCTGCGAAATCGGCGGTGCCTGCAAGAACGTCATTGCGTTGGCCTGCGGTATGGCCGCTGGTCAAGGATTGGGTGAGAACACGCTGGCAACCATCATCACCCGTGGCCTGGCGGAAATCACGCGTCTGGGCGACGCGGTTGGTGCAGAAGATAAGACTTTCGCGGGATTGGCGGGCCTCGGTGACTTGGTGGCCACTTGTTCCTCGCCGCTGTCGCGTAACCGCACCTTCGGTGACCGTCTCGGTCGCGGTGACACGATGGAGCAGGCGCAGCACGCTACGCGCGGTCAGGTGGCTGAGGGTGTGATTTCTTCAATCTCGGTCCGTGACCTCGCTCGTCGCAATGGCGTGGAAATGCCAATTACTGAGGCCGTTTACGCCGTCTGCCACGAAGGCGCGAAGGTCGATGAGACAATTCGCAAGCTGATGGGGCGAAGCCGCAAGTCGGAGTAACCACTTCAACGAGGTCGGGGCTAAACTAAGTCACCATGACTTCGTCGAATAGCTCGTCTGCAGATCGCATTTCCGTCGCCGTCATCTACGGTGGCGCAAGCCCTGAGCACAGCGTCTCCTGTGTCTCGGCTGGCGCAATTATGGATCACCTGGATGAGGACCGCTTCCGAGTGGTTCCCATTGGTATTACCAAGGATGGTGTCTGGACCGTCGGCACGCGTGAGACGGATACGCTGCGCACGCAGGGGCGTACGATGCCTGAGGTCATCCCGGGCGAGGAGGTTGCGCTGAGCACCTCGCCGTCACGCCGCGGTGAATTCCGCTTTGTCACCGGTGATCGCGCCGGCGAGGTTTTCGACACCGTCGACGTCATCTTCCCGGTACTCCACGGTCCGCACGGCGAGGACGGCACGATTCAGGGGCTCTTTGAGCTTTCCGGCATTGCTTATGTCGGCCCGGGCGTGCTCGCTTCCGCGGCGGGAATGGATAAGGAACGCACGAAGAATCTCTTGCAGGCAGCGGGGCTTCCTATCGGCAAGCAGGTTGTTTTGCATGTCGGCGAGTCGCTTTCCGACGAGGACAAGGAGCCCCTTGGCCTGCCGGTGTTCGTTAAACCTGCTCGTGGTGGATCGTCGATTGGCATTTCCCGCGTGGATGATTGGGCGAATCTGGATGCGGCGGTAGAGCTGGCCCGAGAGCACGACTGGAAGGTCATTGTAGAGGCCGGTGTAGACGGCGCCGAAGTGGAGATTGGTGTGCTGCAGCGTGCTGACGGCAGCCTGCAGGTATCAGTTCCGTCGTTGCTGCGTGGCACGGAGGACTCTGACGAGGGCTTCTACGGTTTTGAGACCAAGTACTTGGATGATGTCGTCTCGGCGCAGATCCCGGCTGAGCTGCCGGAGGATGTTTTGAAGGCACTGGACACGGATGCTCGTCGGGCGTTCAGGGCACTGGGCTCTGATGGTCTGACTCGCGTGGACTTCTTTGTCACGGATAATGGCCCGATTATCAATGAGGTCAACACCATGCCGGGCTTTACCCCGATTTCGATGTACCCGCAGATGTTTGCGGCCTCAGGTGTAGCCTACGAGGAGCTGCTCAGCGCCCTGATTGAGCGGGCGCTGGTAGCTCGTCGATAGAAGTTGGTTCTTACTTTTCTTCGCTCGGCGAGATGTTCTCCAGGTTGTCAGCGATGACCGAGGAGAGCACCGGCATCAGTGAGCTGGCCTCCGACATCGGCATTTCAACGGCGACGAAGCGCTCCCGGCCCATGGCGTACCAGGTGGCGGAGGTACCGGAGGAAAGCGTTGGTTCGTTGAACCAGACAATGTCGCCAACCTGCGTCAGCTGCTGCGTGGTGGTGCTATAGCCAGCCGGCTCGTCGACACCACAGCGCAGCACCACCGGATCGGCTGGGGTGCCGCCCCAAATGACCATGTCCTTCGGCATGTCAGCCGGCATTTCCTCTGCGCTCAGACGGTGACGGTTGCCAAGCTCGCGGGGGAGGGCAGCCTCCAAGCCGCTACAGCGCTTATCAGCTTCCGGAGCTGCCAATTCTGCCAGCGGGACACCGCCTCGCTCCGGTTTGTTCTTGTACTCGGAATCCGGGCGCAGCGCCTCGGCGAGATCACGCAGTGCGTCCTCCGCCTTTGCATTTCCTTCGGCGGTAATCGCAACCACTGGCTCACGGCCGACGGTGAACCAAGTCGCCAAAGATTCGTCGGTACTGTCGACAACGCGCAGCCACGAAATGCCCTTGACCTCTTCGGTCTTGCCCAGTTCGTTGTACTGGCTAGGTACGTTCGCGCCACAGCGCAGCGTGATGCGGTCTTGTTCCAAGTTTCGGTACACAGCGGCACCTTCTGGAGCCGGCTCTGCAATGTCGGCGCGAACCAGACCTGCGGCGCGATCTGGCAGTCGGTCGAGCAGTTCCGCACACTCGGGCGAGTCATTGGCGGGAAGCTCCGGGTTGGAAATCGCGACTGGCTTTGTCGCCTGATTATCCTGGTAAATCTTTGCGGCAAAAATGATGCCGAGGATAGAGATAATGGCGATAGCGAGTGCGATGCCCGCGCGTGTCCGGCTACCCTTGGACTGAACTGTTTCTCCCGATGGGGGTGCGTCTACCATGGGCCTGATTCTACGTTGTCCGGTACCAACTCCAATTGGTTGGGGGCAATACCGAGACGGGTTCCGCTATTAACGGTTAACCATCGACTATTAGGAATGTGACTCGATACTGTGACTGAATTGACCATTGGCGATATTGGCGAGTTTGGGGTCATTGAGGCCATCCGGGCTATCGCCCCGTCGGCACGCAATGGCGACGATGCCGCCGTCTTGACGCAGACAACCCCCAACGCCCGTTTTGTCACTTCCACCGACATGCTGGTGGAAGGGCGCCATTTCCGCCTGGACTGGTCGACACCTCAGCAAGTTGGAGCTAAGGCCGCAGTACAGAATTTCGCCGATATCGAATCGATGGGTGCGCGTCCAACGGCCATGCTTTTCGCCATCTCAGCACCGTTGCATACTCCGGTGAGTGTGGTCACCGGTATCGCCGAGGGGTTGTGGCAGGAAGGCAAGCAATGTCCTGCGGAGCTTGTCGGTGGTGACATGGTCAGCGGAGATTCTCTGGTGATTTCCATCACAGCAATCGGCGAACTCGGTGGGCTGGGGCGGCCGCTGCTGCGCTCAGCGGCACGCGCGGGGGATACGGTGATTGCGTCGGGGCGCATCGGCTACTCTGCAGCGGGCCTTGCGCTGCTGCAACACTGCGGAAGCCCGGCAAAGGTTCCAAGTGAGTTTGCGCAGCTGGTAGCAGCACACTGTACGCCCGAATTTGAATACCGCAGGGGTGCCACGGCGCGAGCCACAGGCGAGCGTTCACTAACGGACAATTCCGATGGACTAGTGGTGGATCTCCGTGCTATTGCGCAGGCCTCCAGGGTTACTTTGGAAGTTGACAGCAGTGCGATTGCGCCCGATGAGTTGCAGATTGCCGCTGGCGAATACCTCGACGTCGATCCATGGGAGTGGGTGCTCACCGGCGGGGAGGACCACACACTGATTGGTTCGACACCGGGGGAGCCTCCGACGGGGTTCCGCGCTATCGGCACGGTGTCGAAGGAAAAGTTCGATTCGGTGCTTATCGACGGCAAACCTCCTGCCCGCGATGCCGGTTGGGTTTCCTTTTAAGAGTTCGACGAGGTTTTGAGAAGAAAGGCTGTATGACATGGATCCGTTGCCGGTCGAAGAAGGGTGGCAGAAGGTGCTGGAGCCAGTGGCCGATGACATCCACCGGATGGGGCAGTTCCTGCGCGAGGAAAACGCGGCCGGCTACGGTTACCTGCCCGCGGGCACCGATGTGCTGCGCGCCTTTACTTATCCATTCGATGAGGTCAAGGTGCTCATTATCGGTCAGGACCCGTACCCGACCCCGGGGCATGCGATGGGGCTTAGCTTCTCGGTCCAGCCGGATGTGAAGCCGGTACCGCGGTCGTTGGCGAATATTTTTAAGGAGTATTCCTCCGACCTGGGGCTCCCGACTCCCTCCAACGGTGACCTCACTCCGTGGAGTAGGCAGGGCGTAGCTCTGTTCAACCGTGTGTTGACCGTACGTCCGGGTGCTGCTGCCTCGCACCGCGGTAAGGGCTGGGAGGCAATCACGGAGCATGCCATCAAAGCATTGGTCGCCCGTGATCAGCCTCTCGTGGCCATTCTGTGGGGACGCGACGCGCAGAGTTTGCAGCGTTGGCTCCCCGGCGTGGACTGCATCTGTTCGCCGCACCCGTCACCGCTGTCGGCATCCCGTGGGTTCTTCGGGTCGCGTCCGTTCAGCCGGGCCAATGAGTCGCTGATTCGTCAGGGAGCTACCCCTATCGACTGGACGCTAGAATAGGAATTCATGTCTTTGCAGATTGGTTCTGCCGCCATTGTCGGCTGGGTTGCCCGGGGGATTGACGCGCTTCAATCCCGCCGCGATGAGATCAACAGTCTCAATGTCTTCCCAGTACCGGATTCCGATACTGGGTCGAATATGCTCGCGACGTTGAGTTCGGCCTATGAGGAAGCGCAAAAGGCTGACGCTTCCGATGTTCGCGCAGTCACCGCGGCCCTAGCTGCCGGTGCAGTGCGCGGCGCCCGCGGTAATTCAGGCACTGTGCTCTCGCAGGTTTTTCGCGCGGTGGCTGAGGCTGCCTCCGGTAGTGGCATTGGCGTTGAGTCGGTACAACACTCGCTAAAGCTAGCTGTGCAACATGTTTCCCAAGCGATTGCCAATCCGGTGGAGGGCACGATTCTGACAGTCCTGCGGCACGCCGCGATTGCCGCGGAGGAATTTGAGGGCGACTCGATTGAGGAACTCGCCGACACAATCGCGGATGCCGCTCGCGACGCGCTGGCGAAAACCCCCAGCCAGCTCCCGGCACTGCAGCAGGCGGGCGTGGTCGACGCCGGCGGCGCGGGGTTGGTCATTCTGCTCGACGCGCTTGCCGACGAAGTCAGCGGCCGCGCAGCCGCACCGGTCGATTTGCATGTCGACGCGCCACACGTAGCCACCGTTGAAATGGAGGTCATGTACCTGATTTCCTTGGGGGATACCCAGGCGGTGGAAGTGCTGCGAGAGCGGTTGAACCCGCTGGGCAATTCGCTCATCATCGCAGGTGATGCTGGTAATGCGCAGACCGCGCAGTACATGGTGCACATCCATACAGTGGAGCCGGGCGCGGTTATCGAGGCAGCACTTGACTTCGGTCGTCCGGAACGCATCCGTATCGAGGTGCTCGATGAGCCGGCACCAACACCTGAGTCCACTCGCATCCTCATTGCGGTAGTGCCGGACGGTCCGCTGAATGATCTCATCACCTCCTCGGGAGCGATTGCTATCAGCCCGACCCCCGCTCCGACTCCCACATCCCCTCCCACAGATCGCGCAGCCATCGCCGACCAGGAGTTCGCTGACAATGTGGTCACCAAGGCGCTGACTGCCATGCGGGGTGCGGATGAGGTAATCCTGCTGCCAAATGGGCTGGTCAGCGACCAGGAATTGGCGGATATCGAATTCGCTGCTGCCGCGGCTAATCCGACTCTCGCGGTAGTGTCCACAGCCTCCATTCCGGCTGGCCTTGCTGCCTTGGCCGTGCATTCGGCTGAGCTGCCGCTGGCGGTTGCTGCGTATGCGATGGGAGAGGCCGCCAATGGCACGCGAACGGCTGTAGTCGCTGCGGACGTCGATAAGCCCCTGACTGACGCGCTCACAGAGACCATCTCAGACCTGTTGGCTGGCGGCGGGGAACTAGTGACTCTGCTGCTCGGGCGCGGAGCTGAGGGCGTTGACATAGCGCAAGTGCGGGCACGGCTGGACAAGCCTGTGGAGGTCGTAGCCTACGATGCAACCGGCATCGATGAGCTGGTGCAGGTAGGAATCGAGTAGCACGATGCTCGGATGGCTCGGCTCGGATTATGCGCGCACGCCCCTGAATATCGTGGTGGGGCCAAAGATTGCAAAGAAGCTGCATACGGCTTTTGGTATGGAGACCGTCTCGGATGCGCTGACGAACTTCCCAAAGCGCTACGTGGCGCAGGGTAAGAGCTTAGATGTGTCATTTTCCGACATTGGCGACACCATCACCACAGTCGTGGAGGTGCACAGCATTTCGCCAGCGCCCGCCTTCGCCGATCGACGCAAGCCACTGAAAATCTATGTCAGCGACGGCGTGCGCATTCTTCCGGCCGCGATTTTCGGTGCCGAATGGCTGCGCAATATGCTGCACCCCGGTGTGCGTCTGCTCATTGTTGGCACGCTCAGCGAGTTCCGCAATGAGCTACAGCTGAAAAATGTTGATTGCATGGTGCTCAAAGCCGACGGTTCGGTAGGCGCAGCCACTGGCAAGCTGGCCACGCTGACGAAGACAGCCAAGGGGATTGCGGAGATGCAGCGGTTGCTCACGCGTCCTTACTTGCCCATTTACCGTGGCCGCAAAGGAGTAGCGGGTATTCACCTGGCTCTGTACATGCAGCGCATCCTCGAATGGTTGCCGCTGCAGCCAGACCCGTTGCCCGCCGCACCGGAGGGACTTACCGATTTCGATTCCGCGCTGCGTGGCGCACACTTTCCCTCCATCGCGGGCCCCGACATCGCGCTTGCCCGACTGAAGTACGACGAAGCGCTTGAGCTCCAGCTCGCCGTTGGTGCACGCAAGCGTACTCAAGCGAGCCTCACCGCGCCGGCCTGCATGGAAGTCGCCGGGGGACTTCGCGACGAGCTACGCCGGGGGTTGCCGTTTTCGCTTACCGACGGTCAGGTCGCGGTCGCAGCCGATATTGCGCACGATATGGCGAGGCCTAACCCAATGAACCGCCTGCTAGCAGGTGAAGTTGGCTCGGGTAAAACCGTGGTGGCCCTGCTGGGAATGCTGCAAGCAGTCGATGCCAGCAGGCAGTGCGCGATGCTGGCGCCGACGGAAGTCCTGGCCCAACAGCACTACCGATCGCTGACAGCGATGCTGGAGCAAGCCGGAGTAGCAGTGACTGTACGACTGTTGACGGGATCGATGTCGACGAAGGAGCGCCGGGCAACCCTGTTGGAGGCAGTCAACGGGGAGGCTGACATTGTCGTCGGCACGCATGCCCTGCTCAGTGAGGGCGTGGAGTTCTTCGATCTCGGGCTGGTGGTCGTCGATGAGCAGCACCGCTTTGGTGTGCGCCAGCGCGATCAGCTGCGAAGTAGGGGACGGGGTGGAATGACACCGCATCTGTTGGTGATGTCGGCAACCCCGATTCCGCGCACGGTAGCGATGACCATTTTTGGCGACCTCGCAGTTTCGCAGTTGACGGAATTGCCACGGGGACGTCAGGAAATCCAATCCTTTGTCGTACCGACGCTGGAAAAGCCGCGCTGGGAGGCACGAACCTGGGAGCGGATTGGGGAAGAAGTGGCCAAGGGCAACCGCGCCTTCATTGTCTGTCCCCGCATTACCCGCGACGAGGAACAGTTCCTCGACGAGTCCGTGGAGGCGGTGTTCGACCGAGCGAGGAAGAAACTGCCCGGTGTACGTATCAGTCAGTTGCACGGCAATATGGCACCGGAGGACAAAGACCGCGTGATGCAGGCCTTTGCCACAGGACAGCTGGATGTGCTGGTGGCCACCACAGTTATCGAAGTCGGCGTGGATGTACCAGAGGCCACGATCATGATGATTCGCCGCGCCGAGAGCTACGGCATCTCGCAGATCCACCAGCTGCGCGGTCGTGTCGGCCGTGGTGACCGTGGTGGACTGTGCTTCCTGTGTACACACACGCATTCACAGACACCAGAGCGCACCCGGCTAGATCGCATTGCCGCCACCACCGACGGCATTCAACTGGCGGAGTTGGACCTGGCCACGCGTAGTTTCGGCGATCTGCTCGGCGATGACCAATCGGGACTGGCAACAGGCCTCGGCCTGGTGGACCTCACCACCGACGGCGAGATCATCGAGCGCACCCGACACGATGCCACGGCTCTCCTCGACAGTGATGAAAGGCTTGTGGGAGAGCTTATCTCCGATATCGATGAAGAGCAGTCGAACTACTTGGACCGCTCCTAGTAAGACCAAAGTAGACTGTTGGGCATGGTAAATGTCTGTGCACCTTTTGCAGGAGTAGTCCGCTGGGAGGTCGCCGAGAAAGACTCGGTGACGACCGGTCAGGTTATTGCGGTCGTGGAGGCCGTCAAGCTAGAAGCGCCGGTTTTAGCGCCCTGCCCGGGCACGGTCGCGGAGGTGGCGGCAGATCAATTTGTGGATGTCGAAGGCGGTCAGCTGCTGGCACGAATCACGCCAGCAACTCACAGCGCCACGGCACAGCACAACGGCAACGAGAACACATCGCACGAAGGGAAGTAGATGACCCGCATTATTGCAGGTGAGGCGCGCGGTCGCAGACTAGTCGCACCCAAGGGAGAGACCACTCGGCCAACCAGTGACCGCGCGAAAGAAGCCATCTTTTCATCCTGGTCCACACGCTTTGGGTTAGAGGGAACTCGCGTTCTCGACTTATTCGCGGGCTCAGGTGCGCTCGGTTTGGAAGCGGCTTCCCGTGGCGCGCGTTCCGTCGTATTGGTGGAAAACGACCCGAACGCCATTGCCGCCATTGAAAAGAACATTCGCACCGTGGGGCATCCCGATGTGGCCGTGTCTCCGATGAAAGTGTCGTCGTACCTTGCGGGCGCGCCGGGCGAGCCTTTTGACCGCGTCATCGCTGATCCTCCCTACGAGCTGGCGGGGGAGGCCGTTACAGAGATGTTGGAGGCTCTGCGCAGCTTCCTCGCGCCGGGCGCGGTCGTGACTGTGGAGCGTCACCGAGATGACGAGGAGACGCAGTGGCCCGAGGGCTACGAGCAGCTCCAGCAGAAGCTGAAGCGTCGCATTCACGGTATGGCGCGCTTCGACACCGCTATCTACAACGCTTAACGTTCTTCTTTACGCTTTACGACGGCCAAAGGTGGTTTGACCTCTATGACCCACGCATGCTGCCCCGGTTCCTACGATCCCATGACTTCTGGTCACCTCGATGTGATTGAGCGTGCCGCGCGTCAATTCGATCAGGTGACCGTGTTAGTTACCCACAACCCGAATAAGCAGGGCATGTTCAACGTCGAAGAGCGCATGGACCTTATTCGGCAGTGCACGCAGCACTTGGACAATGTGCGGGTGGACTCCTGGTCGAAGCTGTTGGTGGACTACACCTCCGCGCAGGGGATTACCTGCCTGGTCAAGGGACTGCGCTCGGCAGCAGACTACGAGTACGAGGCTCCTATGGCACAGATGAATCGGCGCATGACTGGCATTGAAACTCTCTTTGTGGAGGCTGATCCGAAGTACGGTCACGTGTCGTCGACACTGATGAAGGAAGTTGTTCGGTACGGCGGTTCGGTGGAAGGCCTAGTTCCTGAGCCTGTCTTGCACGCCCTGCAGCTCAGACTGAAGTAGCATGTAAGTCATGTTTCGCGTCTTCGAATCTCTTGATGAACTGGTCCAGATCCTAGAAGAGGCACACGGCGTGCCACTGTCGGCCAATTGTATGGTCCCGCGTCAGCGTGTTCTCGAGTTGCTCGATGAACTGAGGGATGCTTTCCCGGCTGAGCTCGATGACGCGCAGGATGTCTTGGACCAGCGGGATGAGATTATCAACGATGCTGAAGCCCGGGCGAACAACACCATTTCGTCTGCGGATGAAGAAGCCCATCGTATTGTCGACGAGGCAGAGGCCCGCGCTAACCACACCGTCGAGAATGCCAATGCTCACGCGGCTGGCACCGTTGCGGCCGCTGAGGACGACGCCCGTCGTCTCCGCGAGGATGCTCAGCACGAGTACGACAACATTGTGGATCGTGCTTCTGCCGAGTCCGATCGCCTGATTCACGCTGGTAACGAATCCTACGAGCGTTCCGTTGCGGAAGGCCGTGAGGAGCAGGCTCGCCTGGTCGCTGAGTCGACGGTCGTCCGCGAGGCCAACGACGAGGCGAATCGTCTGCTGTCCGACGCACACGCGGATTCCTCTCGCCTCCGCGAAGAGTGTGACCGTTACGTTGACTCCAAGCTCGCCGAGTTTGAGCAGACCCTCCAGGAGACCCTGCGCAATGTCGGTCGCAATCGCTCTGTACTGCGTTCAGGGGCCGGTGCCGTCGGCGGTGGTGCAGGGGCGCAGAACGCGCCGTCTTCCTTCTCCGAGGGGCAGGAACGCCGCCGGTACGAGCGTTAGCGCATCTTCGGGGTAGACTGAGGTCTATCATGACTGACTCATCCCCATTTGTTCTGGACGTTTCGACATGTCTGCAGGGCGGCATGCCCGAGCAGTTCCGCAAGGTAGGCGATAGCCCAGTCCGCGTTGGTGTCGAGATGATTGGCATCGCCGCTGGCGAGGAGGTTGTCGTTGACGGCATTGTCACGAACCTCGGCAGTGGTGTCATGGTTGACGCGACTGTGACTGCCAAGGCCACCGGCGAGTGCGTGCGCTGCCTAGCCCCGCTGAATCCGGAGCTCAGCTTCCATATTTCGGCTGTCTTTTCCAACAACGAGGACTTCATCACAGGCGACGGTGCCGAGGAAGAAGACCTCGAGGACGAAGTTGGTCAGATCGTCGACAATACGGTGGATATCACTCAAGCCGTCATCGATGAGGCGGGCTTGAATCTGCCCTTCAATCCGACCTGTCTGGATTTCGATTCCAGCTGTGCTGAGTCGGACTCGGAAGTGCCGGAACCAGACGGCATCTCGGGTGAAGAGGAGCGTATTGATCCGCGTTGGGCTGGCCTGGCGGAAAAGTTTGGCTCGCTCGGCGACGAGAAGTAATCGACGACGACTTAGACGAAGACTTTAAAGGAGATATAACGGATGAGCCGCAAGCGTCGGCTAACCGGTGAAGCGGCTAGAAAGGCGGCCTTTGAGGCCGTCGATCACGCCCCGCTGCTGGAAAAACTCGGTGTTGAACTACCAGAGGAGTCCCTGAAGCTCGCTCTGACCCACCGCAGTTTCGCAAATGAAAATGGCATGCTGACCAATAACGAGCGTCTAGAGTTCCTGGGCGACGCCGTGCTGGGCATGTGCGTTGCTGAAGAACTCTACCGTCGCTTCCCGGACCGTGCTGAGCAGGATATTTCCAAGATGCGCGCAGGTGTCGTGAACATGTACGCGCTGGCTGACCTGGCCCGCAGTATCGGGTTGGGGGAGCACATTCTCCTCGGTCGCGGTGAGAAGGCCACCGGTGGCGCGGATAAGCACTCGATTCTCGCTGACACCACCGAGGCGCTGCTGGGTGCCATTTACCTGCAGCATGGCTTTGAGGTTGCCCGCGAGACCGTTCTTCGCCTGTTTAACCAGATGATTGACGATGCCCCGACGGAGTCTCGCGGTCGTGACTGGAAGACGCTGTTGCAGGAGCGCCTGGCAGCCAAGCAACTACCGGCTGCTGAGTACACTGTGCGCACCACCGGCCCCGACCATGACCTAACTTTCTACGTCGACGTGCTGGTTGACGGCGTGGTTAAGGGCAGCGGTACTGGCGCCACGAAGAAGGAAGCCGAGATGCACGCCGCGCATCAGGCGCATACTGCACTGGCATAATGCCCGAGCTTCCTGAAGTCGAGTCCGTACGCCGCGGTCTCGACGCTTACGTCGTCGGTGGCCGCATCGAGGACACTTTCGTCTACAACGCTCGTGCCGTGCGGCGCCAACCCGGTGGTGCCGCAGAGTTTATCGGTCGCACGCGCGGGCGCACGGTTATCGCTACGGATCGCCGCGGCAAGTTCATGTGGCTCACGCTTGACGACGACTCCGCAATCGCCATCCACCTGGGTATGAGCGGCCAATTGCGTGTGGAAGCTCCGTACACGCCCGATACGCTGCCCGGACGCCACACCAGGGCCGCATTTGACATAGCCCTGCCGGACGGCGCTCGGCACCTTATCAACTTCAACGATCAGCGCACCTTTGGTTGGGTCTGGGCCTGTGAAATGGTCGAATCCCACGGTCGCTTTGTTCCGGAACCCGCAGCCAAGATCGCGCCCGATCTATTGGAGCCAACTGTCGATGTGGTTGCACTTGCACACCGCATGATGAAGTCGCGTTCGCCGATTAAGGCCGTATTGCTCAATCAGAACATTGTGTCGGGTATCGGCAACATCTATGCCGACGAAATGCTTTGGGCAGCGAAGGTCGATGGGCGCGTGCCGGCGTGTGACCTTTCGGTCCGTCGTTTAGCGAAACTTTTGCGCGAGGGGCAATCGGTACTCGAGCGGGCGCTAGCGGCGGGTGGCACGAGCTTCGATGCGTTATATGTGCATGTCAACGGCGAAAGTGGCTATTTCGAGCGGAGCTTGAACGCCTATGGCCAAGCGGGGGAGCCGTGCTCGAGGTGTGGGCGCGCAATTGTCCGTCTGCCATTTGGGAATAGATCGAGTTATCTGTGTCCCACCTGTCAGCGCTAGAATTTCCTTATGAGTTTCATGGAACAAGCAACCGACTGGGTAAATGCTTGGAATGACAAGTACTGGCTGTTCATGATTGTGCTGCTTGTCTGTGCAGGCCTGTACTTCTGTTGGCGGACCATTGTGGTGCAGCTCCGGTACATCCCGGAGATGTTCAAGGCAATTACCGAAAAGCCGTCTGACATCTCCGAGGGGGTCAAGGGCATCTCGGCCTTTAAGGCCTTCACAATCTCTGCTGCCTCGCGTGTCGGTACCGGTAACGTCGCAGGTGTGGCGGTGGCAATCACTACGGGTGGGCCAGGTGCCGTGTTTTGGATGTGGCTGCTCGCTGCGATTGGCGGTGCTACCAGCTTCGTGGAGTCGACGCTGGCGCAGCTGTACAAGGTGCGGGATAAGGACTCTTACCGAGGAGGGCCCGCGTACTACATCACCAAGGGGCTGGGAGAGAACTGGCGCTGGATGGCGTCGCTCTTCGTCATCGCTATCACGGTGACCTACGGTTTTGTGTTCAATGCGGTGCAGTCCAACTCAATCACGGCGGCTGTGGCTGAGTCGACTGGTCAGGGAACGCCGATCTTTAAATTCTGCGTCGGCATTGTGCTGGCAATCTTGGCCGGCGTCATCATCTTCGGTGGTGTGCAGCGCATTTCGGCGGTGACGCAAATTGTCGTACCGATCATGGCCGTGGCCTACATCATCCTCGGTCTGATTGTGCTGGCTCTCAATATCACTGAAGTGCCGGGCATGATCAAGCTCATCTTCGAGCACGCCTTCGGTATCCGTGAGATCGCTGGTGCCGCTGTCGGTACCGCCATGATGCAGGGTATTCGCCGTGGTCTGTTCTCCAACGAGGCCGGTATGGGTTCCACACCAAATGCGGCGGCTACGGCGTCGGTGTCGCACCCGGTCAAACAGGGCCTCATCCAGACGATGGGCGTCTACTTCGACACCTGGGTCGTCTGTACTATCACCGCAGTTATCATCCTGTTGTCCGATCCGACCTTCGGCGGCGATGCGGAGGGCACCGCGTTAACTCAGGCTGCGCTGTCGGCGCAGGTGGGTACGTGGGCCATCCACGCGGTCACGGTTATCATCTTCTTCCTCGCGTTCTCCTCGCTGGTGGGTAACTACTACTACGCCGAGGCGAATATCCCGTTCCTGTCAAAGAGCAAGGCTGTCTTGAACACCGTGCGCGTCCTGGTTATCCTGTGCGTGATTGGCGGAGCTGTCGGTTCCGTGCCACTAGTCTGGTCGCTTGCAGATACGTTCTCCGCACTCATGGCCACCATTAATATCATCGCGATTCTGCCGCTGGGTGGCGTAGCCGTCGCGCTTCTGCGGAACTACTCCGAGCAGAAGGCCAAGGGACTTAATCCAGTATTCCACCGCGATGATCTGCCAAATCTCCTCGGCCACGACAAGATTGAGTGCTGGGATGGTTCCGACCCGATGACGGTGCGTGAGACCGATGCCGCTTAACGACGTCCGCCTCACCGCATGGGTACACGGACGCGTTCAAGGCGTCGGTTTTCGCTGGCACACCCGCGCGACGGCTCTGGAGTTGGGGTTGGTTGGTTACGCCCAGAACTACCCGGATGGTCGGGTGTTAGTTGTTGCTGAAGGGCCACGGGCAGACTGTGAGAGTTTGCTCGCTTGGCTTGAGGGGCTGAATACTCCGGGCGATGTGACGGCAGTGGTGCCGTTATGGCAGGAACCGAAGGGTGCATTGAGCACGTTTGACCGTCGTTAAGCGGGTGCCAACTGCCTTCCTCCCCCCCCATGTCGGTGTAGGAATCCGAAAAATTCGAATACGTTCTATCCCTCGCTCTATGTCATTGTTTTTGCGCAGTTGGCGGGGGATTTTTCGTGTCTTGAGGTAGTCGATTGGTGCGTTGTAGAGGTCTCAGAGCGCTAAAAACCTACGCAACCGGGAAAAAGAATACGTAAATACGAAAGGCGAGTGGATTAAGTTAATAACTACCTACTGACAGGCAGGGGAGGCACATATGACGCCTGAAGAAGTAATTGCACAGTCTGGAAACTCAGCGTGGATGCTGATTTCGGCTTCGTTGGTTTTGCTGATGACACCGGCGCTCGCGCTGTTCTATGGCGGCATGTCGCGACAGAAGTCGGTGCTCAACATGATGATGATGATGAGCTTTGGTGCTGTCGGCGTTGTCGGTGCCATTTACGTGCTGTGGGGCTGGTCGATGTCCTACGGATCGCAGTCGATCGGTGGTGTTTTTGCCAACCCATTCGAGTTCTTCGGTCTGCGTAACTCAATCACGGATGGCGACGGCAACTACATTGCGAGTGCGAACGGTTACCCAAACATCATCGACATTGGGTTCCAGCTCACGTTCTGCTCGATTTCTGTAGCGCTGATCTCTGGGGCGCTGGCCGAACGCGTGAAGTTCTCCACCTGGTTGATTTTCGTCGGCTTCTGGACGACGCTGGTGTACTTCCCAATGGCCTTCATGGTCTGGGGCGGTGGCCTGCTGAGCCACTCGGCAGAGGGGCTGTCGGCAAAGCTGTTCGGTACCGCTGACGGTGAAGCATTGATCGCTCCAATTGACTTCGCTGGCGGTACGGTTGTGCACATTGCTGCTGGTACTGCCGCTTTGGTGCTGGCGATTATCGTCGGTAAGCGCAAGTCCATCGATGGCAGCCAGCATCGCCCGCACAATCTGCCACTCGTCATGCTGGGTGCTGCACTGCTGTGGTTCGGCTGGTTCGGCTTCAACGGCGGTTCGGCATTTGCGGCCGACGGTGTCGCTGGTCTGGCATGGCTGAATACGACGGTGGCAGCGTGCGTGGGGATGCTCGGCTGGATTTCACTCGAGCGTATTCGTGATGGGCATCCCACCTCGCTGGGCGCCGCTTCGGGTGTCATCGCAGGGCTTGTGACTATTACTCCGGCCGCAGGAGATATGAACCCAGTGACCTCAATCATTCTGGGCTATATCGGCGGTGCGCTGGGTTGCTGGGGAGTGGGCTTGAAGTACAAATTCAACTTCGATGACACCCTGGATGTGGTTGGTCTGCATCTGGTTGCAGCTATGTGGGGAACGATTGGTGTTGGCCTGCTGGCTAATGATCGCGGACTGCTTACCGGCGGTGGCATCGACGGCCTGAAGTTGTTTGCCATCCAGGTCATTATTGCTGTCGTCGCAGCGGTGTTCTCAGGCGTGCTGACGTACATCATTGCCCGAGTCCTGAAGGCAACCGTCGGTTGGCGTATCCACGGCGAGCAGGAGCATTCTGGTATCGACGTCGCTCAGCACGGTGAGTCGGCCTACGCGTCAACTAAGCAGGCAGTGGTGTAAACAACGCTGTGTAAACAATCTTGTGTAACAGGGTGCGTGCTTGGGGTAATTCAGCTCCAAACCGTAACTACGGGTAAGATATTGCCCCATGTATTTGAAATCGCTGACTCTGAAGGGCTTTAAATCCTTCGCTTCGGCGACGACGATGAAATTCGAGCCCGGCATCTGCGCAGTTGTCGGCCCGAATGGATCTGGTAAGTCGAATGTCGTCGATGCCCTCGCGTGGGTTATGGGTGAGCATTCCGCCAAGACCCTCCGTGGCGGCAAAATGGAAGATGTCATCTTCGCGGGAACCTCCGGGCGAAAGCCTTTGGGGCGCGCGGAGGTCACTCTTACCATCGACAATTCCGATGGGGCACTTCCCATTCAATATAAGGAAGTCTCTGTCACGCGTCGCATGTACCGCGACGGCGCAAGTGAGTACGAAATCAACGGTTCTCGCGTCCGCCTCATGGATGTCCAAGAGCTCCTCAGCGACACCGGCATTGGCCGCGAGATGCACATCATCGTCGGCCAGGGTCGGCTTTCGCAGATTCTGGAATCGCGGCCAGAGGAGCGTCGTGCGTTTATCGAAGAAGCCGCAGGCGTGCTCAAACACCGCCGTCGCAAGGAAAAGGCGCAGCGCAAGCTGCAGTCGATGCAGGCCAATCTCGACCGTCTGCAGGATTTGACAGGTGAGCTTTCCCGTCAGCTCAAACCGCTGAAGCGTCAGGCTGAGGCCGCCTCTCGCGCCCAGACTGTGCAGGCAGACCTGCGCGACGCCAAGTTGCGTTTGGCTGCCGCGGACTTCGTGGATTTGCAGGACAGCCTCAATGACATTGCTGGTCAAGCCAAGCTCATTGAGGAAAAGGTGGAGGCCGCCACGGAGCGAGCCGAGATTGCCGCTGAGCGCACTGCAGAACTCGAAGCCGAACTGGAGGACATCACTCCAGCTGCCGATGCTGCCCGAGATTTGTGGTTTCGTCTCTCCGCACTCGGTGAGCGTATCCAAGCGACGGCCCGCATCGCCGCCGATCGCGCGGCCGACCACTCCGTCGCTCCGTGGGTAGGCCCGGACCCGGACTTCCTGGAGCAGAGGGCCGACGACGCCGCCACCGAAGAAGCCACGCTCGCTGAGGCTGAGGCAGAGGCCCGCGAAAAACTGGAGGAAATCCGCGAAACGCTCTTCGACGCCGAGGAGACTTTCCGTGAAGCCGAAGCGGAGCACCTCGCGGCCGTTCGCGCAATCGCCGACCGTCGCGAAGGCGTGGTTCGTCTCATTTCCGCAGAAGAATCTCTGCGCACCCGCTTGGAAGCCGCCGAAGCCGAAGCTGCACGCCTTGCCGAGCAAACCAATGAGGCCGACGAACGCCGTGCCGATGCCACCGAAGCCGTGGAAAACGCCGCGCAGGAACTAGCCGAGGCCGAATTCGAAGGTCCCGAGCTGCAGAGTGCTTATGAACAGGCCAACCGAGAAGCAGAGCTGGCCTCTACACGGTTGAAAGAACTCCGCGCTGACGAGCGCGACCTCGAGCGCAGCGTCTCAGGTCTGTCCGCCCGCATCGAAGCTTTGGAGACCGCCCGCACCGCCGCAGCCAACGACGGCACCGCGTGGCTACGTGAAAAACACGAGCTCGGCGTTCTCTCTGAAGTCATCGATGTCGACGCTGGCTGGGAAAAAGCGCTCACTGCCGCCCTCGGCGCGGCCGCCGAAGCACTGGTCAGCGAGGGCAGTGGAGATTCGCTTATCGACGAGCTTGTGGCCGCGGGCAAGGGTAGTGCCGTCGTTATCAATTCTGCGGATGCATCCGACTCCTGGCGCTTGGACATCACTCTGCCCGCACAGGCATCCTGGCTGCTCGATCATGTGACAGTGCCCGCGGAGCTTTCAGGTTCGTTGACCTCTCTGCTCGTTGACGTCGTGGCCTGCGACGACGAGCACGTCGCCCGTGAGCTGGTGACCCAGGATACTCGACTGCGCGTTGTTGACCGCGATGGTGTGCTGCGTGGCTCTGGTTGGGTAGCTGGCGGTGCTGGTGGCACTGCATCAGGTGTGGAAATCGCCGCCGACATTGCTAAGACTCGCGAAGAACTAGCAGAAGCACAGGTGCGTTTGAGTGACCTCGGTGGTGTGCTCTCCGGTGCACAGGCCGAAGAAGAGGACCGCCGCACGGACGCGGCGGCCGCCCGTGCTGCGTTGCGTGAACACCAGAGTCGTATGAAGGTCCTCACGGATGCCCGAACTCGGGCCACAGCGCAGCTGTCCGGCGTGGTGCATGATGCCGAACGCGCTGAGCAGCGCGGAGCCGAAGCCGCGGACCGAGTAACGAAGCTCCAGAAGGAGTTGGCGGAGGTCGCAGACCGCTTAGCTCGCGTTGACCGTGACCCCGAGGAGGGGGAACCGTCGACAAGCGAACGTGACCGTGCCTCGGAGGCGCTGACGGCTGTGCGCGCCATGGAAACAGAGGCGCGTCTGTCGCTGCGTACGGCAGAGGAGCGACTGTCGAGTGTACGAGGCAAGGCCGAGCGGCTCCGTCGCCAGGCTGCATCGGAGCGCGTAGCGAAGGCCCGCCATGAGCAGGCGCAGATGGCGAAGGTTGCCCAGCGCGAATTGGCAGAAGTCGTCGCGGAGCTGGCTGAGGACTTGCACGCGAAGGTCAACGTGTCGTTGGCGCGGGCAGAGGCCGATCGCGACGATGCCGAGGCGCAGAAGAAGACGGTGTCGCAGGCACTATCAGCGGCCCGGACGGAGGCGAATACGGCGCAACGTGAGCTGGCACAGCTAACTGATTCCGCGCACCAGGGCGATATCGCCCGTGCGCAGGCGCAGGTCCGCGTGACCGAGGCTGCAGAGCGCATCGTCGACCAGTTGGGGCTGTCTGTCGATGACCTGCTCGCGGACTTTGCTCCTGATGAGAACTTCGACCGCGCAGCCGTGACGAAGCAGCTCAAACAGGCGGAGAAGGATCTGCGTGTGCTCGGCCGCGTCAACCCGTTGGCGCTGGAGGAGTATAAGGCGATGGAGGAGCGCTACTCTTTCCTATCCACGCAGCTCGATGATGTCCTCAAGGCCCGCCAGGACCTCACCGATGTTGTCGAGGAAGTCGATGCCACGATCCTGCAGCTCTTCACAGACGCGTGGAACGATGTCGAGGCAGAATTCCCCGCAGTCTTTCAAACGCTTTTCCCGGGCGGCGACGGACGACTGGTTCTCACCGAGCCGGACAACCTGCTCACGACAGGTATCGAGGTTGAAGCCCGCCCGCCGGGCAAAAAGGTTAAGCGGCTGTCGTTGCTCTCCGGCGGCGAGAAGTCGCTGACGGCGCTGGCAATGCTCGTCGCTATTTTCCGCGCGCGCCCGAGTCCCTTTTACGTACTCGACGAGGTGGAAGCCGCGCTTGACGACGTTAACCTGCGTCGCCTTATTGCGCTGCTCGAGGAACTCCGCGCGACCAGTCAGCTGATTGTCATTACGCACCAGAAGCCAACAATGGACGTTGCGAATGTGCTCTACGGCGTGACCATGCGGGGCGATGGTGTGACTCGAGTAATCTCGCAGCGAATGTCACCGGCATCCGCAACTCCGTCGACAGGAGCGGAGTAAGCGCGGAGTAAGTGAGGAAGAGTCGTTGATACTGCATAATGAGAGTTATGACTCCAACTCAGTGGATACTCCTTGTCGTCGCGATTGTCGTTATTATCGCGCTGCTCTTTGTTGTGGGCTATGTCCGCAGGAAGAACCAGCGCATTTCCTTTGCGAAGGAAGATACTAAGGAACTCACCCAGCAGGAGAAGTCTGGAAATTACCAGGCCGCTAGTGGTTTTAACTTCGCTCCGGCCGGTGGTGGGACTGATACCCGCGAGAAGCAGCCGGTTGAAAAACCGATGCCGAAACCGGCGGAAAAGCCGATTGAAAAGCAGGCCCCGGAGCCAGAGGAAAAGCAGGCTGATATACCTGCCGATCAGCCGGACGGTTCACTGCTGAAACCAGAAGGTCGACTGGTTATTCCGGATAACCCCACCGAAATGGAGGGGGATTATGACCGCGTAATGCGGGAAATCCCAATCGATTTGCCAACGGCCGGGGAAGAGGAATCAGAGCCCGAGCCGGAACCACAACCAGAGCCCGAAGCAGAGCCTGAGGTAGAGGTAGTTCCTGCTCCTGAACCGGAGCTGGAGCCGGAGCCGACTCCCGAACCAGAACCGACTCCCGAACCGGAGCCGGAAGCTGCGCCGGAGCCGACGCCAGAGCCAGAAGCAGAACAGCAGATTGACTCCATCGACCCGGCTGAGGGACGTCTGGGCCGCCTGCGCGGTCGTCTGTCACGGTCGCAGAATGCAATTGGCCAGTCTGTGCTCGGCATCTTGGGCGCGGGTGACCTTGATGAGGACGCGTGGGAAGAGGTTGAAGACATCCTGGTTATGGCTGACCTCGGTGCGGCTGCGACGCAGCGTGTCGTCGATAAGCTGCGCGAGCGTATTGCCAGCCAGAAGGTGAGCACGGAAGAGCAAGTGCGCGCCCTGCTGCGTGAGGTGTTGATTGAGGAGTGCAAGCCTGAGATGGACCGCTCCATCCGCGCACTTCCGCACGAGGGCAAGCCCGCAGTGATTCTGGTAGTCGGTGTCAACGGCACAGGTAAGACCACGACGACGGGCAAGCTGGCTCGTGTACTGGTCGCCGGTGGCCACCGTGTTGTTCTCGGCGCAGCGGATACCTTCCGTGCTGCTGCAGCCGACCAGCTGGAGACCTGGGGGCGACGCGTTGGCGCGGAGACCGTTCGCGGCGCTGAAGGCGCCGATCCTGCTTCTATTGCATTTGAGGCAGTTGCTCACGGTATCGAGTCCGGCGCTGATGTGGTGCTCATCGACACCGCCGGCCGCCTGCACACCAAGGTCGGTCTGATGGACCAACTGGACAAGATTAAGCGCGTGGTGGAGAAGAAGGCTCAGGTTGACGAAGTCATCCTGGTTTTGGACGCGACGGTTGGCCAAAATGGTCTACTGCAAGCTCGTACGTTCCGGGATGTAGTAGACATCACCGGCGTTGCCCTGACCAAGCTGGACGGTACCGCGAAGGGCGGCATTGTATTCCAGGTGCAAAACGAGCTCGGTGTGCCGGTGAAGTTGGTTGGCCTTGGTGAAGGTGCTGACCACCTGGCGCCGTTTGAGCCGGAGAGCTTCGTAGACGCACTGCTCGGCGGCCGCAAATAGTAACTAACATCGATGAGTGAATTTTCCATCGATTGGTGAGTACAGCGTCGCCCGTTGCCCCCGGCAAAAATAAAGGCCTCGGAGCCACCGCGTAGATTTCTGTAGAGGATACGCGGGGCTCCGGGGCCTTTAATGTTGAGGTGCTAGGAATCTAGCGGAGAGTTGTGCTAGGAATCCTTAGAATTCTTGCGTGCGAGGCGGGTAGCTGCCACGCCACCGACCAAGAGTGCAAGAGCGGCACCGCCGAGGGCAGTCGCCTGAACACCAGTGACTGCTAGCCCAGTGTTCTTGGTCCCGGTTTTCTTACCGTCATTCTTAGGGTTGTCGGGCTTGTCGCCTGGTTTTTCCTCCCCGGGCTTCTCGTCGTCCCCAGGCTGTTCGTCGCCTGGGTTCTCGTCGTCGCCCGGAGTTTCGTCATCGGAGGTCGGACAGTAGCCGTAGACTCCGGTTGCCGGGTCAATCTTGCTCATATCACGCGGGGAACCGTCGGGGCACGTTGCGGTGTCGTCGACTCCCGGCGGAATTCCGTCATTTTCTGGGGCATCTTCATCAGGCTCCGGAGTTGGGCCGGAATCATCTGAAGTGCCACAAGCACCGTAAGCCCCGGTTGCCGGGTCAATCTTGCTCATGTCACGCGGGGAACCGTCGGGACAGGTCTGGGTGTCCTCAACGCCCGGTGGGATGCCATCGTTAGATGAACCTCCTGGATCCGGATTTGCAGCGTCATCTACACACTGGAAAGTACCGCCAACATTTTCAAAATGTTGACCGGCGGGGCATTCCGACGGGGCGGGGTCAGGAATCTGTGCGGTGGCAGCGCCAACGCCGATGAGCATGCCGGCTGAAGCGGCAGCGGCCACCATGGTCGAAGAGAGCTTCTTCATTTGGAGACCTCACAATGTCTATAGGAAAGCCCTGTAATCAACGGGCTTAAGGGGGGGGGGGAACACTGTTCACACTTTTGATTCTAATAACTAATTACAGTCTTTGGTGACGTGAGCTTGGGGAGGGGGTAAATCGAAATTGTTGACTCGTCCAAGTCCCAGTAAGGGAAAGCGGGAACTTATATTTACAACGCTGAGTGTGTACACCCGTTGTGGTTGGAGCATCTTTAGAACTCGTCACTGTTCACTCGGCGGGGAGGCTTTTCTGTCTTCGCTAGCGAAGCTTGGCATCTGATCGTGTCGGGGTGGCGAGAGGCGGGTGGGAGCGTAGAGGTTTGGTAAAAAATCGGTACCTGTGGGTTTTATGCTTCGAGCTCTAGACGTTATGACTTTTCGGAGGTGTGACGCACAAAAATGCTCCCGATGCTGAATTGGCATCAGGAGCATTTTATGTTTCGTTAGCGGGGTAGAACCCTAAGCTTCTTAGCGGTTCTTGCGGGCGATGCGGGTAGCGGCGACACCGCCGACCAGGAGAACCAGAGCGGCTCCACCCAGGGTGGTGGCGTCAACGCCAGTGGCTGCCAGGCCAGTGTTCTGAGTCGAAGAAGCCTTCTTGGACTCCGAGGTATTGTGCTCAGACTTCTTGGAGTCCGAAACCTTCTTTACATTCTCGGAAGAGGTCGTCTTCTTGGACTCGGAAGCCTTCTTCTCAGCCTTTTCCTTGGCCTTCTTCTCTTCCTTCGTGCACTTGTTTTCGTTCTTGCACTCAGCAGAGATCTTGATGTCAACGTTTACCTTGACATCCTTGCCGTCCTTGCCTGGCTTACCGTCCTTGCCGTCCTTACCCGGCTTCTCGTCGTCCTTGCCTGGCTTGTCAGCGTCCGGCTTGTCCGTGCCTGGTTTGTCAGTGTCCGGCTTCGCCTCGTCCTTGACGCAGACACCGAAGACGTTCGGGTTGCCTGGGACTGGCTTGCTCATGTCGAAGTGCTCGCCCTCCGGGCACTGCTTATCAGAAATGCCTGGGTTTCCCAGGTCGCCCGGCTGGGACTCATTGTCGCCCGGTGTTTCGGGCTTAGGAGCTTCCTGGTCCGCGACGCACTGGAAGGTTCCGCCGACGTTCTCAAAGTGCTGCCCGTCTGGGCACTTGTCCGGCATTGGGGCCGGAATTCCGTCAGTGGAATCCTGCTCAGGCTGGTCTGCGACGCACTGGAAGGTGCCTCCGACGTTTTCAAAGTGCTGGCCGGCGGGGCACTCGGTCGGCATTGAGTCCGGAATCTGTGCAGTAGCGGTGCCTGCGCTTGCAATCATGCTGGCGGAGAAGGCAGCGGCGGCGATAGCCGTGGTGAACTTCTTCATGAAAACCTCTCAAGGAGTCAAACGGTCAGAGACCAATGAATATGATTTCGCCGTTCATCCCTCATCGTGCACGGCGGAAAATAAAACCAGGCCAACTGCGGTTAACTAGGTTCATGATTAACCATAAACTGGTTGATATATGAATGGTATTGGAGGTAGTTATAGGAATAACATCAGGTGCGCAGTGGCGTGCTTTGACCTGCTGCAATGCCGCCGGTTTGCTATTTGGCTTACACCATTCCGGGGGAGGTTCTTACTAAGGGTGCCCTTAGCAAAAGCTGGCCACTGGCGTCATTTGTCTGTTATCTAACTGGTGGTAGCTGAGTTGGATAAACGTTCTTTACGCAGTAGGGCATTCATATCTGGAGGCTCGTTTAATTGTCACGTTAAAATAACGAACAGTAATTTAACGTCCGCGAGAATAAAAGAGCTTTATCCTATTGCTATTTTTTACTTCCTATTGGTTACACCCGAATCGGGGCATTTAGGGTGGGTGGGCTGCAATCGTTGTCGATAGGCGAAGCTGTAGATATGTGCCAAATGGAGTATCCAGCGGGTACGGTAGAACAGTTAAGAAAAAACAAGGCAAAAGGGGAGCTGGAAACTTGTTTGAGTCTCTTTCCGATCGTTTGACGGGTGCCCTGCGGGGGCTGGGCGGGAAGGGCCGCCTGACTGAGGCGGATATTAACGCCACCGCCCGCGAGATTCGGCTGGCTCTTCTGGAAGCCGATGTCTCCCTCGAGGTTGTCCGTACCTTCATCAAGCGCATCAAGGAACGCGCTAACGAAATTATTGGCAGCCAGACTGTCAACCCGGCAAACCAGATTATTGAGGTCGTCAATGAGGAACTGATTAACATCCTCGGTGGCGAGACTCGACGGCTGAATATGTCGAAGCAGCCACCAACGGTTATCATGCTGGCCGGTCTGCAGGGCGCTGGTAAGACCACCTTGGCCGGTAAATTGGCCAGGTACCTCACGGATCAGGGGCACACTCCGGTCCTCGTCGCCTGTGACCTGCAGCGTCCGGGCGCGGTGCAGCAGCTGGAAATTGTCGCTGAGCGTGCAGGCGTGCCGTGCTTCGCACCGTTCCCGGGCACCAGCCTCGATTCCGCCCATGAAATGGGCACCAGCGAGGACAACCCAGTTGACGCCGCGTTCCGTGGCCTCGCTTATGCTCGCCAGCATCGCCACGATGTGGTGATTATCGATACCGCAGGTCGCCTGGGTATCGATGAGGTTCTGATGAAGCAGGCCCGCGACATTCGCGATGCCATCAACCCGCATGAAGTTCTGTTTGTCATCGACTCCATGATTGGTCAGGACGCGGTAGAGACCGCCAAGGCCTTCCGAGACGGCGTTGACTTCACCGGCGTTGTACTGACCAAGCTCGATGGCGACGCGCGCGGTGGCGCTGCACTGTCTATCCGTGAGGTCACCGGTAAGCCGATTCTGTTCGCCTCCACGGGCGAGAAGTTGGAGGACTTTGACGTCTTCCACCCAGACCGTATGGCCAGCCGCATCCTGGGGATGGGTGACCTAAAGACGTTGGTTGAGGTCGCTTCCAAGGAAATCGATCATGAGCAGGCTGCCAAGTCCGCCCAGAAGATTGGTTCCGGCGAACTGACTCTTGAGGACTTCCTCGAGCAGATGATGATGGTCCGCAAGATGGGCCCAATCGGCAACATCCTCAAGATGCTCCCCGGCGGCGCGGAAATGTCCAAGGCCGCCGAGATGGTCGACGAAAAGCAGCTTGACCGCATCGAGGCGATTATCCGCGGTATGACTCCGGAAGAGCGCGAGAATCCGAAGATTCTGAATGCTTCACGACGTCGTCGTATCGCCAACGGTTCCGGTGTGTCCGTTTCAGAGGTTAACCAGCTCATCGAGCGTTTCAATGAGGCGCGGAAGATGATGGCGCAGATGGCCGGCCGATTTGGTATGGGCGGTGGTCGCCCATCGAACCGCAAGGCCAAGCGTGGTCGAAAGGGCAAGGGCAAGAATAAGCGCAAGGGCGCTAACCGTGGTCCAACGCCGCCGAAGGCAATGCGCGGTGGCGGAATGCCCGGTATGCCTGGAATGCCAGGTATGCAGGGCATACCGGGTATGCCTAGCATGGCTGAACTGCAGAAGCTGCAGAAGCAGATGGGTAATCAGCTGCCAGAAGGTATGGAGGACTTTGACCTCAACAATCTCGACTTCGGACAGGGCAAGAAGTAGCGGGGACTAGAAGTAGCTAGTCCCGCAGAGCCTTCTGAATCTGGCGGTCCATTTCAGGACTGAAAGTGGCCGCTAGTTCATCGGTGATGTGATTGCTGTCGCGGTAGACGTAGATATTGCCAATAACTTTACGGCAGGTGGTCGGACCGCAGAAGATGTCGGAGAAATCTAGACTGTGCCCGTTGGGGAAGTTCGCAAGAATCTCCTCAGCGGGATTTTCTGCATTTAGGGCAGTTTTGCGGTGGATAGTGCAGTCTTCTTCCGCTTCTTCGCATACGCTGGGGGAGAATTGGTCCAAGTCCTCCCGTAGCGCCCATGGGTTATCGCGGATGGCGAAGAAATCAATTCCGCGTTCTTGTAGAGCAGCGAAAAACGAAACGTAACCATCCGGTGTGTAGTCGCCGGGCTGCGGTGGGTCCGCCTGGAACAGGGGTCTGGTTGAAGTGGTGAAAACCATCTCTGGCTGAATCTCGTCAATTTTCTGCAGAGCCTCGAAAGTCCAGGCCACGCAGATATCGCCGACTCCGTGGATCGGTTCTAAGGTCGCTGGACAGCCTTGTCGGAGAAGAACCACCACTCGGTACCCGTTGTTTTTGCCGTAGGCATCAATCGGGGCAAACCAATGTTCCATGTGCGAGCCGCCGACGATGACAATCGAGTCACTAGCATCTGGATCACCGTAGACACACGGCTGGGTCTCATCGCGCCAACGGCGATTCGGCGGGAAGTATCCGACGTCCTCACCGCCTGTCGCAAGGCAGCCATCGAGGGCAGGTTCCGGCCAAAGGTCCGTGATGAAATCGGTATTCGGCTTTGTGGCTGCCTTGGGGACCTCGTACCCGTCGGTAAGCGCGAGTGCACCTGGATAGACCTCTGGATCTAGGCTGGTGGCGGAGGCGCGATCGACGCGCACCTGTTGCACGTTGACAAGGCTGGACATGCCGACCAACGCAATGACGACAACAGTGCCGACTGCCGCTAGACGACGAGCCGGGCGACGATGCTTCATTGCGTGGATTGCATCGCCGACGACGGGCTGAGTCCGGGTCGGTCGGCGAGTCGATTGAGCCAGCGGCAGCTCGACATACTTGTTGGTGAGTTTGGCCAAAATAAAGGAAACGACGATCACTGCGGTGCCAAGCTTCAGCCCCGGAGTATCGCGGTTGAGGTAGTTTATGGCCAGGATGAGAAGAGGCCAGTGCCACAGGTAGAGCGCGTAGGCGCTCTGGCCTACTTCGCGCATTGGGCGGCTGGCCAGGAACTTGGAGATCCAGCCCGCCTCAGGGCCGGCGATAATAATCAGCGCAGCACCACCGAGGGGCCATAGGGTCCAAGGGCCTGGGAACTGTGCGGCGCCGTCGAAGATGAAACCGGTGGAGACTACCAGTGCGAGGCCGATGCTGGCTAACAGCACTCGAAGTGGCTTGAGCATGGGGATGGATCCCCGGACAAGAATCAGTCCGAGTAGTGCGCCGAGGCAGAGTTCCCAGAGGCGGCTGACAGTGGAGTAGTAGTTCCACCCCTGGTTCTCGGAGTGCATATAGAAGGCATAGGCAATCGAGCCGAGAGTGATAACTGCCAGCAACGGAGTGAGGATTCGGCGGAGTTTACCGCCGGTAGCGTCGGTGCGCTTCGCCTCCACCGGTGAGGTAACCGCGCCGACAATCTGGGGTGAGCGCGTCATCCAGGCGAGTAGGGAGATGAGCAAAATGGAGCCGAGATAAAACTGGCCCTGTACCGACATTGACCACAGGTGCTGCAGTGGGGAGGTTTCGCTCTCTGCGGCTGCGTAGTCCGAGCCCTGGAGTGCCAGTTCATAATTTTGGTAGTAGAGCAGGCTGGCGCGGAGTTGCTGGGCAATGTCGATCGTGCGAAGCGATGGAATGAAGTAAATGACAAACAGGGTTGTCGCAAAGAGGACCAGCACTAGTGTCGGGATTAGGCGACGCAGCGTGCGCCAGATGCTCCACCATGGATTGATGGACTGCCGGGGATTGATGGCATTGCGGTACTGCGCGCCGAAGAAGAAAAACCCGGAGAGCAAGAGGAATACGTCCACACCACCGGAAACGCGGCCGACGTAAACATGGAAAAGGACTACGAGGGCAATCGAAATGCCCCGTAGTCCGTCCAAGTCATACCTATATTGGGTGCCGGTGGTTTTCATAGAATGTTACGTTACCGCACTGTCAACGACGTTCAGCTTTAGTGGGTATGCAGCGTTTCGAGTGCGCAGTTTTGTTAATTTCCAAAAACTGCTGGTAACATACCTCGAGTTGTCTCAATGAGAATCCTCAACTGAGGCACGACTGCGAATTCATCGGATCCGGCCACGGCCGCCCGGTGGTCACGCGCAGTGTAAATATCCCAAGGGCAAAACCGGTCCGAGGTACTTCGTTAGTAATTACTCGTGAGCTCGGATGCATAAGTATTGTCCAGTGACATAGAAGAAAGAGGAACTCCTCATGGCAGTCAAGATTAAGCTGCAGCGCCTGGGTAAGATTCGTACTGCTCAGTACCGCGTCGTCGTTGCTGATGCTCGTACCCGTCGCAACGGTGCGGTCATTGAGAACCTGGGCATCTACCAGCCGAAGGAAGAGCCGTCGATCATCAAGATTGACTCCGAGCGCGTTCAGTACTGGCTGGGCGTCGGTGCACAGCCGACCGAGCCGGTTCTGGCTCTGCTGAAGGTCACCGGCGACTGGCAGAAGTTCAAGGGTCTCGAGGGTGCAGAGGGCACTCTGAAGGTTGCTGAGCCGAAGCCGACCAAGCTCGAGCTGTTCAACAAGGCTCTGGAAGAGGCCAACAATGGCCCGTCCGCTGAGGCCATCACCGCTAAGCGCCGCGAGGCCAAGGAAGCAGCTAAGGCTGCTAAGGAAGCTGAGGAGGCCGCAAAGGCTGCCGAGGCTGAGGCTGCTGAGTCCGAGGCTTCCGAGGACGCCGAGTAATAAGGACGCTGAGTACGCCGCTTAGCTAATCCGGGCGCTACCTTATACTTCAAGACGAAGTGTTGGGTGGCGCCTTTTTGCTTTACGCGGGGTGTTTTACAGAGCCTTTATAAGAGAGGGAGTGTGCGCGTGTCGGTAGCTGACATGGTGCTTATTGGCCGAGTGATCAAGCCCCACGGTGTGCGCGGGGAAGTCGTCGTCGATGCGACAACGGATGACCCGGAAGGGCGTTTCGCAGTCGGGGCCACGCTGTTGGGTGTACAGGCCGGCCGTGAGGAACAGCTGACTGTGAAAACGGCACGCCCGCACCAGGGGCGTTTGCTGATTCGCTTCGAGGAGATTCCGGGCCGCAATGAGGCCGAGCGTCATCGGGGTATGAAGTTTTATGCCGAGCCCGTCTTCGAAGACGAGGACTTTTATGACTTTGAACTTGAAGGCCTGCGCGTAGTCCATAACGGCACCGATATAGGCGAGGTCACTTCTATCGTCCGCGCGCCCGCTCATCGTCTCCTTGAAGTCACGCTTGACGACGGGGCCCGGGAGGTACTCATCCCTCTGGTAGAGGACATCGTTCCGGAAGTTGACCTTGAGAATTCTACTGTCACCATCACCCCGCCGGAAGGACTGTTGGAGCTGTGAGCTTACGTCTCGATGTAGTCACAATCTTCCCGGAGTACCTCGAGCCACTGCGTCATGCGCTGCTGGGCAAGGCAATTGAGCAGGGCATTTTGAGTGTCGGAGTGCACAACCTGCGCGACTGGGCGCCAGGTGTACATCAAGCCGTGGATGACTCGCCCTACGGCGGTGGCCCCGGCATGGTTATGAAGCCGGATGTCTGGGGCCCCGCCCTCGACGAGGTGGCGACGCTGAAAGCGGAGCAGTCGCTCACGTCCGCGGTGCCACATTTGGACAATGTCCGCCATGATCAGAAACTGGGCTTGGTCGAGGAATCTTCCTATGCTGCAGCGGAAGTGCCGTCGTTAAGCGAAGAAGATTCAGCGAAGCCCCTGCTGATCGTCCCGACCCCGGCGGGCGAGCCGTTTACGCAGCAGATGGCGCAGGAGTTCTCACACGAGGAGCACATTGTGTTCGCGTGCGGGCGCTACGAGGGCATCGACCAGCGAGTTATTGATGATGCCGCTAATCGTTACCGCGTGCGTGAGGTCTCTATTGGGGACTATGTGCTGATCGGCGGGGAAGTGGCGGTGCTGGTGATTGCGGAGTCCGTCGTGCGGTTGATCCCGGGTGTGTTGGGCAATCGCAAAAGCCACGAGGAGGACTCTTTCTCTGACGGTCTGCTCGAAGGGCCGTCCTACACCAAGCCGCGCGAGTGGCGTGGACTGACAGTGCCGGACGTTCTCCTCAGCGGCAATCACGCGCTGGTGGACCGTTGGCGGCGCGACCAATCGCTCATCCGCACGGCCGAACGTCGTCCCGATTTGCTTGCCGACGTCGACCTCAGCGCCCGTGACCGGGAAATAATCCAGGGAGTCATTGGGGAAGTAACCGAGGAGAACTGCTAGTGGCACGTGTTCGAATTGCGCGACCTCGGCACGTCATTGGTTGGCTAGCTGTCCTTGGGGCGCTGGCGTGGTTCACTCAGACGCAGCTGGCGGGGAGTATGGATCAGTCGTTTGCGGGTTGGGTCAGTGACCTGCATGGGGCGCGGGATGGCCGCGTCGATAGTGTGATGCTGGCTTTGAGCGAGATTATCCGGCCGATTTACGTCGCGCCGGTCACGCTTGTTGCTGCGGCACTCCTGTGGTTCCGCTTCCGTGCGTGGGCGTTGCTATTGCCGGCGTCATTCGGTTCGTCAATTGCGGTGACTTATGCCATGAAGTGGTTTTTGGACCGCGACCGACCGGGAGAGGAGTTCTCACTGGTCAACCTGCACGATGCGGCGTTTCCTTCTGCACATGTGGCAGCGGTTACCTCCAGTGGCATGGCCGCGATGCAGCTTGCCATCCCCGTATTGCGCCGCACAGCCCGCAAGCTGCTCGACCTGGCCATCATCGCGCTTATCGGCGCTGTGGCACTGTCGCGCGTGTGGGTCGGGGCGCACTGGCTCACCGATGTTATCGGCGGCCTCATCGCCGGAGTTATCGGCTTAGCAGTTGCGCTGCTAGTTCTTAGGAGATGGCCACGAGCACGGCGCTACGCGCTGCCTTAGTCTCCTCGTAGAAGGCCACGAGTTCGCGGTACCGCTGTGTCGCAGTGGCTTCGTCGATAAGCGAACCATTGTCCGTGATGCGGGCGGCAAGATCGATGCTTGCCAGCGTCTGGTGCACGTCGCCGACGCGATCGGCGCGGATGACTGCGGACAGCGGCTTGCGGCAGACGCGGTCGGCACCGAGGATGGCCTCCGCCAGCGGGTCGCCGAGTGCCTGGCCGTCGATGGGATTGCCGGTCAACGTGCGCAGCAGGGACTCCCAGTCCGTGTCGATGTCCAGGGCATCTTCGTCCGGAACGTCGACGAAGTGCTGCAGGATAATCTTCTCCGCGCCGTCGGTAACAAGCCCCGCCGTGCCGCCGTCGCTGGTCGCCGCAGGTGCTGCGACCTCAACTAACCGCGCTGCCTCCTCGTCGGAGATGCGCAGGTATTCGGCACAGAGTTTCTGCTTCATGGGGCTCCTTTTCCGGTGATTACTGCGAGCCTTCTGTGGGGCGTTCGCCAATTGGTACTTCCACGATAGTAAAGTTGCCCGGGTGATTTCATCAGTAATTGCCCGAGAACTCGCCGCCACTGGTGCGGACGTTGCCGAAAGTGCCGTCGCCGCCGCTATCAAGCTTCTCGACGAAGGCAACACCGTGCCTTTCATCGCCCGCTATCGCAAGGAAGTAACCGGCGGACTCGATGACACACAGCTGCGTTTCATCGAGGAACGCGTCGTCTACCTGCGCGAACTAGAAGATCGCAAGCAAACGATTCTCGCCGCTATCGAAGAGCAGGGAAAGCTTAACGACGACCTGAAGGCCGCCATCCTCGCCTGCGACACTAAGGCGCGGTTGGAGGATCTCTACCTGCCGTACAAGAAGAAGCGCAAGACCAAGGCCGATATTGCGCGTGAGGCCGGGTACGAACCGCTGGTGGAGGAGCTGCTGGCCGACCCAGCCGCGGACCCCGAGACTCTGGCCACTAAGTACGGCGAGGCAGCTGGTAAGGATGCGAAGGACGCTCTGGCCGGTGCCCGTGCCATCTTGGTCGATCGCTTCGCTACCGATGCTGATTTGGTTGGCTCTGTCCGTGAGCAGGTGTGGTCCTCCGGTTCCGCCGCCGCTGCCGTGGTGGAGGGCAAGGAGACTGCGGGTGCGAAGTACCGTGACTACTTCGAGCACAACGAACCTCTGGACACCATGCCTAGCCACCGCGTGTTGGCCGTGCTGCGCGGTGAGGCCGAGGGCATCCTGACGCTCAACATCGATGCGGGTGAGGATGAGACCTACGAGCACATGATCCGTGAGGCCTTTGAGCTTCCCGACGGCGGTACCTCCAAGTGGATTGACCAGGCCGTTCGTTTCGGTTGGCGCACCAAGTTGGAGGTGTCCGCTGCCCTCGATGCCCGCACTCGACTGAAGGAGCGCGCCGAGGCCGAAGCCGTGGATGTCTTCGCCCGTAACCTGCGTGACCTGCTGCTGGCCGCACCGGCTGGCCAGCGCGCCACTCTCGGCCTGGACCCGGGATACCGCAATGGTGTGAAGTGCGCCGTTGTCGACTCCACTGGCAAGGTCCTCGACACTGCCATCGTCTACCCGCACCAGCCGCGCAATGACTGGTCCGGCGCCAAGGAGCAACTGGCCACTCTCTGCGCCACGCACCGCGTGGAGCTCATGGCCATCGGCAACGGCACCGCTTCCCGCGAGACCGAAACCCTGGCCCGCGAAATCGCTGACCTCATCGCTCAGGCCGGCGGCAAAAAGCCGACCCCTGTGGTGGTTTCTGAGGCCGGTGCTTCCGTCTACTCCGCATCGTCCCTGGCAGCAGCCGAGTTCCCGGACATGGATGTATCTCTCCGCGGTGCCGTATCGATTGCCCGCCGCCTGCAGGACCCGCTTGCTGAGCTCGTCAAAATCGATCCGAAGTCCATCGGTGTCGGCCAGTACCAGCACGACGTTTCCCAGACCAAGCTCGAGCACTCTCTCGATGCCGTGGTCGAGGATGCCGTCAACGCTGTCGGCGTGGAGGTCAACACCGCCTCTGCGCCGCTGCTCGGTCGCGTTGCTGGCGTGTCCTCGACTGTTGCGGACAACATCGTCGCTTACCGAGACGAAAACGGCGCTTTCACCTCCCGCAAGGAGCTGCTGAAGGTTCCGCGTCTTGGCCCGAAGGCCTTCGAGCAGTGCGCCGGCTTCCTTCGCATCCACGGCGCTAACAACCCGCTGGATGCCTCCGCCGTGCACCCGGAGTCCTACCGCGTCGTCGATGCCATCGCCGCGTCGACCGGCGTTAGTGTCCAGGAGCTCATCGGCAACTCCCGCGTCTTGTCCAAGGTGCGTGCTGCAGACTTCGTCGACGAGTCCGCCGGCATCGGCCTGCCCACCGTCCAGGACATCTTAACCGAGCTGGACAAGCCCGGCCGCGATCCGCGTCCCGAGTTCGTCACCGCCACCTTCAAGGAAGGCGTGGAGAAGGTCTCCGATCTTCAGCCCGGCATGATTCTCGAGGGCACCGTCACCAACGTCGCGGCCTTCGGTGCCTTCGTCGATGTCGGAGTCCACCAGGACGGCCTCGTCCACGTCTCCAACATGGCCCGCGGTTTCGTCTCCGACCCACACGAGGTCGTCCGCTCGGGCGAGGTGGTCAAGGTGAAGGTTCTCGACGTTGACGTCGAACGCAACCGCATCGGTCTATCGCTCAGGCTTGACGACGACGCCTCGGATACCAAGCCAAAGCGTGACGGCGGTCGCGGAGAAGGCCGTGGAGGCGGCCGAAAGCGTGGTTCCCAGAATAAGAAGCGCGGTGGAGCCAACCGTGGTGGAGGCGGCGGTTCCATGGCTGACGCGCTGCGCAGGGCAGGCTTTTAGCGCTTGATCTTTTAGCGCTTGATCTGTTAGCGCATAGCCTATTGGCGCATAGCGTCGATGCGGCTGTTGATCTCACCCGCGACAGCCGCAGCCATTCCATCCGGTACGACGATGGTGTAATCGGACCCCGAGGTCTCAATCTTGACTGCCTCGCCTGACCGTGCCGCCACGGTGATGCGGCCATCATTGCCAAGTCGAAGCCCAATACCGCCACCGTCGGCCCAGTTATAAGTGGCCGGCTTCGCATATTTGATGGTTCGAAGCTCAATGGGGTGTTTCATCTTCAGCGGTCCACAGCCGTTAAAAACGGTAATGGAATCTGTCTTCGGGTCCGTGTCTAGTGTCATGCCGGTTTCATATGCGATGAGGAATAGCGGCGTGCACAGCAGAAAAACAATGCCGAGGCTTGGCAGGAACACTGCGAGCGCTACAGACACCACGCACCAGACTGCGAGGGCGATCTTGACGCCTTTAGAGATGGTCACACTGACGTCGATGGGAGTCGGGTCTCCTTCTCGATGGGGCAACTGTGGCGATGTCGGCTCGGTGATCGTGGCGTCGGTAAGCGAGGAGTAGTCCTTGAGGCGGCGCGTCACGAACAGGGCAGCTACTAGGCCGATGATGACGCCGGCTATTGCATAGATCCAGCCGATTCGGGCGGTCGTAGGGTCCGTCGTGCCGATCTGCGGGATGATAATCGCGAATTCAATGCCGATTAAGAAGCCGCAGAGGGCGAGGTTGGTTATTGCAATTGGCTTGCGCACGACAAGCGGCGTGCTGGTCTTTGCACCGAGCCAACCGATCTGCGCACATGCGATGACGATGATCGCCATAATCAATGTGCTTTGAATTGGCGGCATAAAACCGTTGGGAGTGTCGTTACCACTCCAATGCGTTGCTAACTGCTCCGGTAGTCGGTCGGAAATGGCAATTACCCACAGAAGCTGTGCAATGGCCAGAACGCACGGGGCGATGATTGTTCCTCGAACAATCCAGGGGTCAAAGTGTGGAATCTGCTGCATGGAGACAATCTAGCAGTTGGGGGGGGGGCTTTGTAGCAACGGTCGGCAGCGGTCGTTATTGGAGTGCTGTATCAGCGTGACGTTGTAGTGAGCGGTTGTAGCGTGCCGTCTTAGTGTGCGCGGAGTTTCGCCAGAAGATGCACCTCGTGACATTGAATAACGCACTCGAAAAGACAAGCGAAAAAGTTTTACTGAAGGGGTTGTATAATCGAACGGGTGTGCTAGAATGGAGTCATCAAGAACAAAGTGCTTGAGCTTCTCTTCTTGGCGTTGGGCTAGTGGTATTCACTGGTTATCGACACTGAGCGGGGTTGGGGCTTTGGGGGAACAATGTCTGAAAAAGATAGTCCGGCCAAACAACCGTCCGATGTTTACCAAGCGGCTCTGCTGCCTGAAGCGCCGCAGTTTTTTCATGAGTCATCCACGAACCAGTTGGCGGTGGCGGGTATCCAACGCAACCGCTTGGAACTGGGTATAGCTTGCGGTTGCACGCCGAAGTCGCTTGAGATTGATGTGGATGCATACATTGCTGAAATCGCGCCCGAGTTGGGTATTTCCCGCGGTAAAGCGCTCGAGTATGTAGAGGTCGGCATTCAGTTAGCGCGCATGCCTCGGCTGGGTGCCTTTATTAAAGCTCGAGCTCATTTGCCCTTTGCGCATTTGATCACCATTGCTCGCGCGACAGCGCCGCTCCACGACCCAGAGGTGCGTGCAGCTGTTGAAGAAGAAATTGCCCGCTTTGTCATTCCCCGAAAGCATGGCGAGGCACTCCGGGGAGTTCGCAGCCTACATAAATTCCTGCAACGGGTTATCGAAGAAATTGAACCTCAGCTTCGCCCCAAAAACCTTCCGGGTGATGTCGATCCGCTGCTTCCTGCAGGAGAACGCGAAATAGTAGGAGAGAGTATCGGTTTTGAAGAGAGCGACAACTTCGCGGGAGTTTTTATGGAGCTGGAAAAGACCCGCGCTCTCGAATTCAAAACCACCCTCGAGTCCATCTCTAGCTCAGCTGGCTGCACTCGAGTCGAAGCTTTGACACACCTCATCCGCGGCACCGCCGAGGCAAAAATCGTACTCAACCTATACTGTCCTGCCACAGAGGAGCGCCCCCGCACCGCCTGGCTTGGCGGCGTTGGCTGGATCTCGCAGTTAGCTACGCAGGCGTGGATTGATAAGGTCACGCATATTCGTATGCTTGCCGACGAAACCGCGGAGGGCTACGCCCCAACCGAAAGTCAGAGAGCCTTCGTTAAAGGTCGGGACGGAACGTGTCGCTTTCCGGGGTGTGATGTACCCGCGGAGCTCTGCGACATTGACCATATTGAGCCGTACGACAAAGAGCACCCAGAGGAGGGCGGGGCAACAGAAACGCCGAACCTCCACTGCCTCTGCCGCCGGCACCACAACATGAAAACAGCTGGTCTGTGGAATGTTGCACGTGATCGGGATGGGGTGGAACTGTGGACGTCGTCAAGCACGGGCAAAAAGGCGGTGAGCCTGGAAGACGGGCCGCTTGCCGGGCACGGGCGCTACACTTTCGACAAACGGGGACTGCGGATGACGCAGGCGCTGGCAGAATATAACGAGTATCGCCAGGAGCTGATAGAGCAATCACGGAAGCTGGTCGAGGAAGCGCGCAGGGGAGAAGACACCGATACTCCCAACCCGCAAGACCCCCAAGACTCGGAAGCTCCCCAAGACCCGCAAGACCCGCCGAACATGGAAGAGTTTGGTTTCTGACCAGGGGGTGTGTAATAATTTCCAGGTTGTCTTTATAGGCAGCTTTACCTGTTTCGGGCATGAACCGGCCGAGCGTCCCTCTGTGGGAAAGCGCCGCCAGGGTCCTCTGTCTATGCAAAAAGTAAAGGAATAAGTTTCCATGAACATTCTTGACAAGGTTGATGCAGCATACCTGCGCGACGACATTCCGGAGTTCCGCGCTGGTGACACCGTCGAGGTCGACGTAAAGATTGTCGAGGGTAAGACCGAGCGTATTCAGGTCTTCAAGGGCGTCGTTATCCGTCGTCAGGGCGGCGGCGTCCGCGAGACCTTCACCGTCCGCAAGGTATCCTTCGGTATCGCTGTTGAGCGTACCTTCCCGGTGCACTCCCCGAACATCGACGAGATTCGCGTTGTCTTCAAGGGCGACGTTCGCCGTGCGAAGCTGTACTACCTGCGCAACCTGCGCGGTAAGGCTGCACGCATCAAGGAGCGCCGCTAGTCTTTTGGCGCAAAATAATCCCCATCGAGTGTTGAGCTCGGTGGGGATTTTTCTATCGCGTATAGTCTTTTCCCATGACCGACGACGATTCGCGCGAACAGACTGACGGCCAAAAAGAAGACCGTACTGAAGGCTTGAAAGGCTTCCGGAAACTTGACGAGGAGCCTGAAAAGCACACTCCGTGGTACATCGAGATTCCAATCATTATCGTGATTGCCCTGCTCATCAGTGCTGGTGTGCAGTCCTTTATCGGCCGCGTCTACGTGATCCCATCCGAGTCGATGCAGCCGACGCTCAACGGATGTGTCGGGTGCACCGGTGACCGCATTTGGGTGGATAAGGTTTCCTACCAGTTCTCAGATCCCAAGCCCGGCGATGTTGTCGTCTTTAATGGCCCGGAGTCCTGGAATAGTAACTACGTGTCACAGCGTTCAACTAACCCGGTGGCGAACTCGCTGCAGACGGTTGGTTCCTGGATTGGCCTTGTTGCGCCGGATGAAAATGCGTTGGTCAAGCGTGTGATTGCTACGGGTGGGCAGACTGTGCAGTGTCGCCCAGGAGATCCCGGCATCATGGTTGACGGCAAGATGACAGAGCAGGATTTCATTAAAACTCCGGCAGACAAGCCAGTGGTGGATAATCTTGGCTCTGAGCAGTGTGGTGGCCCGTACTTCGGGCCGGTAACAGTGCCGGAGGGGCATCTGTGGGTCATGGGTGACAACCGCACCAACTCTGCGGACTCTCGCTATCACATGGGTGACGAGCTGCAGGGTACTGTGCCTCTGGATAACGTCGTCGGCAAGGTGCAGGCAATCATCCTGCCGTTTAACCGCATCGGTGGCGTCGATGATCCGGATATCCAGCACAACTAGTCAGCACCGTCTGCTCACGCCGCCGGCGCCGAAACTGCGGAGGTTGAAGCAGTCGCGCACGATGGAGGTCGCACTGGCAAAGCGCGGCCTTGGGCCTGTAGCTGGGGTCGACGAGGCTGGCCGCGGCGCCTGTGCAGGCCCGATAGTTATCGCTGCCTGCTGCCTTCCCGAACGCCCCATCGCAGAGCTGGATAAGCTCACCGATTCTAAAAAGCTCACGCCAGCCGCACGCGAACGGCTCTTTCCGCTCATCCAACGCTTCGCTACCTCTTTTTGCGTGACGACGATTCCCGCGTCCTACATCGACCAATTCGGCATTCAGGACGCGAATGTCACTGGAATGCGCCGCGCGGTAGCCGGGTTGGGACAGCGTCCTGGCTATGTGCTTACCGACGCACTCAAAGTGTCTGGCTTCACGGCACCCTATTTGCCCGTGATTGGTGGTGATTCCGCTTGCCGATGTATTGCTGCTGCGAGTGTCTTAGCCAAAGTCACCCGCGACCGCATTATGGTTGACCTATCGGAGAAGTATCCGGACTATGGTCTGGCGGGGCATAAGGGCTACGGCACGTCATCGCATATGGAAGCGATTTCACGCCATGGCGCAACCCCGGAGCATCGGTGGTCATACCGCAATGTGCGCTTGGCACACGCGGAGTATCTTGAGCACCCCGAATAGACCAACATGTACAAAAAGAGCAACATGTAAACACTCGAAGGAGCCGTCGCGGTCGTGAGCGCAGAAGATCTAGAAAACTACGAGGCCGACGTTGAACTATCCCTGTACAAGGAGTTCCGCGATGTCGTTAGTCAGTTTTCGTACGTTGTTGAGACGGAGCGCAGGTTCTACCTTGCTAATGCTGTGGAGCTGATTCCGCACAACAGCGAGAACGAGGTCTATTTCGAGCTGCGGATGTCGGATGCGTGGGTGTGGGATGTCCATCGCCCGGCTCGGTTTGTCCGCTACGTGCGCGTTATCACTTTCAAGGATGTCAATATCGAGGAACTGGATAAGCCGGACTTGCGACTGCCGTAGTTTATCGCCGCGTATCGTCGCCTGTCATCGCATGTTATGGCTAGCTGCTAACAGTTATCCACAGTCGAAAAATTATCCACAGTTAGGGCCCTCTGAGCATTTATCGGAGGGCCTTTGTCATGCCCGCTGTGCAAGAGTGTTTCCGAACCGCCAAGGCGGCAAAAGTCTAGGCAGTAAACCGCCAAGGCACAATTCAACGGGGAACCAGGGGGACCAGGGCGATGACACAGAGCTTTGAAGAACTAACCACGAGACAGCTCGGCGCGTTTGGGGAGGATTTCGTCGCCGAGATGTTGGAGGATCAGGGGTGGGAAATTATTGCTCGGAATGAGCGGGTGGGGCGCTATGAGCTCGATCTTATTGCTGAAGATGTTGACGGCAGGCTGCATTTTGTGGAGGTAAAAACGCGGCGCAGCTCGCGAAGTAGTCAGTTTGGGGACGGCAGAGAGTCCATCACAGCAGCCAAGCTTCGTCATTTGCGCAAGGCGGCGGCACAGTGGCTGTCAGAGAGTTCTACCTACTGGTTAGAGTCCGTAGTTATCGACTGCGCAGAAGTCACAGTGTCCAGCCCTTCGTCCGGTCCTCCAGTCGTTGCAGTTACGTACATTCCCGCAATCAGCGACGCGATCATGTGGGACGGCTAGATGACTGTCGGTACAGCTCTTGCAGTCAGCCTCAGCGGCATTGAAGGAACTATTGTGCAGGTGGAAGCCGATGTTGGGCGTGGCTTGCCAGGAATGTATATCGGTGGGCTCGGCGATGCCGCCGTCGGAGAAGCCAAACATCGCGTGCGCACGGCGGTTGCTAACTCGCAGTTGCCCTGGCCGAAGACAAAAGTCGTGGTGAGTCTGTCTCCGGCGCATATCCGCAAGCACGGCACTAGCTTTGACCTCGCCATCGTCTGCGCCATCCTTATCGCAACCAGCGATGACATGGAGGCCCGAGGTCGTCTCCGCCACACGGTTCTCATTGGCGAACTTGGGCTCGACGGTTCCATTCGCCCGGTGCGTGGAGTGCTGCCGCAGGTCCTTGCCGCCCGCGAGGCAGGTGCCCGTTGGGTTGTCGTCCCCGCCGCCAACGCCGCCGAGGCCGCGCTCGTCGACGGCATCGCAGTCTGCACCGCAGCCGACCTCACACAGCTATGGGGCTGGGTACTCACCGGCTCAGGTTTGACGACCGCGCTTAACGACGACCCCAGCGAACAAGCCTTCTCGGTAGACCTGGCCGATGTCGATGGCCAACCTGAGGCCCGCTTCGCCCTCGAGGTAGCCGCAGCAGGTGGGCACAATCTGTTCATGCAGGGTTCTCCGGGAACTGGGAAGTCCATGCTCGCTGAGCGCTTGCCCACAATTCTGCCGCCATTGCAGAAGTGGCAGCAGCTGGAGGTCACCGCGCTGCATTCGGTGGCCGGAGCGCTCGATACTGCGGACACTCTTATTCAACATCCGCCGTTTGTGGCTCCACATCACAGCGCGACTGTGGCAGCGTTAGTCGGCGGCGGTGCTGTGCCCAAGCCCGGCGCGATTAGCCTTGCCCACCATGGGGTGCTGTTCTTGGACGAAATCACCCTCATGCGCCCGGCGGTATTGGATGCGTTGCGGATGCCGATGGAAAACGGGGTGGTCGTCCACCTGCGTACGCACCATCGAGTGACCTTTCCGGCGAGAACACAACTAGTCATGGCGACCAATCCCTGTCGGTGTGGGGCGGCGTATGCCAGCGAATGCACCTGTTCTAGTACCGAGCGAGCCAAGCATGGTCGCGCATTATCGGGCCCGCTACGCGATCGCATGGATCTCAACGTCACGCTCAGTCCTGCCGGGGCCAAGCTGGGAATTAAAAACAAAGCACACAATGAGCCCTCCGCGGCCGTTCGCGATCGGGTACAGGCCGCACGTGACCGTGCCCGACATAGGTGGCAGGCCCTGGGGCTTGCCGACGAAGCAGCCGTCACCAACGCGAGTGTGCCACGCTCGCTTCTCCGTCGTCACGCGGGCTTAGACGAAGAAGCGATGGCGTTATTGGACTTCCAGTTGAGGAACGGAGAGATTACCCAGCGGGGAGTGGACAAAGTAATCGCAGTGGCGTGGACGCTCGCAGACCTCGGGGGAGTAGACGCGTTTACCTTCGAGCACGTGCAACGTGCCTGCCAGCTGCATGACCGCGAGGGCGGCTAATACAACCGAACCACTATCAAGGGGGAGAAATGGACGAAATTCACGCGTGGGCTTACCTGAATCGTGTGATAGAGGCGACGCATCCGCAGATTGTGCGGCTCGTGACGGAGTTTGGGCCGGTAGAGGTAGCAGAGAGGATCAAGGCTCGCGCCGGGCTGCCGGAAGGTCTGCTCAATACGACGCAGGCACGGGCCGACGTTGACCAGAGCGGCCACGATTTGGAGCTGGCGGCAGCGATGGGGTGGCGTCTTATTTATCCGGGGCACCCAGAGTGGCCGGGGGAGCTGCTGTCCTGCTTTACGACGCTCGAAGTCCGTGACCGCGCCGATGCACCACCACTTGCGCTGTGGGTGCGTGGCCGTGACTTGCGGGACGTGGTCAGTGAAGCGGTGGCGATTGTCGGAACGCGGATGGCCAGCAGCTACGGGACACAGGTGGCGGCCCAATTCGCGGGGCAGTTCGCGAATGCGGGGGTTAGTGTCATCAGTGGTGGTGCGTTGGGTATTGATGCCGCGGCGCATCGAGCTGCGCTCGACGCTGGCGGCACTACGGTTGTGGTCGGAGCCGGTGGTGTAGGGGTTGACTATCCGCGGGCGCATGCAGAACTCTTCGACGGGATTGCAGAGCGGGGTGCGCTGATTACGGAGTATCCACTGGGGGTGCGACCTGCGCGGCATCGGTTTTTGACTAGGAATCGTCTGGTAGCGGCCCTATCGCGAGCAACCACAATCGTCGAGGCGGGCTGGCGTTCAGGGGCGCGCAACACAGCGCACTGGGCAGTGAGGCTAAACAAGCCCTTGGGAGCAGTGCCGGGACCGGTGACGCTGCAAACTACCTCTGGCTGTCATGACCTAATCCGCAGTGGCGAGGCTGTCCTGGTGTGTAGTGCCGATAATGTGCGGTCGCTGTATCGGTCAGTTGGCACAGTGAACGAGGATGCTCAGCTTGAATTGTTGTGGGAAAAGTCGGCGGTGCAGAAGCTTTCTCGAAACGAGCTCGCTGTCTACGACTCTCTGAATTCTGCGGAGCCAACGCCGGTGGGAGAAGTCGCAGCGCAGGCGGGATTGGCCGTGGCGCTTACGACACATTTGTTGCTGGAGCTGCAGGGACAGGGGCTGACCAGTCGGGTGGAGGGTGGGTGGTTGCGCCAGGAACAGAAGCGTTAGTGAGGCGCTAATAAAGCCTTCTGCAGAGAATCTCGAAAAAATCTTGAATTAGGTATTGCAATTCTCTGTACGCTCAGTAATATAGGCAAGGCAAGCCTAAGTAACTGTTACGGAAACGGGCTTGTGACATGGGTGAGGCAATAGGGCAGTGGCTCTGGCGAAAGTCGGAGTCACTGCCTTTTTCCGCTGTCTGGTGAGGTCTCGCGGTGTGCATCTACTAAGGTCAGAACCGTGAAGCGCGCAACCAATAACGACGACAGGACTGAGCTGGATCTCGGGTTATCCGCCAATATTGAGGCCGTGCTCATGGATTTTCTCGATGAGCTGACTTATTCCCGCAGACTCTCTGACGCAACCGTCCGTGCCTATCGAGCCGATCTCATCCCCCTCCTCGCCGGCCTGGACCACATCAGTGAACTCTCCACCCCTGTCATCCGTGCGCACCTCGGCGCGAAGCATGCGGAGGGTGCTGCGCGGTCATCGCTGGCTCGCTTAACGACGTCCATTCGCCAGTTCTGTAGTTGGCTCGTAGCTCGGCAAATTCTCGATGCTGATCCGTCGCTGCGGCTGTCAACGCCGAAGAAACATCAGCATCTTCCGGAAGTGCTCTCGCCGGAGAGGGTTGAGGAGGCAATCGAGAAAGTCTCATCCGAGGACAGCGCAGTTGCGGCTCGCGACTTGGCCATTGTGGAACTGTTGTATGCCACCGGGATGCGTGTAGAAGAGCTGTGCAAGGCCGACGTCTCAGATGTGGACTTTTCCCGCCACATCATCTCGGTAGTGGGTAAGGGGAACAAGCAGCGCATCGTGCCCTTCGGTGCACCAGCGGAGGCGGCACTCAAAGGCTGGCTCCAGGTGCGTGGAAGCTTTCATGCTTCCGCACAGGCCGAACATGCGCTTTTTCTCGGTGTGCGTGGAGGTAGATTGAATCCTCGTCAGGCGCGCCGAGTTATTCATAAATGGGCTGATGTTTCACCGCATGCTCTCCGACATTCTGCGGCCACGGCCATGGTGGAAGGTGGCGCTGACTTGCGTGTGGTGCAGGAGATGCTCGGTCATTCGAGTCTGGCGACCACGCAGATTTATACCCACGTCTCAGCGGATCGTCTCCGTGAAGTACATAAGCGGGCACATCCGCGCGCTTAATTGCGCAGGGTTGTTTAATTGCGTACAGGCTTGAGCACGATTGGTCTCCGCTGTATCAAATCCAGTGGGTTGAGATAGTCTTTGCCGCGCAGTGCGCCCCAATGCAGGCCCGGTTCGGGATGTTTGGCGTTGACCACAAGATGACCAATCACCTGGCCAGCGGCCACGTGGTCTCCCTTTTCTAACGCGGTATCTATGGGCTGATAGGTTGTGCGGATGCCATCGGCGTGCATGATTGACACGGAAGTCATTCCGGCGATCGAACCGGCGAAATGCACCACACCGGGAGCTGAGGCGCGGATTGGCTGGCCCGGGGAGGCGTTCAGGTCTACTCCGCGATGTCCAGGCTGCCAGCGTTTTTCCGGTGGGGTGTAGAAGCGTAGAACTTTGCCGTGCACAGGGAAAGTATGCGTAATAGCGGATATTGGCTCGCCGGTAGCTGCAGGTGGGCTTGGGGGTGTTGTTAGCGCGACAGCGAGCACGAATAGCGCTAATGTGCGCATTAGCGAGCGCCTGAAACTCTGCTTGGTTGTCATGCGCGATAGTGTGGCGGACGCTACACCCGTCGACAAGCGGCAGTGCATTGCAAACGGTTCTAGCTGTGGATGACTTTTTGTCCTGTGGATAGCAGGGCGTGTCAGATATTGCGACCTGCGCGATGTATCAGATAAGATTACGCTCGCGGTGTCTGCCTTAATGGGCGGGCATTAGCACAAAGACTACGCGCGCGACCCATTCCGGCTGGTTCACGGGTGCTCGGCAGGATATCTGTCGGGTGTGAGGCAGCGGGGGAGCGCTAGGGCACAGGGAAAGCCTGTGCGTGAACTGTAACCACCTATATCGGATAAGAAAGGAAGGGAAGCAGCCGCAGCCCTAGTCAGGCTGGACGTGAGGATCTTCCCTGAATATGACATGGCTGTTGTATCCATGCGAGAACTGCTCGATGCAGGTGTCCACTTCGGTCACCAGACCCGTCGTTGGAACCCGAAGATGAAGCGTTTCATCTTCACCGAGCGCAATGGCATCTACATCATCGACCTGCAGCAGACCCTGACCTACATCGACGAGGCTTTCGAGTTCGTCAAGGAGACTGTCGCTCACGGTGGCAACATCCTGTTCGTCGGTACCAAGAAGCAGGCTCAGGAAGCCGTTCAGAACGAGGCAGAGCGCGTTGACATGCCGTACGTCAACCACCGCTGGCTCGGCGGTATGCTGACCAACTTCGCCACCGTTTCCAAGCGCCTGGCTCGCCTGAAGGAGCTTCAGGCAATGGACGCTGCTGAGAACGGCTACGAGGGTCGCGGCAAGAAGGAAATCCTGATGCTGACCCGTGAGCGCACCAAGCTGGAGCGCACCCTGGGCGGTATTCGCGACATGTCCAAGGTTCCGTCCGCACTGTGGATTGTTGACACCAACAAGGAGCACATCGCTGTCTCCGAGGCTAAGAAGCTGGGCATTCCGGTTGTTGCCATCCTGGACACCAACTGCGACCCGGATGACGTTGATTTCCCGATCCCGGGCAACGACGACGCAATCCGCGCTGCTTCCGTGCTGACCCGCATCATCTCCACCGCTGTTGAAGAGGGCCGCAAGGCTCGCGCTGAGCGCGAGGCCAACGCTGCTCGCGAAGCAGCAGGCGACGCTCCGATCGAGTCCGCCGCTGAGAACACCGACCAGGCTGCAGAGATGGACGCCGAGGGCTCCGCTGCAACTGAGACGGCATCCGCTGAGTAAAGCTGAACTTTCTAACCACCACAAGTTCTAACCACCACAAGGAGGAACGCCCAGCATGGCGAATTTCACTGCTGCTGACGTCAAGAAGCTCCGTGAGCTGACCGGCTCCGGCATGAAGGCTTGTAAGGACGCACTCGTCGAGACCGACGGCGATTTCGACAAGGCTGTCGAGATCCTGCGCATTAAGGGCGCAAAGGACGTCGGCAAGCGTGCAGAGCGCACCGCTGCCGAGGGCCTGATTGCTGTTTCTGGTAACACCATGGTCGAGGTCAACTCCGAGACCGACTTCGTTGCCAAGAACCAGGAGTTCATCGACTTCGCCAACAAGGTCGCCGACGCTGCCGCAGCAGTCAAGGCAAACTCCCCGGAAGAGCTCGCAGCAGCTGACCTCGACGGTCAGACCGCAGCTGAGGCTACCCAGGAGCTCTCCGCAAAGATCGGTGAGAAGCTGGAGCTGCGTCGCGCTGCTACTCTCGAGGGCGACAACATCGCTGTCTACCTGCACCGCCGTGCAGCAGACCTGCCGGCAGCTGTCGGTGTTCTGGTTGCTTACACCGGTGAGGGAGAGGGCGCTGCAGAGACTGCTCACGCAGCAGCTATGCAGGTTGCCGCTCTGAAGGCTCAGTACCTGTCCCGCGAGGATGTCCCGGCTGACCGCGTCGAGGCAGAGCGCGCTGTCTACGAGAAGATTACTCGCGAAGAGGGCAAGCCGGAGCAGGCTATCGCCAAGATCGTCGAGGGCCGTCTGAACGGCTTCTACAAGGACGTTGTTCTGCTGGAGCAGCCGTCCGTCGCTGACAGCAAGAAGACCGTTAAGCAGCTCATGGAAGAGGCTGGCGTTACCCTGACCGGTTTCGTCCGCTTCGAGGTTGGTCAGCACTAATTCGCTGTAATTTGTGCTCTAACCTCTAGCTGCTAGCTAGTGTGAATGCCCCATCCGATTGCTTCGGGTGGGGCATTTTGCTGCCATGTTGCAGACAATGCGGAGCGTCAAGTGTGCCTTGCTGTCGTGACCGGGTAGACTCGTCTGCGACTTTTTAAACGGTGTGAGAAAGGTGCATGGTCATGGCAGAATCTGTCGAGCGCAATGGCTTCAAACGTGTGATGCTCAAGCTCGGTGGTGAGATGTTCGGTGGCGGCAAGGTTGGCGTTGACCCGGACGTGGTGCAAAACGTTGCCCGACAGATTGCGGAAGTTTCCCGAAAGGGCGTCGAGGTCTGTGTCGTCATTGGCGGAGGTAACTTCTTCCGTGGCGCACAGCTTCAGCAGCGCGGCATGGACCGCGCACGCTCTGACTACATGGGCATGCTGGGCACGGTCATGAACTGCCTGGCTCTGCAGGACTTCCTCGAGCAGGAGGGCGTGGACTGCCGCGTTCAAACTGCAATCAACATGGCACAGGTCTCGGAGCCGTACCTGCCGTTGCGTGCTAAGCGCCACCTGGAGAAGGGCCGCGTGGTCATCTTTGGTGCAGGTATGGGTATGCCGTACTTCTCCACCGACACCACCGCCGCCCAGCGCGCCCTGGAGATCGGCTGCGAGGTACTGCTGATGGCCAAGGCCGTTGACGGTGTCTACACGGCCGACCCACGTGAGGTGCCGGACGCAGAGCTGTTCGACGACATCACCCACCGTGAGGTTCTGGAACGCGACCTGCGCGTTGCGGATGCCACCGCTTTCTCCCTGTGCATGGACAACAACATGCCGATTCTCGTGTTTAATCTGCTTACCGACGGAAACATTGCGCGCGCGGTAGCCGGTGAGCAAATCGGTACTCTCGTCCACAGCTGATAAATTTGTTCGTAATACGTTCTTTCCACAGAGCGCTCTAGAACTATCTAGAACCCGCGTAGAAACCCGAGGTTAAAAACACAATGATTGATGAAGTCCTGCTTGACTGTGAAGAAAAGTACGGTAGCTCCGTAGAACACTGCCGCGAGGAGCTGACCCACATTCGCACTGGCCGTGCGAACCCGGCAATGTTCAACGGCGTTATTGCGGAGTACTACGGTGTTCCGACTCCGATTACCCAGATGGCTACCATTTCGGTTCCAGAGCCGCGCATGCTGCTGATTAAGCCGTATGAGCTGAGCGTCATGGGCGACATCGAAAACGCGATTCGCAACTCCGACCTGGGTGTGAACCCGACTAATGATGGCCAGGTCCTGCGCGTAACTATCCCGCAGCTGACCGAGGAGCGTCGTCGTGAGATGGTTAAGGTCGCACGTTCGAAGGGCGAAGACGCCAAGATCGCGATTCGCAATGTCCGTCGTAAGGGCATGGAAACTCTGAAGAAGATTCAGAAGGACGGCGATGCTGGCGAGGACGAGGTGCAGGCAGGCGAAAAGGAGCTGGACCAGGTCACCAAGAACTACGTCGAGCAGGTGGACTCCTTGGTTGAACGCAAGGAAGCGGAATTGATGGAGGTTTAGGCCTTCATATTCAACCGGGAGAGGGGATTTGAGGCGCCAATGCCAACGTCGAAGCCAGCGTCCAATAAGGAACGTGTTCTAGACGAACTACGGCTCATTAAGCCACGCAACTCAGCAGGTCGGAACCTGCCGGTTGCAATCACGGTGGGCGTAGCACTTGGTGCAGTCGTCATCATCGGCTTGCTACTGGGGGCGCTCGCCTGGACCGTTCTGGTCGCCGCGGCGGTTGGTCTCGCAACCTGGGAGGTCTGCGAGCGGCTCCGTGAGTCCGATTGGCAGGTCCCTCGCCCGGTATTGATTCTCGGCGGACAGCTGATGGTGTGGTTGTCTGCCTACTGGGGGATTGACGGTTTGGTCATGGGCCTGGCCGCGACTCTGATGCTCTTGCTGGTCGTTCGTCTGTTCTTACACGGGATGGCCGAAGCACCACGGAACTGGCTGCGGGATGTCGCAGTCGGTGTTTTCGTGATGATGTGGATTCCGTTCTTTGCCGCGCTAGCAGTGCAGCTGGTACGCATGGACAATCCCTGGGGAGTTGATCCGCGTCTGGTCATTGTGACCTTCATGATTGGGGTTATTTCAAATGACGTCGGAGGCTATGCCGCTGGTGTAATGTTCGGAAAGCATCCGATGGCCCCAAAGGTAAGCCCTAAAAAATCCTGGGAAGGGTTCGGCGGCTCTCTTGTACTCGCCACCATTACTGGAGCGCTCTGTGCGATCTTTATGTTGCACGCGCCGTGGTGGCAGGGCATCGTGCTGGGCATCGCCCTGGTTATCTCGGCTACGCTTGGTGACCTGATGGAGTCCCAGTTCAAACGAGATCTGGGGATTAAAGATATGTCCTCGATTTTGCCGGGCCACGGCGGTCTGATGGACCGCCTGGATGGCATGCTGCCATCAGCCGCGATGACGTGGCTGATATTGCAGCTATTCAGCCTAGTTTAATTCGGCTGGTTCAATCGGCCTTTAGTTGCCGCCCTTACGAATCTGGCGGCGCAGATCAAACATTCGCCAGCCACCGATGAGTGCGGTGATGAGGGCGCCGAGGATGGCAGCGAACAGCATTCCGACGCCGACTGGGAAGTTCCAGGTCCAGCCGAACAGGTTTAGTGCGGTCTCCTGCTGATTCTGCAGAATGAACACCAGCAGTACGATCAGCAAAACTGCACTGATGACCAGGCCAATCCACATAGAGCCCGCAGTGGTCTTTTTCACCTTACGCTGGCCAGGGGCGGGCGCTGGCTCCGGTGCGGAGTCCTTCTCTGTCGGCGCGTCAACGACTGGCTCTGGAAGGTTGTCCTGCTCAGGTGCAGGAGCCACGGAATCATTTGGGGAGTACGACGGAACGTCGTCGAAAAGCGGACTGTCGTTATTCGGCTGATTAGCGTTAGTCATACCTATCATTCAACACGTTTTGGCAGGTATGTACCACTTATAAAGGTTCACTTAGTTGCGGCTGCCGAGTCACTCATTAGGCCAAAACCGTCATTACATGCGAAAATGGGTGTCATCATGGCATCTTCACTTCCAATCGTTCTTAAAGCTCCACGTCGCGGCATGCCCGCGACCCATTTTGCGGACCTCGATGTTGAGGAACGGAAGGCTGCGGTCAAGGAACTGGGCCTGCCGGCCTTCCGTGCCGATCAGATTGCCCGGCACTATTACGGTCGGCTTGAGGCTGACCCTATGACGATGACTGACCTGCCAGAAGCAGATCGTCAAAAGGTCAAGGACAGTCTCTTCCCACCTCTGTTGACTCCCGTTCGCCACATCACCTGTGATGACGGCGAGACTCGTAAGACTCTGTGGCGTGCAGGTGACGGTACGCTGCTGGAATCCGTGCTGATGAAGTACCCGGGGCGTGCGACCCTCTGTATTTCCTCACAGGCCGGTTGCGGTATGGCATGCCCATTCTGCGCGACGGGGCAAGGCGGTCTGCAGCGTAATCTCTCCACCGCGGAGATTGTCGACCAGGTGCGTGAGGCCGCTGCCACTATGGCAGCTGAGGGCGGTCGTCTGACCAACATCGTATTCATGGGCATGGGCGAGCCGCTCGCGAACTACAATCGTGTTCTCGCCGCCGTCCATCGCATCACGCGGCCCTCGCCGGAGGGATTTGGCATCTCGATGCGCAATGTCACCGTCTCTACGGTTGGTTTCGCGCCGAATATCCGACGGCTTGCCGACGAGTACCTGTCAGTAACTCTCGCGGTGTCTCTGCATACTCCGGATGACGAGCTTCGCGACGAGCTGGTACCGATCAACAATCGCTTTACAGTGGCCGAGGTACTCGATGCAGCTCGCTACTACGCAGACAAGACAGGCCGTCGCGTATCTATTGAGTACGCTTTGATTCGCGATATTAACGACCAGGATTGGCGTGCAGACCTGTTGGGTAAGAAGCTCCACAATGCTCTGGGCTCACGTGTCCACGTCAACCTAATCCCGCTCAACCCAACTCCGGGTTCGATGTGGGACGCCTCCCCGAAGAAGCAGCAGGAGGAGTTCGTCCGCCGCGTACAGGCCCAGGGGGTACCGTGCACGGTCCGCGATACCCGTGGCAACGAGATTGCGGCAGCGTGTGGTCAGCTGGCGGCTGAAGAAGTTTAGTCGCTGAATAGCAAAAATCCGCACCGAATTCGGTGCGGATCTTTTTGTGCGCTGTAGCGCTATAGAGCTGTCGCTATAGAGCTGTTAGGCCAGACTTTCTGCAAAAGTGGCTAACTCTACTGGTTCTGTCCTTCCGGCAGGCGGTTCCAGGAGCGCAGCTGAGAGTCGGTCAGGTTAGCGTAGACACCAGTGCCGTTAACCTGGTCACGTGCCCACTCCGGCTCAATGTGGCCTTCCGGCTTGTTGTGACCGGTAACGGTGCGGACCTGAGAACCCTGCGGGGCGAACAACTGCAGCAGCAGGCCAATAGCAATCAGGGCGGCGATGGCGACCAGCCACCAGTTCTCGACGTTGCCCTTGTGGTTACCAATGGTCATACCCAGCAGGAAAATCACGGAAATCCAGCCGGCCTTCTGCATAGCGCTCTTGCTAATGCCGTGCCAGCCCCACTTCGCCGACGGCTCGTCGAGGGTGCTGACGCCGCGGTAAATCTCTTCCTTTGGCTCGTGGTTGCTCACTTGAAAGTCCTCCTGTAAACACTTTCGGCGAATTGCACTCTATATGCACTTCAGTCTATCTGCGATTTTGCTGAAAGCGACTGAGCGCATTTTCAGACAATCTTGAGTATCGGGTGTAAGGATACCTTAGAACTTGCTGAAATTGGGACTTCGCCCGGCCGGAAACTCTCCGCCGGTGTGCTCGTTTGCCCAAAGTGGGGGTAGGGTGAGCACTCGTGACATTTCTTCTTGGAGTTTTACTCTTCGCAATCGGCATCGCGGTGACAATCGCCCTTCACGAATGGGGCCATCTCACCGCAGCTCGACTGTGTGGAATGCAAGTGCGTCGGTACTTCATTGGTTTCGGCCCAACGCTGTTTTCCTTCAAGCGGCATCACGCTGCGGCAGGAGGGCATGACACCGAGTATGGAGTAAAGGCAGTTCCGTTTGGCGGATTCTGCGACATCGCAGGTATGACCGCTATGGATCCAATCGATCCTGCCGAAGAACCCTACGCCATGTACAAGAAGCCGTGGTGGCAGCGCATTATCGTGATGCTCGGTGGGGTGGCAATGAACCTCATCGTTGGATTCATCATTCTTTACTTCATTGCCGTGACGTGGGGTTTGCCCAACATGGGTAAGGAAATGGCGCCACGCATTCAGGCGGTGCAGTGCGTCTCGCCGGCACAGCGTGCCGACGGCACGCTGGAGCCCTGCACTGGTTCCGGTCCTGCAGAGCGCGCAGGGCTACGTGCCGGAGATGTGATTGAGAAGATCAATGGCACCAAGATCACGTCCTACCCCGAGGCTGTGTCGCTTATTGGCAGCTCTGCAGGTGGCGACATCAAAATGACCATCGACCGCAATGGCACCTCCGAGACGGTCACGGTCACCCCGGAAGTCGTCAAGCGCAAGACTAACGACGGGCAGGACATCGACCAGCCAGCAATTGGTATCGCCTTCCAGCGACCAGAGACCATCCTTCACGAGTACAACGCAGTGACTGCCATCGGCGGTGCGGCCAGCTTCACAGGCAGCCTTTTCGGGGCGGTTTGGAACGGGCTGCTCTCCATTCCGGAGAAGGTTCCCGGCGTGGTCGCCTCTATCTTTGGTGCTCAGCGTGACCCGGCCAGCCCAATGAGTGTCGTCGGCGCGTCGCGTGCCGGTGGTGAATTGGTGGAGATGAACCAGTGGCCGTCATTCTTTCTGTTGCTGGCTAACCTCAATTATTTCCTGGCCGTGTTCAACCTCGTGCCGTTGCCGCCACTCGACGGTGGCCACATCGCCGTTGTTATTTATGAGCGCATCCGCGACCTGATTCGCAAGGCATTCGGTAAGCCTGCGCTTGGGCCTGCCGATTACACCAAACTCATGCCAATTACTATGGCCTTTACCGCAGTTTTGCTGGTCTTCGGCGTTCTGGTTATGGCTGCTGACGTGGTCAATCCAATTGTGCTGAACCGCTGATAGCAGGTTGCGGCGCGCCAGCGTCGTCGTAAAGCAAAGCGGTGCTAACGTCAGCCCACATGGAACAAACTTCGCGCCGCAAGCCCCTGCTTCGCAGTATCTCGGCTGTGGCAATCACGGGTCTGGTGTTGTCATCCGCCGCGTGTACGCCGCGGCCTGACACCGGGCGCGAGGTGCTTGAGGAATTCCTTGGGGCGCTGGCGGGAGGGGATGTCGCTAAGGCGGCGGCGCTGACCGATCATCCGGATTCCGCTGAGGGGGATCTGAATGCGGCCACCGACGGCCTTCAGCCGGAGGGGCTTGACTATGAAATCGAGGGTATCGATACCAGCTCGAATCAGTCCTCGGCCGAAGTCACCATGAATTGGCAGCTGCCGCATCAGCGACGCTGGGGATATGACACCACTTTCACACTGACCAAGACTGAGACTGGGCAACGGGATTGGGCATTGCGCTGGTCGCCAGCATCCCTGCATCCACAGCTGGGGCGTAACCAACACCCAGAATTGCGCACTATCGCAGCTCCACGTCCGTCTGTGGTTGGCTCGGACGGTGCGGCCTTGCTCGAGCCAGGGACTGTGCACCGGGTAATTCTCCATCGTGATGGGGCGGAGAATGTGCAGTCGTCGATTAACCGGGCGGCGACGGTCATCAATAATGAAATGCCGGAAGACGGTCCGAAGCTTGACGCACGCGCTGTGGGGGAGCAGGCGAGCGGCGGAAGGGGTAATTTTTCGCTGATCGTGTTGCCGGCATCCACGCCACAGCGTGTCAAAGATGATCTCGCTGACATTGATGGAATTTCGGTTAACGATGAAGCCGCTATGGTGCGACCCGACCCGGGGTTCGCGCCCGATTTGATGAGCCGCGTGGAAAGACTAGTGGACACCGGTGATCACGGTGCCGATGGCTGGAATATCGTGGCGGCCAACGAGGGCGGAGCCGTCGTCGGCACCCTCTATGAGGTGTCTCCGGATGTAGCGCCGGCGGTGCAGGCATCAATTAGTAAAAAGGTGCAGGACGCAGCGCAAAAGGCCGTCGATACGCGGCAAGATGCTAAGGCAATGCTGGTGGCTGTGCAGCCGTCTACGGGCAAGATTCTGGCGGTAGCACAGACAGCGGAAGCAGATAAGGACGGCGACCTTGCGCTGATGGGACAGTTCCCGCCGGGATCGACGTACAAGATTGTTACTGCCGCCGCAGGTGTGCAGCACGAGGGGCTAAATGCGGGATCGACTGTGCCGTGCCCAGGTTCGATGGAGATCGGGCCGCGTATTGTCACCAACTACAACGGAAGTGGTGTCGGGAATACCTCGCTGAGCGATGCGTTCGCGCGGTCTTGTAACACCACGTTTGGCAACATCTCTCACAAGTTGGAGCCAGGGCAGTTCAAGGAGGAGTCCAAGAACTTCGGCATCGGCATCAACTATCACATCGCGGGCCTCGACACTATTACCGGCAGCGTGTCTGATGGCAGTGATGAAGTCGAGCGTATCGATGCGGGCTATGGGCAGGGCAATGACTTGACCAGCCCGTTTGGCATGGCGCTGGTTTCCGCGACGGTGGCGGCCGGACGCACTCCGACACCGTCACTCGTGCCAAGCGCGGGAACCTGGCAGTCGCAGGTATCAAAGCCACTGCCGCCTGAGGTTTTGAATGAGGTTCGCACACTCATGCGGGCGGTGGTGACCTCTGGTACTGGTTCGGCCATTGCCGGTCGAGGTGAAGTTTATGCAAAGACCGGTGAGGCCGAGTACGCTGGCGGCTCCCACGCTTGGTTTACTGGCTACCGCGATGATTTGGCCTTTGCCACGCTTATCGTTGGCGGTGGTGGTTCGGAGCATGCCGTGGCGATTACCGATGCCTTCTTCGCCAATATGGATGAAGGTTCAGGAGACGAGGGCTAGAGCATTTCTGGCTTCGAAACCGGCACAGGCCGAAAGGCTAATCCGGGGGTAGGGGTAGAGTATGTTCCATGACTCAGCGTTCTCCACTTACTCAGCAAAAGTCCACGCCAATTCGCACTGTTCCGGCACATATTGAACGGCCGGAGTACGCCTGGAAGGACGAGGTTCAGGAAGGCGTCGGCGAGCCGCTGGTACAGACTCCGGAAGATATTGAAAATATGCGAGAGGTCTCTCGCATTGCTGCCAACGCGTTGGTGGAGGCCGGCAAGGCCGTAACTCCGGGCGTGACCACGGATGAGATTGACCGGGTGGTGCACGAGTACCTGTTGGATCACGACACCTACCCGTCCACGCTGGGGTACCGCGGTTTCGAGAAGTCGTGCTGTGTGTCTCTCAATGAGATTGTCTGCCACGGTATTCCGGACACTCAGGTTATTGAAGACGGCGATATCGTCAATGTCGACGTCACCGGATACAAGAACGGCGTCCACGGTGACACCAACGCGACTTTCCTCGCGGGCAATGTCTCGGAGGAGCACCTCCAGCTAGTGGAGCGCACTTACAACGCCACCATGCGCGGCATTAAGGTCATCAAGCCGGGCCGTGAGATTAATGTCATCGGCCGCGTAATCGAGTCTTACGCTAAGCGTTTTGGATACAACACCGTTCGGGACTTCACCGGTCACGGTGTCGGTACCACGTTCCACAATGGTTTAATCGTTCTCCACTACGATGAGCCGAGCCAGGACACCATTTTCGAGCCGGGCATGACCTTGACTGTTGAGCCGATGATTAACCTTGGTGAGCTGCCGTACCACATCTGGGATAATGGCTGGACTGTGCAGAATGATGACTTCAAGTTCACCGCCCAGTTCGAGCACACGGTGCTGGTGACCTCCGACGGCTATGAAATCCTCACTCTGCCGGATGAGCAGAACGTGCCAGGTCAGTTCCAAACTGGTTGGAAGCCCGAGGCCTAACCCGTGCAGGCCCCTGCAGCTCTGATTGCCGGCTGCACCTCAGATGCCGGTAAGTCGGTTCTGGTCGCCGGCATGTGTCGGCTGCTCGCGCGCCGCGGCGTGAAGGTCGCACCCTTCAAAGCACAGAACATGTCCAACAACTGCGCTGTCACGCTTGACGGCGGCGAGATTGGGCGCGCGCAGGCTCTGCAGGCGCTCGCCTGTGGGCTGGAGCCGGATGTCTCCTTTAACCCGGTGCTTCTCAAGCCGGGCTCGGACCACACTAGTCAGGTGGTGGTGAAGGGCAAAGCCGATGGGCATGTGAGCGCTCTGACGTACCGGTCGCGTCGAAAAGCGTTGCGCGGGGTAGTCGCGGAGACATTGGAAGAGCTGCGGGGGCAGTTCGATGTCGTCCTGTGCGAAGGCGCTGGTAGTCCTGCCGAGGTCAATCTGCGAGAGTCAGACATCGCCAACATGGGCTTGGCAGAGCTCGCTGATTTGCCGGTTGTGGTCGCCGGCGACATCGACCGCGGTGGGGTGCTTGCACATTTCGTCGGCACGCATGCAATTTTGAGCCCCGAAGACCGCGCGCGGATTACCGGTTTTATCGTCAACAAGTTCCGGGGCGATGTTTCGCTGTTGACACCGGGATTGGACGTGGTGCGCGAGCACACCGGCGTGCCCGTACTCGGCGTAGTGTCTTTTATTCCGGGGCTGTGGATCGATGCGGAGGATTCGCTCGGCACAGTCGCTGGTGCGTCGGTAGGGCCGGCGAACGCACCGCTGGGTACGGAAACGTTGTCCGTGGCCGCCATTCGCTTGCCGCGCGTGTCCAACGCCACCGATATCGAAGCGCTTGCCTGTGAACCAGGGGTACACGTGCAGTGGACGGTCGATCCGTCGGTCGTTGCTCGCGCCGACCTGGTCGTGTTGCCCGGGACGAAGTCGACGGTCGCCGATCTCAAGTGGTTGCGCGAGCGTGGGCTTGACGACGTACTGGAGAACCGAGCCGCCCGAGGGCTGCCGCTGATTGGCATCTGCGGTGGGTTCCAAATGCTCTGCACCACCATCACTGACTCGGTGGAGTCGGTAGCCGGGACAGTGAACGGGCTTGGCGTGTTCGATACCGACATTGAATTCGCGGGGACGAAGACGCTGGTGAGCCACCCGGATGGCTCTTACGAAGTCCACAATGGACAGGTTGTGCGAAGCAGCGAGGCGCCTTTTATCACTGAGCCTGAAGAAGGGGCGCGGCGTGGCATGGTGATGGGCACGCACCGCCACGGCTACCTGGAAAATGATCAGGCGCGCCGTGAGTTGCTGATGGAAGTTGCAGTTGCCGTCGGTCGGGACGGCTTTGAGGTCAGTCCTAATACTTCGTTTGCCGGAGAACGGCTGCTGCAGGTCGACCTGTTGGCCAATGCAGTCGAGAAGTACCTGGCTGGGCCCGCATTGGCCCAGGCCACAGGTATTGAACAGCTGGGCTAGTTATCGAACTCCAGGCCCAGGATTGCGTTTTCAATCAGCTCTGGCAGTGCTGGGTGGATCCAGTGCTGGCCCTTGACAACTTCGCGCACATCCATTTCGAAGCTCATCATCTGGATGCACTGCTGCACTAGGGTGGCAGCCTGCTCGCCGATGAAATGCGCACCCAGCAGGCGGCCGGTGGAGCGGTCCGCAATCAGTTTAGCGAAGCCGTCGCGATCCTCCAGCGCCCAGCCGTAGGCGACATCGCCGTAGTTCTGTACCTTCACGGTAATCTCCGTGCCATTTTCCGCAGCCCAGGCGCGAGCTTCATCCTCGGTCATACCGACCTGACCAATCTGCGGATGTGAGAAGACTGCCGACGGAATGTAGCGGTGGTCAAATTCGCGCAGGTCCGACGGGTTCAGCACGTTGTGGAAGACAACCTTGGCCTCATGGTTGGCAATATGCTTCAGCTGGTACGGGCTAGAGACATCGCCCAGCGCCCACACACCTTCGGCAGAGGTGCGGCCGTTCTGGTCAACCTTGATGCGACCATCGTCGTGCATCTCCACACCACCGGCTGCAAGGTCCATACGGTCACCGTTGGGAATGCGTCCGGTTGCCACGAGCAGGGCATCGGCTGCGATCTCCGTGCCGTCGTCAAGCGTGGCCGTGACGATCTCGCCCTCCTGGGAGAGTTCAGTGATGGAGGTGTTCATGCGGATGTCAATGTCGCGGGCGGCAACCTCGTGGAAGCGCTCGGAGATAGCGGCGTCTGAGCCACGCAGCATGACATCGGAGCGCACCAGCATGTGCACCTTCGTACCGAAGGAGGCGAAGACGTGCGCGAACTCGCTAGCGATGTAGCCGCCGCCGACGACGATCATTTCGCGCGGGAGCTTGTCGACGCGCATGATGTTCTCGTTGGTGTAGTAATCGACCCCGGAGTCTGCGATGAGGCCCGGAACGTGAGGGCGGGAGCCTGCAGCGATGATGATGTTGTCGGCTGTGATGTCGACGGTTTCCTCGCCGATGCCAGTGCGAATAGTGCGGCGGCCGACGAACGTTGCGTGCCGGTCGTAGACATCGATATTGGGAGTCTCGTCCCCGCGGCGGTATGCCTCGCCGCCGTCGGCAATCTGGTCGACGCGCTGGGCAAAAACGCGATCCTGGATTTGCTTGAGATCAACGGAGTCGAAGGTGCCGTGCACACCCAGGCGGCTGGCCTCGCGGATGTTGCGGGCGGCATCAGCGGCCAGAACGAACATCTTGGTGGGAATACACCCAACGTTGAGGCAAGTACCGCCGAAGCGTCCTTCCTCCACCAGAGCGATACGGACATTGTCGTAGGCTGGGGCTGGAATGGAATTGCCGGACCCGGTTCCGATAATGATGACGTCGTAGTGGCGTGGGGTAGTCTCAGGCGAATTCTCAGTGGTCACAAGCACTCCTAGCATTCTGGTCAAACTAGTTTGGTTCAACCGTACTGAATGCTGATTTATTCCGAGTTCCTATTCTGTGCTCCTATTTTGAGCTGTCTCCTGGATTGACTGTGGCAAGGAACTGAAAGGTCTCATTAAAAGCGCGGTCAAGTGCTTCGGGTGCGGAAAGGTAGACGTCATGGAGAGCACCCGGAATCGCGACGTTGCGAGCCTGCGGTCCCAAGTGGGCAGTGGCATCGGCAATTTGCTCAGTGTTGAGGACAGAGTCAACGCGGCTGTGCTCCGGTGTGTAGTCGGAGCCGAGAAGGTAGTTGTCCGAGTGGAGGACGAGCGTCGGCACGCCGGTATCGATACCGCGGCTGACACGTTGCTGGCCGACGATGATGGCATTGAGCCAACGCCAGTTCTTGTCATGGCCAGCCAGCGGCTTGAAAGTGCGGTTGTACTCCCAGCGTCCCTGGTGGTCGGCGCTAATGGATTTGCCATAGCCGCCCGCAGACTGCACCGGAATGAGACTGTTAGGGCGAATCCGCGACATAACGCGAGTCACCAGCGAGTACACGGGAGCCTTTGCCCGGGAAACGTGCAGAGTCAGCCACGGTGAGTTCAAGACGGCAGCTGTGACGAAAATATTGGGTGCTTGCGGGCAATGGCCGCCTGTGCTTCGTAACCAATCGAGCCAGAGCACGGCAATGAGACCACCAGTGGAGTGCGCATTAACAGTGACAGTTGTATGACCGGCGTGGTCTAACACTGCGAGTGCCCTGTTGAGATCCTCGAAGTAATTCGTTAGATCGCTGCAGCCATGCCAAGTCTGCCCCGGTTGGTGTGCGCGCCCGCACTTACGCAGGTCAATAGCGTAAAAGGCGTAGCCTTCGGCGTGGTACCGCTCCGCCACGTGCTTCTGGAAGAAATAGTCCGACATCCCGTGAATCCATAGAACCGCCGGACGTTTTTGGAAGTCGCTTGCCGACGAGTCGGGGCAGTAGCGGACCAATACCGCGTGTACGGATCCCTCACCGTCGGGATCCTGGCCGAGTTCGATGACATGTTGGCTGTAGTCTTCGCCTAGGTTATCGGGGTTAAAGGTGGGGGTAACGAAATCGGGAATATCGGTAGTCACAGGGTCAAGCCTAGCGCCGATTACCGGGGGTAGTGGGAATGTGTGCCACAATAGATTATGGACTGAGACGGTAGCTCTCTTTTGCGTCTTTAGTTGTGTGCGCGCATGTGAGCGAGCGCTAGTTTGAATCACTAATCAAGTTAGTAAGGATGTTGACAGCAAAATGGCTGATAACAAGCTTCCTGCTTCCAGTGGCGACGAGGTAGACGTCGTCCTCATCGGTGCAGGTGTAATGAGTGCGACGCTGGGTGTGCTGCTCAAGGAGCTCGAGCCATCCTGGTCACAGGTTCTGTTCGAGCGTCTCGATCAGCCCGCCAAGGAGTCTTCCTCCCCGTGGAACAACGCTGGCACCGGCCACTCTGCTCTGTGTGAGCTGAACTACACGCCGGAGAAGAACGGCAAGGTCGATGTCACCAAGGCTAAGCTCATTAATGAGCAGTTCCAGGTTTCCCGCCAGCTGTGGACCTCGCTGATTGAAAACGGCACCCTGACTGACCCGAAGGAATTCATCAACCCAGTTGATCACACCACCTTCGCTCAGGGTCCGGAGCAGATGGCGTTCATGCGTCGTCGCTATGAGGCACTTGAGAAGGAGCCACTGTTCCACGGTCAGGAGCTCATTGAGGATCCGGACCGTTTCGCTGAGTACCTTCCGCTGATGTCCGAGGGTCGTGACTTCTCCAAGCCGGTCTCCGCTATTCGTAACCCGAATGGTACGGACGTTAACTTCGGTGCACTGACCAAGCAGTACCTGGCCGCACTGTCCGATATGGGTACTGAGATTCGCTACGGACACGAGGTCACCGGTCTGAAGCGCGACGGTTCCAAGTGGATCGTCACCGTGAAGAACCTGCACACCAAGGACGTTCGCACCCTGGTTGCCAACTTCGTATTCGTCGGTGCCGGCGGTGACGCACTGCCGCTGCTGCAGAAGGCTCGTATTAACGAGATTCGCGGTTTCGGTGGCTTCCCGGTCTCCGGTCAGTGGCTGCGCTGCACCAACGAGGAAGTCATTGCTAAGCATGACGCCAAGGTCTACGGTAAGGCTTCCGTCGGCACGCCGCCGATGTCCGTTCCGCACCTGGACACCCGTGTTATCGACGGCAAGCGCGGCCTGCTCTTTGGCCCGTACGCCGGTTGGAACATGAAGTTCCTCAAGAACGGTAACAACCTGGACCTGATTAAGTCCCTGCGTCCGGCCAACCTGCCGTCCATGATGGGTGTTGGTGTCCAGGAGATGGGGCTGACCAAGTACCTGATTACTGAGGTTCTGAAGGACTTCGACGCACGTATTGAGTCCCTGCGTGAGTACGTCCCGAACGCTCGCCCAGAGGACTGGGAGCTGATCGTCGCTGGTCAGCGCGTCCAGGTCATTAAGCCGATGAAGGCTCCGGTCTTCGGTACCCTCGAGTTCGGTACCGCGGTCATCAACTCGTGGGACGGCACCATTGCCGGCCTGATGGGTGCATCCCCGGGCGCTTCCATCGCTCCGGCCGTGATGATCAGCCTGATTGAGCGCTGCTTCGGTCGCCACATGGGCAAGTGGGCTCCGAAGCTGAAGGAGCTCGTCCCGTCCTACGGTACGCACCTGGCTGATGACCCGGCTCTGTTCAAGGAGGTCTGGGAGGCTTCCCAGAAGGCCCTGAAGTTGGAGCGCTAGTAACTCGCTGAAGAGCTTCAAAGAGTTCAATTAAGCCAACATTGTTCTACCCCGCTGTGAGCCATCCGTTCGCAGTGGGGTAGAACTGTGCTTATGGAAAAAATCACGTCAGCGACCACTGCACAAACAGAGCCCACTTTTCCTTTTACTGCGATCGTCGGGCAGCAGCGACTACAGCTTGCGTTGATTCTGACCGCGCTATCCCCGGAGATTGGTGGTGTCGTCATCCGCGGTGAGAAGGGCACAGCGAAGACCACTACGGTCCGCGCGTTGGCGCCATTTCTCAGCGGATCGTTGGTAAACCTGCCACTCGGCGCTACGGAAGATCGAGTCGTAGGCTCCATCGATGTGGAGACCGTCCTGACTACCGGACACGCACAGTTCAACCCGGGACTACTCAGCGCGGCTGACGGTGGCATTCTCTATGTCGACGAGATCAACCTGCTGCCGGATCATCTCGTTGACTCCGTTCTCGATGCCGCAGCCACCGGTCGCGTGGTTGTTGAACGCGATGGCATCTCGCACTCCGCAACCTCCAGGTTCGTGTTGGTCGGCACGATGAACCCGGAAGAGGGCGAATTGCGTCCCCAGCTTCTCGACCGCTTTGGTCTCGCCATCGACGTCACCGCATCCAAGGATCCGGCTGTCCGCGCGGAAATCGTCGCCCGCCGCCTCGACTTTGACGCCGACCCGGAGAGCTTTGTCACGCGGTTCGCCGCCGACGACGAGGCACTGCACGCCCGCATCGATCGCGCGCGCGCACTGCTTGACGACGTCGAATTGACCCCCAACATTCTTGGTCAAATTGCCACAGTGTGCGCTGCTTTTGATGTGGACGGGATGCGTGCCGACATCGTCATTGCACGTACCGCCCGCGCTCACGCTGCCTGGCGAGTAGCCGGGGACGAGTCGGCGCAGCCGGCACCCGGCAATCCAATTGAGATCACTGCTGAAGACATTAAGGTAGCTGCGGAAATGGCACTGCCGCACCGTCGTCGCCGTGACCCCTTTGATGAACCAGGACTGGACCAGGAACAGCTCGACGATGCTCTGCAGGATGCAGAGGAGCAGTTCCGAGATGACCAGAATCAGCCAGAGTCGGATTCGGAGACCTCAGACCAGCCCGAAGTCAAACCTGAGAAGCCCTCCCAGTTCGACTCCAACTCCGAGCCTCAGGAGCCGCAACAGTCGAATTCCGCGGGATCGAAGGGAGGTCGCGCCGCTGAAGGCGCCCCCTTTCGCCGTTCGTAAAATCAGCGTTGACGGTGTCGGCCAAGGGGATTCCGGCCGGCGTTCCAAGGCCATTGGCCCGCGGGGCAGCACCATTGGTGCCGAGCGGGGAGGCCATGGTCTCCACGTGCCGGCGACAGTGTTGGCGGCGGCCAATCGTGGCGCCCGGATGGGCGACTCGATGATCCCTCTGGAACCAGAGGACGTTCACGGCGCTATCCGACAGGGAACTGAGTCCAATCTGGTCGTCTTTGTCGTGGACACCTCGGGTTCCATGGCAGCACGCGACCGTCTGGCAGCCGTCACCGGCGCGGTCACATCGCTGCTGCGTGATGCCTACCAAAGCCGCGATAAAGTCGCTGTCATTACTTTCCGCGGAAATAACGCCGAATTAGTTTTACCGCCGACGAAGTCTATCGACACCGCAGTACGTCGCCTCGCAGATGTCCGCACTGGTGGCCGAACTCCATTGGCCGAAGGATTGCTGAAGGCACACGAAGTGGTAGTTCGGGAAGCCCATAGGGAGCCCACACGGCGCGCAATCATGGTCTTGCTCTCCGACGGCCGAGCAACGGGTAAAAATGGCCTGCAGCAGGCGAGGGCTGTGGCCGCAAAGATCCGTCGTCAAGCGTTGGCGGCGACGGTGGTTATCGACTGTGAGCGCTCTCGCGTGCGGCTGGGGCTGGCACAGGAACTCAGCGTGGAATTGGGTGCGACCTGCATAAATCTCTCCGAACTCAATGCCGAAGCCGTGGCGGGCGTGGTCCATGCCTATCATCGAGACCATGGCACAAGGAAAGCTTGACCCCAAATCAATTCCCAACGATGGACTGACCACCAGGCAGCGTCGCATGATTCCGATTACTGCGGTGCATACGGGCCCAGGTAAGGGCAAGTCCACCGCGGCATTCGGTATGGCGATGCGCGCGTGGAATCAGGGGATGAATATCGGTGTCTTCCAGTTTGTAAAGTCGGCAAAGTGGAAGGTTGGCGAGGAAGCTGTCATGCGCCGGTTGGGCGAGCTTCACGACGACACGGGGGAAGGCGGCCCGGTCGAATGGCACAAGATGGGAGAAGGTTGGTCTTGGTCGCGTAAGCAGGGCACTGAGGAGGACCATGCGGCAGCTGCTGCCGAGGGATGGCAGGAGATTAAACGCCGCCTGGAAAATGAGGTGCACGACTTCTACGTGCTCGACGAGTTCACCTACCCAATCAAGTGGGGTTGGATTGATGTCGACGATGTGGTGGAGACATTGAGGAACCGTCCCGGCCGCCAGCATGTGGTGATGACTGGCCGCGATGCGGATCCGAAGCTCGTGGAGGTCGCGGATCTGGTGACGGAGATGACCAAGATTAAGCACCCGATGGATGTCGGACGTAAGGGACAAAAGGGCATCGAGTGGTAGCGCCTGGAATTGTCATCGCGGCGACAGCATCAGGCACGGGAAAGACGACAATCTCCACGGGCCTGATGCGTGCACTGTCGCGCCGTCACGCGGTGGCACCTTTCAAAGTCGGACCCGACTATATTGATCCTGGCTATCACGGGGTAGCCGCTGGTCGTCCCGGCCGCAATCTGGATTCCTTTATGTGCGCGCCTGAGATGATTGGGCCGCTCTACGCACATGGAGCTGCCGACAGCGATATTGCGGTGGTCGAAGGGGTTATGGGGCTTTTCGACGGCCGCATTGGTGACGACCCGCTATCGGTGGAGGGCTCGACGGCTGAGATTGCCTCACTGTTGGGACTTCCGGTGGTGTTGGTGATTGATGCCCGGCATATGTCGCAGTCGGCGGCGGCTGTTGTCCACGGTTTCTCCACGCTTCGCACTGACGTCCGTGTCAGTGGCGTGATTATTAATCAGGTGGGCAGCCCGCGGCATGCGGACATCATTACCCGTTCTGTGGAGACCATGGGGGTCGAGGTGCTCGGCGCTATTCCGCGAGTGACTGATATTGAGGTGCCCAGCAGGCATTTGGGGCTGGTCACTGCAGTCGAGCAGGGTGAGCAGCTAGAAGCGGTCATTGAATCGATGGCCAACTTGGTGGAGACCTACATCGACATAGACCGGATTATCCAGCTTGCCCGGCAGCCCTATCCAGCTGAACCATGGAACCCCGCACAGTTCGTTGTACCGCTGGCTACTCAGCGCCGCGTGCGTGTAGCGGTCGCGGCGGGTCCTGCGTTCTCGTTTACCTATGCAGAGCACCGTGAGCTATTGCAGGCCGCTGGAGCCGAGGTCGTGGATTTCGACCCATTGGTTGACGAACTGCCGGAAGCCGAAGGCTACATCGTGCCCGGTGGATTCCCAGAAGAGCATGCCGACGCGCTATCTATTCGTGATGACATTCGCCGCGATCTACGTCAGGCTGCCGACGATGGTGCGCTGATCCACGGCGAATGCGCGGGGCTGCTCTGGCTGCTTGAAGATCTCGGTGGGCGCCGTATG
>NZ_KV787451.1:0-108759 GCF_001807105.1 Corynebacterium sp. HMSC14H10 | reverse complement strand
CTCACACAGTTTCACATTTGCAGCCCGTAATTTCTGGGGTTAAAGGCCAAAAATGTGAGCCTTTCCGGCGGCGTGGTTATCTGACCCAGCCTTTTCGATGCCGCCTCCTCCCCCATAGTCACTACCGAGTAGCCACCAAGCCTGCATCCGCGGACTGCAGCTTGCCGTCAACCATCTCCACGATTCGGTCGGCACCGTGAAGCTGCCCCAGGTCGTGGGTGATGTACAGGGTGGCCACACCCATCTTCCGCGTCACATCCATAATCAGTCGCGTCACCGCCCCTGCACTCTTCTGATCCAAAGCCGCGGTCGGTTCGTCGACTAGCAGCACTTCCGGCTCATTCATCAGTGCGCGCGCAACATTGACGCGTGCCTGCTGACCACCGGAAAGCTGGCTCACGCGACGGTTTCCCAGCCCAGTCAGGCCGACTGCCTCTAGCAGCTCATCCGCGCGCTTCTCCGCTTCACGACGGCCACCCGCCGGCCACCCGAAAACACGGCCCAGTCGCCGCATTGCGATGAGCTGCTGCTTAACCGTCAGCGCTGGCAGAAGATTCGGCTGCTGGAAAACGATGCCGATGTGTTCGCGACGAATCTTGGCAGCATCCGCGCCGCGAGCGCTCAGATCAATGGCCTTCCTTTCCGCACTCTCGTCCGCGCCTGCACCGTTCGCGTCCTGCTTGTTGGAGTACAGCGTGACATGTCCGGTATCGGCACTCTTCAAACAACCTGCGATGGTCAACAGAGTCGACTTGCCGGAACCCGATGGTCCGACCAGTCCCACTACCTCGCCTGCCCGGATCTTCAGCGAGATGTCATCCAAAATGGTGCGTTTGTTGTCGCCATCTTGGACGGTCAGCGAGATGTTCTTTAGAGCGAGTGCCACGGGAGCCTGGTTGTCGATGTAGGTAGTCATTTTGTCCTCAATTCCTCAATTCCTCAGTTGCAGGTTGTGCATGATTAACGCGATGTGAGTGTTCTGTGGGAAGCCGCCGTGCTAGGCCGTACTAACGAGCCACTACGCATTCGCCAATGCGGTGGTCGGATCGACGCGGAATACCGGCACCAGTGCCAGCAGCGCACCAACTACGCCGGTCACGGCCAGAATGAGCCCCGGTACGACGGTCGTGGAAGCATCGACCACAATTGGCATGACGTCGCCGCTCTGCAGAGCCCAGCCCGCCGCTGCAGTCACCGCAACACCGCCGCCGACTCCGATTGCCAGCACGGCCAGGACCTGCGCCAGAGAGTCAGCCACCAGCACGGAGCGGGACGCACCGAGCGCCGAGGAAATGGCCACACCACGCAGTCGTTGAACAGTCCACACGGTGAAGAACGCGCCTACCACCAGCGCAGAAATCACATACAGCATCGAGGTCATCGCGTTCAGCGAAGTCTGCTCACCCTGGTAGGAAGCCGACAGGTTATTGCGCTCGCCGTCGCGCAGAATTGTTCCTTCCGGGACATTCGGCAGCTGCGTCGCAGACTCGTCGACAACCATCGCCGCCGGCACCATCTGCCCCGGCGTCAGGTCTTCCATCACACCGCGCCCGGCATAAATGACCGCTTGGTGATCCAGCCACTTATCCCCCGCCACGCGAGCAACGGTGGTCTCGTGCTCGCCCATCGCGCCAGATAGGGTCAGCGAGTCACCTTCCGCAATGGCGGTTTCACCGACACCGTCGGTGACGGCCACCTGGTCGTCGTTAAGCGAAAAGTCGGAGATGACGGTGACGGGCGTTTCATCGACGCGCGCACGACTGACGTAGACATCGCGGACGTTTGCGCCGTTGTCGCTCGCCCACGTCTGGACGCTCTTTCGCGCCGTCTCGCCGATACTTGACGACGACAGCGACGTGGCCCCCTCCGAGATGACGACGGCGTCGTTTTTGTCGTAGACCTCGTCCAGTGCGGAGACGGACTGGGCGGACAGGCCGGCGGCCAAAGCCGAGAGGAACGTGACCATCACAGCAATCATCCCGACGGTGATGGTGATCAGTGCGGCACGGCCTGGAGCGGCTCGAAGTTCTTTCATTGACTGGTACATACTCATTATGGTCGTGGATTCAAAGGCGGATTTAATCGCCATGGAGGTTGAACTTCGTCTCCAACTTTCGGTTGATGTTGACAATTCCGGCTCGTCAGCGGTGTTTTGGCAGGCGGAACTGCCCTAAGCTCGAGAGCGTGGATACTCCTGAGACCCTGAACCGCAGCTGGCAATTACTGCGGTTTGCCCTGGATGTTTTGGTGCTGGTGCTGCTGGCGGTATGCGTGGTTCCGGATCCGCAGTGGCGAATCATCACCTATGCGGCGTGTTTTCTAGCGGTGTACATCGCAGGTTCGGTCGGGCCGATTGGTCGGGCTCGGCATGGCAACGTAGCCAACGAGGTCGCGCTGACTAAGCCGCGTGGCCTGCTGTTGGGCTGGCTTGTGATTCTGCTGCTGTGCTGGGCGGCAATGTCGTTTGCGACGCTGGATGCCTCTTTCCTGGTCTTCCCGCTGTTTTTCGTAATTCTGCAGGTCACCGGTGGCCTAATGGCCGTGGTTATGGTGGTGGCAACGACGGCGACGGCAATCGGTGCTATCGCCGTCCACACTCCGCTGACATTTGGTGGTGTCCTCGGCCCCATTCTGGGTGGGACGTTTGTACTCACGGTGGGGCTGGGGTTCCGGCTCCTGCAGAAGGAGACTATCGAAAAGACCAAGGCGCTGGAGGAGCTCTCGGCTGCCCGCGCCCACTCGGAAGCACTGTCCCGTCGTGCCGGTGAGCTGAACGAACGCGCACGCCTCGCAGCCGACATTCATGACACCGTGGCGCAGGGGCTTTCCTCCATCCAGCTGCTGCTGCATTCGGTGGAGTCTCGCATGAAAAGTGCTCCCACTCAGCATGACCAGGCCTCGGTGGATTCGCTGCAACTCGCTCGCAAGGTCGCGGCCGACAACCTCGCCGAAACTCGGCGCATTATCGCAGCACTTCAGCCGGCTCCTCTCGAAGGGGCTGACCTATCCGGCGCGTTGGAGAAAGTCTGCTCCTCCACGGTGCTGGGCGATGCGGTCAGCTTCTGCGTTGACGGCACACCCACGCGACTGCCGGCCACCGTCGAAGCCACAATTATCAGGGTGGCCCAGGCGAGCTTGGCGAACGTCGTCAAGCATGCACACGCCACGCGCTGTCGCGTCACTCTGACCTATCAGCCCGACGAGGTTCTGCTCGACTGCGTCGACAACGGCATCGGCTTCGACCCCACCGCACCAACCAACGACGACAGCGTGGGTATCGCCAACGCGCGCCGACGCGTGGAAAAGCTCGGCGGCACCTTCACAATCGAGTCGGAACCTGGGCGCGGCTGCGGTGTCAGCGTCAGCATCCCGCACGAGCTCGCCTCTTAAAGTCCCGCGCCTGGTATGCAGGTAGGAAACGACCATTCACATCACCCGAGGAGTTAGCCAGGTGACCAAGCCCATCGGAGTCCTCATCGCCGACGATCACCCCATCGTCCGCGCTGGTCTTCGCGCAGTCGTTGAATCGGCGCCGGATATCGTCGTGGTTGGCGAGGCGGCCAGCGGTGACGAGGCGGTCGAGAAGGTGCGCGCATCGCTTGACGACGACTCTTGCGACCACATCGATCTGGTACTCATGGACCTTCGCTTTGGTGAGGCCCCTGGCACCGCTTCCCGCGCAGGCGGAGTTGATGCCACTGCAGCCATCCGCGCACTCGCCGGGCGCGGCGTGAAGGCTCCGGAGGTGTTGGTGGTGACCAACTATTCTTCGGACTCCGATGTGCTCGGCGCTGTCACCGCAGGCGCAGTTGGTTATCTGCTGAAGGATGCCGCTCCGGAGGAGCTCATCGATGGTATCCGTCGTGCCGTTCGCGGCGAGACCGTGCTGAACACGCAGGTTGCCGGGCGCTTGATGGGGCGGATGCGCAATCCCAATACGGCACTAACCCCGCGCGAACTCGAGGTGCTCGAGTTGGTCGCGCGGGGTATGTCGAATAGAAAAATTGCAGAGCAGCTGGTGCTCACTGAAGCGACTGTGAAGTCGCATCTGGTGCATATTTTCACCAAGCTAGACGTCAGCTCCCGCACCGCGGCTGTTGCTCGGGCGCAGGAGCTGGGAATGTTGGATGAATAGTAAGCGGTCTAACCCGTGTGACTTAAGTGATGGCCTCACTTAGAGGACAGGGGGTTACCAAGAGCTGGTCTCGTCGGCGTTGCCCTTCTTCCAGGTCTCCCACGGGATGTTCCAGTCACCTAGTCCATCAACACCGGAGAGCGTCTCACCAATCGTATTCTTCACAATCACGATGTCACCGCGCTTAGTGTTGTCCAGGAACCACTTAGCGTTGGCGTCAGTGACGTTGATGCAGCCGTGAGACTGGTTGACGCTGCCCTGTGCCCACGTTGACCACGGTGCACCGTGGACGTAGATACCGGAGTAAGACATCTGCGTTGCATAGTTAACCGGCGTGACGTAGCCACCGTTTTCCAGAGACAGGCCGTAGGTACGAGAGTCCATCACCATGGTCTCGTTGCGATCACCGATGATGTACTGGCCATTCGGAGTCGGGTGAACATTCGACCCCATAGAGATAGGCATGGAGTTTACGACTTCACCGTTCCTCTTAATGACCATGGTCTTCGTCGCGTCATCAGCGATAGCAATGACTTCATCACCGATAGTGAAGCTGGTTTCGGCGGACTCCGCACCGTACATATCGTCACCAAGATCCGTGCCGTAAATATCGGACTTCACGGTAACCTTGGTCCCCGGCTTCCAGTACTCCTTTGGACGCCAGCGCACCTCACTGTTATTCAGCCAGTAGAAAGCGCCTTCCACCTTAGGCTCGGTGGTCACCTTAATTGCTTCCTCAGCAGCCTTGCGGTCCGAAATACTCGCGCTGAATTTCACAGCAATAGTCTGACCGACACCCACGGTGGAACCATCCAGCGGGGACAGGTAACCATTTACCTGAGAAGTCGGCTCGACGGTGGTGAAAGAAGTAGCCAGCTTTTCTGTGCCCGAGGTGGCGTTAATCTCATAGGTCTTTGAGTAGCCCAGGGGTTCTGCAGTGGTCCACTTGGTACCACTGGAGTCGAGCTTGCCCTTGACCTCTTTGCCCTCAGGGTTGGTCATAACAACCTTGTCCAGGTGATGTCCCTCTTCCACCTGAACCGAAATCGGGTCAACCACCGAAACATCGGTGGCATCGTCCTTCACACTGGCGACAAGACCAACGTCCGACTTCTCCGCCTCTTGCTGCTCGGCATTATCGCCGCCGACGGTACAAGCAGCTAGCGAAATGGTGGCCGCAAATGTCACCACCGCCGTCGACAGGCGCTTAAAAGATTGCCGCATGATCGTGCTTCACTCCAACAGTGCAATTATTAAGTAGTAAGTCCCGGGGACACACTGTGACACACAGCGGAGTCCTGCTACAGCCCCTGGTGCGCCCTCGAAAAAGGTCAGACTACCCTGCAACGGCACTAGCCGCCGATAAAACGCCCGCCCTAGCTGAAAAAGCCGTAATGACTGCCCAATCGCAGTTTTCAACTCTTCACAGGGCGCAGCACGCAAAGTAGCCCAACGGTTCCTACAGTTAACCCTCTGGAAAAATGCTGTGCAACCCCCAAAAACCGGGGCACTTCAACCGACCTGGGAAAACGATGCACCTTTGAGGCTGCGTTACCGAAAAGTAATCAGTTCGCTATTCAAAAGTGCCACCGGACGTTACTAAACACCGCCGAACGTCACCGAACGTACCTACGGCATCAATGCACGCTCCCGGCGTTGATGACCTTGATACAACCCCCACCCCACTTTGAGGATTTTCAAACTTTTTTTGAACTTTTTTCAAACGGTTGCGCAAAACCCTTCAAAAAACATGCAAAAACGTCAGCTCAAAAACAGCACCTGACCAGCCGATTTTACAAACAATCAGAAACCTGGTTATATATCTTCTCGTTGCCGGCGAGGAGCTCACACAGAGAGCACCAAGCAGGAAACAGTAAGCGCCATTAGCTCAACTGGCAGAGCAGCTGACTCTTAATCAGCGGGTTCGGGGTTCGAGTCCCTGATGGCGCACGATACAGACCGGGAAGGTAGAAATACCTTCCCGGTCTTTTTGTTGCATAACAAGCGCAGTCGCCAACTTGTGCCCCACGCCTGACTCAAAAAGGGATTAGATACGCAAAAGCGCACGACCCCAGGTAACCACCCGAAGCACGTGCGCTAATTACTGAAAACTACTTAGCAGCAGTCTCAATCATCTCGCGAATGCGGTCGATTTCCTTGCTGCGATTGCGGTTACGACGAATGCCCATTGCGATGCCGCCAACAACGAGTGCGGCAACGACACCCAGTGCTGCCTGCACCTTAGGCTCATTCAGAGCATCGAAAACACGGGTCTTTGCGTCATCCGCAACGTTCTTCGGATTCGTTCGCACGGTTAGCTCATCCAGAGTACGGGCGAGCTGGTTACGGTTACGCTCAATATCGCGCTGGATATCTTCAATGCTGCGAGCCACGTAAACTCCCTAAAAAGTTGAATATCTAAAGTGATTGTTCGCCTAAAAGACTAACACTTCCACTACAGCAACGTGGGCGAGCACGGGGAAAAACTCAACGCATTGCTTCAGAGTCGCCACGCACCGCTCCAGAGTCGATACGATTAAGCCATGACTACTTCTTCCTCCAGCGACAAAGAATACGGCCAGAACAACATCCGACTGGAAGCTGGCGATCCTGCCCCAGCGTTTACTCTTCTCAACGACGCCGAGGAGCATGTCTCGCTGTCGGACTACGCGGGCAAGCCCGTGCTGATTTACTTCTACCCGCGGGCCAACACCCCAGGCTGCACCACTGAGGCATGCGACTTCCGCGATGAATCCGCAGCCCTGAACGATGCCGGCATTCCTGTCGTAGGTATTTCTCCGGACAAGCCGGCAAAACTCGCAAAGTTCCGTGAGGACCACGGCTTGAACTTCACCCTCCTGTCCGATCCGGACAAAGAAACTATGACCGCGTTCGGCGCTTTCGGCGAGAAGAAGAACTACGGCAAGGTTGTTCAGGGCGTCATCCGCTCGACTTTCCTGGTTAATGCCGAAGGAGAAGTTGAAAAGGCCTGGTACAACGTTCGCGCCAAGGGGCACGTCCAGCGCGTGCTGCGCGATTTGGGCGTGGAGTCTCAGTCTTCCGACAGCTAACTTGTCGCAAGACCTGCTCTGGTCCCGGTCCCAAACTCTCATCTCACATCATCCCGATTAGACGGTTTCGTAGTAGTGACTCAATCCCAGGACGCACCGAATATTCTTCGTCCCCGTCGCACTCCGGCTCAGCAACGCAGCCGAGAGCGGTACGCACGCATGCTCAGCTCGGCACGCTCCGTGCTCATCGAGCACGGGTTTGAGTCTTTTACTTTCGACGAAGTCGCTCGCCTTGCCGATATCCCCATTGGCACGCTCTACCAATTTTTCGCAAACAAGTATGTGATGATCTGCGAGCTCGACCGTCAGGACACCGAGGCCGTCATTGAGGAAGTCTCACGCTTCGGTGAAACAGTCCCCACCCTGAAATGGCCGGAGTTTCTCTCGGAGTTCATCGACCACCTGGCAAAACTGTGGCGCGAGGACGTTTCTAGAAGAGCCGTATGGCTGGCCGTTCAATCGACGCCCGCTACACGCGCGACCGCAGAAGATACGAAGGCACGCCTGGTCACCGAGATTTCAAAGGTGCTGCGCCCGCTGGTGCCGTCGTCAAGCGGTGCGGAACTGAATTTCATCTCCGACCTCATGATTAACGCGACGTACGCCCTGCTGAATTATGCGGTTGACCATCCGGGAAGTGATGCTGAACGGGAAGCTCATTACGAGCTGACGGTGCAGGAAATCAAACGCATGACTATCTCTTATCTCATGAGCGTCGCAGAAGCAGCAGACTAGAAAGCTCCCCTCCTCACCTCGGCAGGGGCATTTATTGCCCTTACCAATACGCGGAGGGTAGGCTTGCCTTAGTTTACGCTTTACTCTGGTCAGCGCGGTGGGGTTGCTTGTTTTTCGCCGTGCCTGCGCCGGAACTCCCAAACAGAATCAGAGGTTTACATGTCCACGACGCAGGGCGCTTTCCGACGGAGCCTGCTTCCCCGCTCTATTGTTCTAGCTTCGGCAATCGTAGTGAGTACGGGATTTCTACCCGCAGTCCCCGCATCGGCACAGTCGCTGCCATCGATTGGACAGCTCGGCGGTTCGCTCCCCGGCATCGGTGACCTTCTCGGCGGTAGCATCGATCAGTCTGAGCGCCAGCTCTCCGTGACCCCTGCCACTGATCTTTCCGACGGCGCCACCGTGACCATCAAGGGAGTCGGCTACCCCGCTAACGCAAATATTTACCTGGCCCAGACAATCGAGAAGCCAAAGTCGGGCTACCCCTCGACCTATGGCGAAGCGGCCAAGGTCACGGTCGGCGCTGACGGAAGTTTTACGCAGGAGATGAAAGTCGCGACCAGCTTTGGCGATGTCGACTGCACCTCCACCCAGTGCTACGTAGCCTCCTTTACTGCGTTCCCTAATCTTTCTGACCGCAGCAATGACCAGTGGGTCCCCATCACTTTCAAGGCGGGTGCTACTTCCCAGGCTGCTCAATCGCAGGGTTCCACCGGCGCGGCACCGAGTGGTGGCCAGAGCACTGGTTCGGGCTCACAGTCACCGTCGCAGTCACGAGGTAGCGCATTGGTGAGCCTGTCCAAGACCTCAGACTTGAACCCGAGCGGCGACACCATTCGAGTTGAAGGCAAGGGATTCAAGACCTCTGGACCGGGCATCTACGTCGGTATCGCGCAAAATGACCAGATGGATGTGACCAACGCCGATTCCTTCGGCCCGGATACCAAGTTTGTGTCTACCTCTCGCGGCAACCTGAAGTCCGACGGCAGCTTCAGCGTGGATCTTCCGGTCAGCGCGAAGTTCGGCACGGCAGACTGCATGCAGAACGCTTGCTCGGTCTACACCATTGCTGCTCACGGTTCTTCCGACCGCAGCCAGGACACAGCGACAGCAGTATCGTTTGCCGGCGGAGCTGCTAAGCAGGACGCTACCCTGCCGTCCGGCGGTGGCTCCTCACAGTCCGCCGGCAGCGCAAGCTCCAGCGCCAGTGGCAGCACAGGGTCTAGTGGGTCGAGTAGCACCACCGGTTCCAGCGGCTCCAGCAGCTCCAACGACAGCAGCTCCTCGACCGGAACCCCGGCGGTAAGCCTGTCCACCACGGAACTGAACCCATCGGGCAGCACCGCAATTACCGTCTCCGGCACCGGATTCAAAACCAGCGGCAACGGCATCTACGTCGCAGTGGCTGAGAAGAACAAGTTCTCCACCACCAACGCTGATGCTTTCTCCGCCGCTGAGTTTGTCCGCACCTCCCAGATGTCCTCCGACGGAAGCTTCTCTACCACGCTCAATGTCGAGGCCGTCACCTCGGCCGCCAACTGCGTCGAAAATGACTGCGCACTCTACACCTTTGCTGCACATGGTTCTTCCGACCGCAGCCAGGACACGGCCACGGATCTCAGCGTCGGTGGCTCCGCCAAGGAACGCGAAGAAGCTGTGAAGGCCGGTGCCTCCAAGACCGGAGAGTCCAAGGCCAGCGGCGCATCCAAGGCATCTGGCAAGGCTTCCGCAAGGTCCAACGCTTCCGGTAATGGGCTCGACGAAGCTGTGCAGACTCAGCAGGCCGCGACCAATTCCCCGCTCCAAACCGCCGCAGTCGCCGGAACCGGCGCAATCCTGGGCGCGCTAATCTTCGGTGCTGGCATCCTGGTCGGTCGCCGTCAAAAGTCCGTCGATTAGCACCGCGCCGGACTAGTCCAAGCGTACGACGGCGATTGCGTAGTCGCCGTCGTGCGAGATGCTTAACGACGGCCCCAGCTGCCACTCCTGATCGTGGAAATGGCGGCTTACAGCTCCGTGGAGACTGATGCTCACGCGACCGTAGGCATCCGGCTGCACCTCTATTTCCCGCCAGTCCAGCCGATCTCGCGCAATCGGCGGCTGGCTGCCGAAGATAGTCTGCGACCAGGCCTTGATGAAGGCTTCCTTCGCAGCCCAGCGGCCCGCTAAGTGACGCGCCAGCGCGCCGCCGACTGCTCCGCGGCGCTTTGCTATCAGTAGCTCAGCCGGTGTGAAAACCGCCTGCGCGAACTGACTTCCTGGCATATTCAGCTGCTCTTCGAAGCTCGGAATATAGACGAGGTCTACGCCAATCATGGCTGGAGGACACCATCGATCAGACGGGCGCCATCGGAAAGCAGAACGGCCTTTTCCAATGCAGCGGGTGAACCGAACCGACCACCGTCCGCCAGGTTTCGCTCGCGTGGACGCTCGTAGAGAGTTTCCCCACCGTAAATAGCCTCATCAATGCGACGCAGACCAGCCGCTTCGCGGTTGTGCGCCGCGCTACGCCAGCGTTCCGCAGCCTCAGCGCCATCGTGCTGCACTATCGCTTGATAGAAAGCTTCCGGATGGACGACTGCCACCAGTGCCGAGACATGTCCGAACCCGAGCGAGGTAACAAAGCCAGCCTTCAGCGGCAACGTATTGCCGAAATTGACTGCCTTCGTTGGCCATACCAAACGAGAATGCTCAGCCAATGCGGGATCGACGCAGTCCAGCGATCGATTACCTGGCACAATGCCGCTACGCAATACTTGAGTCAGACCAATGATCTGGAACGCTGCAGCCCCACCCTTGGCGTGTCCGGTCAGGGATTTCTGAGAGACCACCAGCAGCGGGTTCGAGCGCTCGCGACCGAGTTCATCTGCAATGCGTTCATGCAGTTCAGACTCATTGGGGTCATTGGCATTGGTCGAGGTATCGTGCTTGGACAACACCGCGACCTGATCCCCAGTGACATCGAGTGCTGCAAGTGCGCGAGCCAACCGAGACTTCTCGCCGCCCTGAGCTGCCGCTAGTGCACCCAAACCCGGCGCCGGGATGGATGTGTGCGCGCCGTCGGCGAAGGACTGGGCGTATGCGACGACACCGAGCACGGGGAGTCCCATGTCACGAGCGATGTCTCCGCGAGCCAACAGCACCGTTCCGCCACCTTGCGATTCCACGAAGCCTCCGCGTCGACGATCGTTAGGCCTGGAGAAGTACGCATGGTCGATACCCTTATCTTCCATGGTGGCGGAGTCAGCTGTGGCGGCCATGTCGCCGAAACCTGTGATCCCCTCTGCGGATAGGTCATCGAAGCCACCCGCGACAACGAAATCTGCCTTACCCAGGGCTATCTTGTCGACGCCCTCCTCCACCGACACCGCTGCCGTCGCACAGGCTGCGACAGGGTGAATCATCTGCCCGTAGCCACCGACATAAGACTGCATAACGTGGGCGGCAATAACATTTGGCAATGCCTCCTGCAGGACGTCATTGGCTCGCGGTTGCCCCAGCAGGCCGTCGATGTAGAGACTGCGCAGCGACTCCATCGCACCAATACCTGTGCCCTGCGTCGACGACACTCGCGCCGGGTTGACCGCTTCCAGCAGTTGCGCTGGGCTGAAGCCCGATGACAGGAACGCATCAACAGTACAAACGATGTTCCACAAGCTCACGCGGTCCAGATTGTCCATCATGTCCGCCGGAATACCGTAGCGTGCCGGGTCAAAGCCCTGCGGAATTTGACCGCCAACATAGCGGCTCATCGCCATTCGGCGCGGAACCTGAACCGGCGTGCCAGCGGCTCGTGTCACAAGCCACTGCCCTGTCTCGGCATCGAAGCTCGCAGTGGTGTTGTCCGGGTTGGAACTGACAAAAGTCTCCGCTGCCGCGCGATCGCGCACCGCAAAGCTCAACGCTCGATCCAGGTAGACCGTGGTCAGCTCAGTCATCGTATTATCAACCAAATCGCCATCATCGGCGTAACGACGCACACCAACTCGCGCCAACACTTCATCGCGGTAGCGCGAAGCAATGTCGCTTTCTGCCAACGGTTGCCCATCGGCATCGTGCCAGCCGCCCTCATAGGAAATCAGCCCCATTGACCAGGCCAATTCCACAATTCCCGCTGCAGAAATATCATCGACTTCGGCCTCAAAGCGCGTCCGGGAAGAACCGTACGGTCCAAGCTCGCCGGCGCCCACGATGACCACCATGTCCTCCGGAGCCGCTGCGATGTCACCAAAGGTTGGTGTTGTCTGCGAAATCGGTCGACGCGGGCTTGGCAGGCTGCTTAAGACACGGCTTGACGACGGCTCCTGCGAGCGCGCCCCGCTAGCGACCTCGGAGTTTTGAGCTGATAGGCCAGCCGCCTGTGCAGCCTCCTGCGCCAATTGCGCAATGTTGAGGTCAACGTCACCCAATCCACCGGTGAGATCGGCCTGAATCGGGCGGGTTTGAGCATTCTTCCGAGTCTCCGAGCTCGCGAGCTCAATCAGTTCAGCTGCCATTTCTTCGGTGGAGAAGGTGCGAACTCCCTTTGCTTCCACTGCAGCAACCAGCGGATCGTTTCCACCCATCAGATTGGTTCCTCGGACCCAACCAATCTGTGCATGAGCCAGAGTGGTGCGGGTGCGCCAAGCGTCCTCCACATTCCAGCGCGCCACCACTGCGTCGAGGGCGGCCTTGGCTTCACCATAGGCACCATCGCCGCCGAAGCGACCACGGTTCGGTGAACCAGGCAACACCACATGCAAACGATGCTGCAGATTATTGTCCACGCCAAGTGCTGACATCCCTGCGATGAGTCGCTCCACCGACCACAGAAGCAGACGCATTTGGGTCTCGGACGCAGGACCGGCGTCGGCAAGCGAGCCCGAAACCGTAGGCGCCGCGAACGGGAATAGCAGCGTCGGTGACAGCGCGGGCTTGGTCACAACCACTTCCGCACCAATCGTTGTAGTCTGTTCGGTTCCAATCCAGTCGATAAGGGAATCCAAGTCCTGGAAGCTGGACAAGTTCGCCGGTACCACCCACAGCTTCGCCTCGCCCTGCGCATTCACGCGATAGAGCTGCTTGTAGAAGCTCAGGCGTTCGCGTCCAAGGCGTGAAGTGGTAACAACAACGGTTGCACCCTGAGACAGCAGCTGTGCAGTTACGGCGGAACCAATCGAATTTGGCGATGCGCCGGTAACAACTGCAATGTCGGAGCTCATCGGCAGTTCGTCCACATTCGTGATGACCTCGTCCGCCAACTGGCGGTAGATACTCGCCAACTGTGTCCGCCCTGCCTCGTCTGCCTTGGCAGCCCACCACTGTGCCTGCTCAACTGCGGTTTCATGGATACTGCCCGGCGCGGTGCCAGCCACATGCCCATCAGCGGCTACCCATAGGCGCGCAAGGTCATCGCGGGAGGTGGCCCAGCGGTCGTCGAGAAGCACTGCCTTGGTGGGCGTAAACGTCGGGGTGACCAGCTTCGGCCAGTCCGCGCCGAGTTCAGCGGTGACAAGATTTACCAGGTTGCTGTCGGCGTCTTCGGCATCGAAGTCAATGTCATCGGTAATCTCGTGGCCGAGTTGCTCCAGAATCGTGCGTGCCGCGGTAGCAAGAATGCCTCGCTGACCTGTCAGTTTATCTGCAAACTCAGTGAGTGCAGCCGAGTCGACCACCCCAGCACCACTGTCACTTGCCGACGGCTTAGCGACAGCTACACCTCGCTGCGTGGCGACCGCAAGGATCGCTTCATCGATCAGCTGGTTGAGTTCAGCAGTATTGGTTGGGGCGGCCGGAGCCAGATGCGCAAGATCGCCGCCGCGCAGGGATGCGCCCTCACGAGTACCGAGCATCACCTCAGCACTGACTGCGGTTGCCCACCCCTTGCCAAGCTGCCATTCACCCAGCACATAATCATCGAGGTAATTCGCGCCTGCACCGGCAGGACCGGTAATCCGGCGAATACCGTCGGCAATGGCTTCGGAGAGAATCGGACCGAATGCCGAATACGCACTGGCCAAGCTATCAATTTTGTCCTTTAGATCCGCCAGTTCCGCATCTGCTGCCCCCTCGATTGAACCGAGGTCGAATTCCACTCCGAGATCGAGCAGCAGTTGATTGCGTCGAGATGAGACTCCATCGACCAGAGTCTCGATGGAGTCAGCGGCACCGAGCTGGTCGGGGCGTACCTTCGTCCATTGGCAAATAAGAACTTCCAGCGCTTGTGCCGGGCTGACGGCAATATCAGCAACTTCGGTAGCCGGAGTGGCAGCACTCGTGATCGTAGTGGACTGTTCGGTCGCCGCGGATTGGTCGGGGGATACCGTCGGCGCCGCTGCTCCCGCTTCTCCTGTTTCTCCCGCTGCTCCTGATTCTCCAGATAGAGCCTGCGCCGAGTCCTGCTCCGTTGTCACCTCCGACTCGGGCTCAGTCTTTTCCGGCTGAATTTGGTCGCGCATAAACACTGCATCAGCATCACGTTCGAGATTGAGTACTCGAATGTCGCGGCTTCGGTGGCGGGGCAACTGGCAGGTACGAGCGGCCAGGTTTGCCAGTGTGGGCGCTGTGCCTACACCGACTTCAACAATGCGGCTGACACCGAGATCCTCAAGCAACAGATCCTGCGTTTCAATCCACCTCACCGGTGAGCAGAATTGCCAGGCCAGCAACTCGACCAGCAACATGCGGGCCAGGCGCGCCGGGTTTTCAGCGGCAGAGTCGAAATCGGCAAGGATGTTTTCCAGAATGTCTGAGTCGACAACTGCAGCCATCTGGCGGACGAACTTCTCAGTCAGCTCAAAAGAGGTCGCAGTGAGATTCGGGATATAGCGTCCCACCAGGAGTTCTGGAGCGATTTCCGCTGGCAGCAGCCGCTCCAGGTGTTTACGGAAGGAATCCACACCGTCGCGTAGGACACTGGAGTGGAATGGCACGTCAATACCTGGGATACGCACGTATCCCTTGCCGTCCGAGCTGCGGCGCTCGCACTGTTCAGCCAGTGCTGCAAGCCCCGCGACGGTGCCGGCGACGGCGTACTGCTTGCCTGCCAGGTTGAGATTTACGACTTCGAGGAACTCACCGATTTCCTGCGACAACCGATTAACAAACTCGGTGACCTCGTCCTCGCCTACGCCAATCTTGTCCGGACGCAGGGCGCACAAACCATAGTTGGACCTCCCCTGCTCATCACGTTCGACCAGTTCATGCATGGTCAAACCGCGGCGGTAGACAACCTCTAACACGGCGTCTGCGTCAAGCGCCCCAGCGAGAGCCGCCAGCGCGTTGTACTCACCGACAGAGTGTCCCGCAAAGTGAGCTGTTTCATCCAGCAGCCCTGCTTCACGGAGCTCCGCAACCTGTGCCAGCCCCAACGTCGCCATCGCAACCTGGGTGAACTGGGTCAGATTCAGAACACCCTCTGGGTGGAAGTAGCGCACACCATCCACGACCACCTCTACCGGGTTGTCCCGGACAATAGCCAGTACGGAAAAGCCAAGCTTCTCTCGGGTCATCGCATCAGCCTGGTCCCACACGCGGCGGGCCGCTACGCTGCGAGTCCGAGCAGACAGCCCCATCCCCTGTGATTGAATCCCCTGACCAGGGAAGACATATGCGGTCTTCGGTGCGGCGATTACAGCAGTGGCGGTCAATACCAGCTCGCCATCTACTGTGGCCGTGACTTCGCGGACTTCACCGGCGCCTGGGCGGTCATCAAAACCACGGCGTTCGACAGAGAATTTCACTTCCTGTCCAGGCAGAACCGGACTCAGCATAGTCGCAGTGAACTCAATCCCCCGGTTGCCAATGCCGGCATCCGACGTGGCGACAGCCGCATGCTCAGCCATCGCCGACAGCCACATTCCATGGACAATAACCCCTGGTAGACCAGCTAGCGCTGCTGCACGGGAATCGACGTGGATAGGATTGCGATCGCCCGTGACACAGCTAAATGGCTCCATCGCCTTAGGCGCTTCCACGGTCAACGCACCGCGGAAACTCCGTGGCGTATCCGTGACCGTTGGAAATGGCACAGTGTTGGTCCGTGCTGTCTCGCCGCCGTTTCGGCCACGAATGGCAAAGCATTCACTCAAGGTGGCGAGCAGCGTATCGCCATCACGAACCTCCGCGCGCACCACAACTAGTCGCCCTAAGTCCGTATCAACGATCTCGTCGACACGCGCACTAATCCGCAACGTTGTGGTTTTCTGCGGTAGAGCTCCAATCATACGAATGTGATGCTCAAGGTGAACAAGCGCGAGCATGCCCTCAACAACATCAATGCCGGTCTCAGTACGCGCCTGCGCGACTGCCGCAAAAATCGCTGGCCAAGCATGCCCAACCAACGCGTCCGGCACCGCCGCCTGTGACTCATCGCCGGCAGCTGCAATAGTGACCGCATCGTAGTCAGCCATCGCCATCGGATCCCACACGGATTCCCACTCCGCGACCCCATCGACGACGTTTGCAAGCTCACCGCCAGCTGCGATTCGCGTCAGCTCCCGCATCGCGGCCGCCGCATCCTCATGCTTAACGACGGGCACTGCGCCCACCGCTGCACTCTGACACAGGCGAATTCGCAGTTTCGTATTCTCACCCGCAGCATCGGGTAGCGGAACCGTCAGCTGTGCCCATACGAGGTCCTCCCCGCCCTCATCATTGCTCCCATCAGCTCCAATGATCTCCAAAATGGCACCAGTACCTGGGTGTTCTAGGCGTTGCGAACGAGAGACATCACTTGCATCAGATACACATACCCACTCATGTTCCGCGCCAAGTGCCAGCGCCGGATTCGGCTGCTGTCGGCCAGCCCACCAAATCACAGGTGCTGCGAGCATCCGGCTGAGGGCGTCAACAGGTACCTCCGGCAGGTAGCCGGTATCCATCAATGCCTGTGCGGTAGCTTTTTCAAACCGACCCAGAATCTCCGCTACTGGCTCATTCGCGCGGGTAATGCCCGAAACAGCCTGCGGCCCAGGGATGATGCAGACTTGATCCGCATCGTAGCGAGAGTCATGCGCCTGCCATAGGGAGTCCGATCGCCACCAGCGACGAACCTCAGCATCGATAACCGGAACGAACGGCACAGGCTTGCCCGGGGTGCGGCAGAGCTCAGAGATAAAGAAGGTGACATCTGCTGGATGGAGCTGGGTATCCAGGTCTAGCAGGCCGGACAGTCGCGAGATTTCGCTGCGCGGCTGGGTGCGCAAGCTGTCGCCGTCGGCAAGCGCGGCAAACGTGCCCGCGTCGACTGCACTTAGTCGTGCCTCTACGCGGTCGACGAGTGCGACGAAGCGCGTCGACCACGTTGGATCGAGGAACGTCCCCTCGGGCGCGCACAATTCGAGATAGCGGTTCAGCACCTCGGCATACGTCATGGTGCTGACATCTCCGAAGTACGGCTTCGCGGTGGAGTTAATTGCCTCGATGATCTCCGCGCGTCGTTCGGTGACCTTAGTGAGGTCACCTGCGACTTCGTCAAGCAATCTGCCTGCGCGTGCTGCGGCGTTTTCAATTTCGTGGATATCAGCACCCAACTGGCTACGCCCCGACGCCATGCCATCCATGGCGCTACCGGCGGGAATCCAGTTGTCAGTGCCGACGGTGTCGACCAGCATTTGTTTCACGGACTCAGAGGCGGTCGACTCCTTTGCCGCCATCGCAGCTGTGCCGATGATGACAGCATCTACCGGCATCGGCGCCAACCCGTAACGTGTCGACCACGTGCCCATCAGATAATCACGGGACTGTTCTGGCTTGCCGATGCCACCGCCAACAGCAAGCACTACATCTCGCCTGCGGATCTTTGCGTAGGTGTTAATTAGCAGGTCATCGAGGTCTTCCCAGGAGTGATGGCCACCAGCACGCCCACCTTCAACTTGCATGATGATTGGATACGGCGTGCCATGCTGCGCCAAGGTATCCGCGATTTCGAGCACCGACTCGATTTGTGCGATTGTGCCCGGCTTGAAGGAAATATACGGAATTCCGCCCTCGCGCAGCTGCTTTACTAGCTCTACTGCCTCGTCCACCTCGGGGATGCCCGCAGAGATGGTGACACCATCAATCGGTCGACCGGCTGCCACCGCACGCGGGAGCAAACGCCGGCTTCCAATGTGCAAACCCCACAGGTACGGATCCAAAAACATGGTGTTGAACTGTGCACTGCGGCCCTCCTCGAGCAGTTCGGAGAGTCGCGCCACATTAGCCTCGAAGATTTCCGGCGTGACCTGGCCGCCACCGGCCAGCTCTGCCCAGAACCCGGCATTCGCTGCAGCCGCCACAATTTCAGGGTCAACAGTTGTCGGGGTCATACCGCCGAGCAGAATTGGCGAGCGCCCGGTCAACTTGGTGAACTTCGTCTCGACACGGGGCTTAACCCCAGTGACCAGCCGCGGTGCAAACTCCAGCCACGATGTCGGATACTCAATGTCGCTCTCAGACAGGATGCTCCTCCCCGCAGCTGTTGCCGCAGCAATCACCGCCACGCCGTACCCTTCAGCGTTACGTTCTGTCAGCTTGACGACGCCCGTGTGTGGCCCCAGATCCAAAATGGTGGTTGCCCCTTGGTCGATGAGCCCCCGCACCTCAGCGCTCCAATCGCTGGAGTCAACCAAGATTGCACGCGCAAGCCAGTCAGCTGTTTCTGCATCCAGCCCAATGCGCTCAGCTCGCTCCACTACCCATGCCGCAGCAGGCGCCAGTGCTGGGTGATGGAATGCGCCGCTAACTGGCAAAACTGTACATTCGACAGCCCGCCCCTTCTGCTGCTGCGCTGTGAGCTGCTCTGCCAGCTGTTCTAGTTCATCTTGCTTGCCGATAACTACGCTGGTGGTCTGCGTATTCTTCAGACCGATGACACAGTCCTGGGAGAGGAAAGGTTCCAACTCCTCGACCGTTAGGCCAGAGATACTCATCATCGGCGCGCGCCCAAATCCGGCTACTCGGCTTCCGCGCGCACACGCCACACCGATGAGGCGAGCTAGTGCAAGCAGTTCTGCTGCCTTCTCTGGATGAGCGACAATCTCAGCGGTAAGAACACCTTGCGAATGACCGGTTACCGCTATCGCGTCATCGATATTAATTCCCTGCTTTGCCAGCAACTCAACAATGCCCAACTGTGCTAATACGATGCCCGGCACGCTGACTGCAGGGTTGGTTGTATCTCCGGTAAATGGGTCGTCTGTCACGAGTGAGATTGCCCAACCAAAGGGGTCGAAACCTGCGGGAAGCTGGCCGATGAGATCGTCGTCAAGCGGTGCGAGCAGTTCCTCAGCGCGAGTGAAAACTTCCCGTAGTTTCTTTGAGTTGCCACTGGCCATGACGCTGGAGAGAGTGTCCAGCCATGGTTGCGATTGACCGGCGAAAGTGACTGCAAAAGTACCCAGATCTGGAGCATTTACGACATTGGTCTGCAAAGTGGCGAGTTTTTCGTATTTCACGTGGCTGAGGTCCTTGTCTTGTGGGGTACGAAATGAAAACATCTTTTGTTTCCAAATCCTTGCCAGGACACTATGCCATAAATCATGAGGAATCCATCATGTTTTTCTGATGCGGTTCTGTGGTCATGTCAGAGGGAAAATAGTTTGGCCCCCTAAAGTAGGGAGTCCGGAATAGCAACGAGGTCAACGGGTCCAGCACCCCAAAAGCAAAAGAATTCCGCAGGTAGGAAACAGTGTTTCCCCGCTGGGAAACTACTTGCGCTTCATCCCCGCGGCAGCATCGGCTACGGAAAATGAAGCCACGATGACTGCGTCGATTTACACCTAATCGGTGATGAACATCACACTCAGAATGAGCGTCAATGTGCGACTAGAACGCTCAGTTTTCGCCAATTAATCGCCTAGCGCATCCAAGATTGCGGACTCCGCTTCTTCTAAGCGCCGCTCTGACTCTTCAAGGTCCTGCTGCGACCTACCGTCGCGCTCGACTTTGCCGTCGAAGATTGCGCAGGGATCATCGTTGACCACAGTGTCGTCGGGAACTATGCCACGACGCGCCATGTACTCATCCAGATGCATCGAGATGCTCAAGTTGCCTCCCTGCTTCCACCTTACGATTCAAGTTACGATTCGAGCAGCGTCATTGTATCGACAGGTTCGATCGCCCTACGCAGTGGAATGAGCGAACAGAGGTTTCCCAGAATGGTACTCACACGCGCTGTGCGGCTGCCCCGTTTTGTGTTCCCGCCAAAAGAGGCGGGACTGTCGCAGGCCTACAACTGGTCTGGCGGCCAGGGCTTTCCATCGGGGAAATACCGGTCATATTTCCAGCCCAGGCGAAAGGGGAGGACGTATTTCTGGGGACTGTTGTTCGCTTCCCACATTGATTTTGGCTTAGTCGCTTTCTCGGCTTCTTCCCGGTCGGTGTACACCCCGTAACAGATGGGGTCCCAGAAGTTGCTATCGGTGATTTCAAGAGTGGGGGTGCCGGTGAACACTCCGTAAAGGAGTTGGTCGCGGCTTTCGACCTCGACTTCGAAATCTTCCCAGGTGCCCATCATTCCGCCGGGTTGCGCGCGCCACCAGTTGTCAATCGCGAGGGCAGTTTCTTCGGATTCGACAAAGCCGCCGAGAGGTTCAGTGTTATCCGGGTAGCGGGGATAAACGACGCAGACAACAATTTTCATAGGCAATATTCTTGCGTTCTGCGGGAGGCCTACAGCTGGTCTGGTGGCCAGGGCTTTCCATCGGGGAAATACCGGTCAAACTTCCAGCCCAGGCGGAACGGAAGCACAAACTTCGGAGGGCAGTTGTTGGCCGCCCACATCGTCTTAGGTTTTGCCTCGCGCTCAGCTACCTTACGGTCTGTGTACACCCCGTGACAGATGGGGTCGTAATAGTCTGGCTCGTCAATTTTGTGGGCGGGCGTACCACTAAATACCCCGTAGAGAATCTGGTCGCGGCTATTGACCTCGACCTCGAAATCTTCCCAGGTGCCAATCATGTCGCCAGGTTGCGCGCGCCACCAGTCGTCTATCTTGCGGGCGGTCTCCTCGGACTCGACGAACCCGCCGAGAGGTTCCGTGTTATCCGGATAGCGGGGATAAACGACGCAGACAACAACTTTCATAGTCATGGTTCTACACCCTGCATGGGAGATTGGCGACCTCGGAGTAGCTTCGGGCGTAGTAGGTCTTCCCCCGATAGACGATAGTTCCCAACGTGACACCGATGAAGCGGGTATCTACTTTCCCGTTACATGTAAATGCAATGTTGTTCTGGTCTAGACGATTCGTGTTGTAGGCAGAATCGCGCACCCCGCTTAGGGCAAGCCTCCACGCGGTGTAGTATTTGTACCTCAAGTCGGAGCTGTGTTTGATACTCGTGACTGGGACGCTGCACTTTGTGTGTGGCTTGAAGCCAATGGTTCCCCAGTTACCTGACTTCCGTAGGTGGATGTAGTCCAGCCATAGGGTGCAGGGGCCATATTCCTTGACAGCCCGAACGGCGGTGGTGCCCTCGTCAAGTGGGGTATCAGATAGGACATAGGGAATCGCGATAGACCCAAGACTCTCGTCCACTTGGGCCTGGGCGGGCGCTGCTGTTCCTAGGCTGGCGACGCTGATTGCCACCGCTGTGAGTAGGGATATTGTGCGTGTGCGCATGGTTGGAGCCTTCCGTGAGTACGCTTACCAAACCGTTGGCGACAAGCTGCCCCGCGGTATTTTATTAGCTGGGCGACTGTCACTTATAGAATGGTTCACTTCCTGCCTCAATGAAAGACCTGTACCTTTCGGCTACCCCAAGCCGAGCTAGCCCGTGTCTACTCCTCTAGACACGAGCAGCTTGCCCCACGAAACTTGGCACATGCCTACATACACAGCAAAGGTGGAACGCTCCGGAGACCGGTGGGCTGTTGCAGTGCCCCAGGTTTCAGGACTATTCACCCAGGGTCGCAACCTTGTCGAGGAAAAAGACAGTTGCGCCGGGCGTTAGAGCTGTACCCGGAGATAGAGACAGACCCGGACACCGCCGAGATAGTCATTCAGATGGACACTCCCCGCGGGGAGGAGGCCGCCACAGCTATTGCCCGTAACCGTACCCTCCTCGTGGAAAAGGCGGCAGCCGCAGCCGCAACTGCTCGCGCCTCCCGCCACCTCGTAGACCGGGGATTGGCCTACCGCGATACAGCCACGCTGCTCGATATTTCATATCAACGGGTTGGGCAGCTCGTCACATAACCCACCTGCCACCTATCCACACACCCCGCCCGACGCGACTGTGCACCGCCCCATGCAGCAGTGCCCTCGCGCCGGGCGTTTCCTGTACGTGACCTAGGAAAAAGGAGACTTTTGATCGCGCCGAAGCGGCGTGCCAGGCGCTGTGACGGAGCGCACTGGTACCTACAACGAGGTGAAAGTCGAGCGTGAGCGGCGCATGACCGCGGTGGAGGGTAAGCAGGCACGTCAGCGTGCCACCCTTGGCGCAGAGATAGACTCCGACTACGCCGAGACGCTGGCCGAAGCAGACCGCACGGTGAACTCTGCGGTGGAGACAGTCAATGCGGAACTGGACGCGTGGCGCGAAACTGTCACCGCCGGGGTCTATTCCAAGACGGTCACGCGCTCGGAGACGGACCGCACGGTCATAGGCGAGACTACTAAGACTGGCGAGAGCGCACCATCTCTATGCCGCCGCAGGTTGTCGAGCAGCTGCGCCCACGGGTTGCAGGCCGCCACCCTGCCGAGCTGGTGCGGTACACCCTCCACAGCGACCCGTTTACTGACCCGCTGCTCTACCGACGGGTTCACATTCCTGGTGGACCTCCACCATGAGCACGTGCGCGGATGACGATGACACGTTTCCTAAGAGACTAGGCTGTCATGACCTCCTCACACCTCTGCCTCACTGCTCATTGCCTCTAGTGCCAATGTCATGCAGGTGCATAGGCAGCTGGGGCACGCGCGCGCCCGTCCATCACCCTCGATGCGTGCTCTCATCTGTTCGACACCGGACTGGGTGAAATCGGGCGGGAAATGGGCCAGATTTTGGGCACGCGGCCTAATGAGGGCGGAAAATCTGACGGGCTGGAGAACGAAGATACCCCGTGACCTGCATAGTCACGGGGTATTTATGTGTGCGCCTGGGGAGACTCGAACTCCCACGCCCTAAGGCACTGGAACCTAAATCCAGCGCGTCTGCCAATTCCGCCACAGGCGCCCGTCGCGAATCCGTGACAGTTACGTACAGTCCCCGTAAGCATGGACTACTTATTAGCCACCTACAGGCACAACGAACTTTCACAGCTCATTTGGACTGTACACACTTTAACGGGTTCGCCGCAGATTTCCTAATGTCCTAGCAGAATTCGTAATGCCGGATCCCCTGCCTTATCCAGCGAGCGCGCTAGCTTGGCAGGTCACGGACTAGCTATGGTGGTTATGTGTCCACTTCACAGCATTCCAATACCACTGACAAGCCAGCGAAGATTCCCACTCGTACCCGCGTGGTGCAACTAATCTTCTTGGCTCTTGCAGTCGGCGCCACTCTTGCACTCGCCTACTGGCAGCTCAGCAGGTGGAACACAACCAGCTCATTCCAAAACCTGGGCTACGCACTGCAGTGGCCAGCTTTCGGCCTGTTCTTTATTTGGGCCTACCGCAAGTACATGGAGTACGAACGCGAACGCCTGAGCGGCAATAGCGAGGCCGCATTTGAGGCTAAAGACGATGTCATGACGGAAATTCCAGACGACTTCCTGCCGACCAACCCAGATGGCTCGCGAAAGGTGCAGCGTGTGGATGAGACACAATCGACGGATTCTGGCACCAACGCCTAGGCGATAACTGCTTATTCGAGAAAAGGACTTTTAGTGACCAACATCAATCCAGATCGTCAAGAGCGCGTAAGGAAGGCACTGACGTACTTCTCCGTCACCGCCTATTTCACGGGTGTGATGCTGCTCTTGCTGTGTGCCGAGATGATTTACAAGTACCTCATCCTCGACAACTCCGCCGACGCGCCGCGGTGGTTCTTCTACACCGCCCAGATTCACGGCTTCGGCTACATGGCATTCCTCATTGCCACCGTAAACCTGGGTACCAAGGCCCGCTGGGAACCAGCAAAGTGGATTATCACCGCGCTCGGTGGCGTAGTCCCGTTCCTCTCCTTCTTCGTCGAGAAGAAGCGCCGCGAGGAAGTCGAGACCGCTTTCCAGCTGAAGTAGCGGGCTCTCGGCAGCCCGAGGGCTCGCCCGTGGGCTCACCCCAGGGCTATCCCTCAGACTCTGCCTCAGCCAGGATTTTCAGCGCCGGAGTCAAGGCACGCAGTGCACGCCCCCTGTGACTAAAAGCGTCCTTGTCTTCGGCGCTCATTTGTGCCGCAGACAAAGTGGCCTCAGCTTCGTTGCCCTCTCCAACTGCGGGCGCGAACACCGGATCATAGCCGAACCCATTGTCCCCAACAGGCTCGCGCAGAATGGAGCCAGGCCAGCGGCCCTCTACAACCAGCAGCAGGTTACCGGCTTCATCGAGGACGGCTGGGAAACCGCCGTCGGCTAGCGCGGACGGCACCTCCTTGACACCGGGGACGACCAACGCGCAAGCGGTACGGAAGGACGCCGTACGACGCTCATCTGGGCAGTCCCCCATCTGAGCGAGCAGCAGCTCGTAGTTAGCGACATCGTCTCCGTGGGTGCCGGACCAGCGCGCCGAGAGCACACCCGGCATACCGTTTAGCTCATCTACGCTGAGCCCCGAATCGTCAGCCAAGCACGCGTAGCCGGTGTGTGTCGCACCATCGAAAGCCTTGATGTAGGCGTTGTCCGCAAAAGTGCGACCGGTTTCAGGGCGCTCTGGGTACTCCGGGACGTCGCTAAGCGAAAGAAGCTCCACCGAATCAATACCCGCCGCACGCAGGATGCGGTCGAGCTCGACTAGTTTTTTAGAATTTCGGGTAGCGACAAGGAGCTTCACGGCAGCTCACCCGGGTACGGCGCACGCAGAACTTCCTGCTGCAGGGCGATGAGCTCACGAAGACCCTTTTCCGCAGAGTCGAGCATGTCATTCAGCTGACCTCGGTCGAAGGTGCCTTCCTCGCCAGTGCCCTGGATTTCGACGAACTTGCCCTCTGCGGTCATCACCACGTTGAGGTCGACCTCAGCGCGAGAGTCCTCCTCGTAAGGCAGGTCCAGGCAGACGCGGCCGTCAATAATGCCGACCGAAACAGCTGCGACTGGTGCCTTCAGCGGGGTGCCCGGCACTGCGCCCGCTGCATGCAGGTAGGTCAGGGCATCAGCCAGCGCAACGTACGCACCGGTAATGGAGGCGGTACGAGTACCACCATCCGCCTGCAGAACATCACAGTCGATGTTGATGGTGTTCTCACCGAGTTCCTTCAAGTCGATAGCTGCGCGAAGCGAGCGACCGATTAGACGGGAAATCTCGTGGGTACGACCCTTGACCTTGCCGCGCATCGACTCGCGGGGCATGCGCTCGTGGGTAGAGGCCGGCAGCATGGAGTACTCAGCAGTCAGCCAGCCCTCGCCGGAGTCACGCTTGAATCGCGGCACCGACTGCTCAACGGAAGCGGTGCACATCACACGCGTATTGCCGAAAGTAACCAGCACAGAACCTGCCGGATTGTCGGTGAAGCCACGAGTGATGGTCACCTTGCGCATTTCATCAACCGCGCGTCCATCGGCACGGCGAAAATCGGAATTAGCTGTAGTCATGCCAACTACCCTACCGCCCGGCGCGAAAGCGGTGCGACAGCTGTACGGAAACCCGATAATCGATGAGACTAGCCGCCTAGCTCCATGCCCAGGTAGGCCAATTCAACGTCACCGGTAAAGGTACTCTTCGCAGCACCCAGTGCTTCCTCACCGTCGGCGTATGGCGGAATGTGAGTCAGCACCAGCTTCTTGACCCCCGCCAGCGTCGCTGCCTTTCCGGCCTCATAGCCCGTCAGGTGCATGTCCGGCGGTGTGCCCTCTTCGTTACTGCACCATGTGGCTTCACAGATGAAGATATCCGCATTCCGCGCCAGCTCCACCAGTTCATCGGTCCACGCAGTATCTCCGGTGTATGCAATGGTCAGACCATCTGCTTCAATGCGGTATCCAACAGCTGGCACCGGGTGGACCATGTTATACGGCGTGACGACGGCGCCTCCGTCCGCTTCGCCCCCACCGACTAACAGTGGTTCACCGGGGCTACTCACAACCTGGTCAAAAGTGTCTTCCAGGTTGGCATCTTCTTCACTTCCCAGTGCTTTGCACATGGTGCCTATCCGGTCGTGAATGTCTCCGGGGCCAACCAGGAGATTCCGGGAACTCGCCGGGGCTGTCGGGTGGAAGCGACGCCAGACGAGCAGCCCTGGAATGTCTGCAGTGTGGTCTGGGTGCACATGAGTTAGTAACAAATCACAAGCTGCAGGATCAGAGATCTTCTGCAATTCGGCGAGGACACCGGGACCCAAATCAATGACAAAGGTTCGACCGTTATCCAGCTCAATGAGGTAGCCAGATGCTGGCGCCGATGGGCCACCCATGCTGCCTGTACATCCCAGAACCTTCAATCGCATACTTCAAGCTTGCCATGTAATTGATCAAAACCGAGCAAAAAACCAATGGAGTGTCTGGATTTAATAAGAAAGGTCACATTTGGGAATGCATAGTGACCTGGCTAATACCGGGCCCGAGGAAGCGCTTTGCCAGTGATGCAAAAACTTGCGGATCTCCAGTGGATTCAAATGTGCGCACAGGGGTCGGATTACTCTCCGGGTCAGCGAGCATGTCGGTCTTTGTGAGGATGCGCAGAACGTCCTTCGACGTCTCCTCCGCCGAGGACACTAGGGCGACGTCCTCCCCCATGGCCAGCTGAATCACACCAGACAGCAGCGGATAGTGGGTGCAGCCCAGCACGAGCGTATCTACACCATCGGCCTGCAATGGCGCGAGGTAGCCCTCTGCAAGTCCCAGAATCTGGCGACCAGAGGTAATTCCTCGCTCGACAAAGTCCACGAATCGCGGGCAGTCGACCGCGGAGACATCCACGCCGGGCACTGCATCAAAGAGATCTTGGTAGGCACGGGAGCGAATCGTGGCGGCGGTACCGATTACGCCGACTTTTCCGTTCCTGGTGGTCGAGACCGCACGGCGCACGGCGGGCAGAATGACCTCGACTACTGGGACTGGGTAGCGCTCGCGGGCATCACGCAAAAATGCGGCCGAAGCAGTGTTGCAGGCAATGACTATCATCTTGCAGCCGCGTGCAACCAGTTCATCGGCAATCGCTTCAGCGTGCTGACGAACCTCGGCGATGCGCAGCGGGCCGTAAGGGCCGTTGGCAGTATCGCCGATGTACATAATCGACTCGTGCGGCAGCTGATCCATGATGGCACGCGCCACTGTCAGCCCACCGACACCGGAGTCGAAGATGCCAATCGGCGCTGTTCGGTCGGGGAAGCCGCTATCCTGCGCCGTCAGCTGATTGACTGCCTGAGTTCCTGCTTCTGCTCCCACCGCTATCTGGACTCCTCATATCGTTGGTCAAACACCGAAGCTCCTATTCTAGGCCGTTTCCGCCAGGAGCTGATGCCGCTTACCTCGGGCTCTTAGCCACGTGCGCGACCGCGCTTAAACATCACCGCAGCCCAGATGCCCGCAAGCCCACCGAAGAGGTGCATCTGCCAACTAACAGCCATCTGTGTTGGCAGCACTCCCCAGATAAGACCCGAATACATCGATGCCAGAATCACGCCCAAAATAATCTGCATCACCCGACGGTTCACGAAACCGCGTACGACCAAAAACGCCAGCCAGCCGTAAATCAGGCCGGACGCACCGATGTGGACGGTATTTACACCGCCGACCAGCCATGTCAGACCGCCACCAACGACCGTAATCAAGAGCGTGACCTGCCAAAATAGCCGCTTCGACGACATTGCAATCAAACCGGCGAACAACGCCCCGGGCAGAGAGTTCGCCACAATGTGCCCGTAATCTGCGTGCAGCAGCGGTGCGGTCAAAATTCCCCACAGCGTCGAGGTTTCGCGTGGGCGCACACCGAAGTTGTTCAGCGCCCCACCAAAGATGAAATCGTTGACAAGAAAGACCGTCCATATAAGTACCAGGTACCCAATAGCCGTACTGATGGCCGCCCCGAGCCCGCCGTCGCGATCCTGCGGAACAATCTGATTATTCCGCCGCGTCTGCACGGGACCGCGCATCGGGTACTGCGCATAGTTCTGGTAATTCTGCTGTTGTCCCGAGCTCCATTGCGGATTCATTGGCGAACTTCCCTCACTACTTGTCCAGCATCTCTGACAGCGCGGCTACTCCCGCGCGCCCCGTTGCACTCATCACGGCATCGACAATAGCCATCTGCACCGCATCGGCCGCCATCGCAGCCAACAGCGCCACCACATCCGAGCCCACGGGTTCAGCGTTTTCGCTATCCGCTGCCTCGGCCGAGCTGAGCGCAAACAGCGTGTCACCGTCCATCGGTGCATGAGCCGGCCGAATCGCTCGTGCCAGCCCATCATGACCGCACATCGCCAACCGCTTCAACTGCGCAGTCGTCACCGGCGCATTGGTTATCAACGTGCCAATCGTCGTGTTTCGCGTGCTTGCCGACGACTCCCCGTCGCCAGCCGCATCTGCGAGAATCTTGGTTCTACCGACGAAAATCTGGTCCAACTGGGCCAATGCCTCCTTGCTGGCACCGGCAGCCGCCGGCATTCCGTAAAGGTGTCCCTCCGGGTCAATGACTGCACCAAAGGAGTTAACCACCATTGCGGCAGCCACAAAGTACTTACCATCGGCGGAGGTCACACGGGCTTGTCCAAAACCACCCTTAATTGCCCCGGCCATAGCGCCAACACCGGCACCTACTGTTCCGGAGGGAGTGTCCTCCGGGACGTCGTCAAGCGCGTGCGACAACGCTTCGCGCCCGAGTTCAGCGGTGGGCAGCGTCGGCTCACCTAACAGCAAGTCGAAGATGACAGCACCGGGAACGATGGGCACGAGGATATCTGGACGAGTTGGAGTGACCTCAAAGCCAATGCCGCGGTCACGCAGTTCGCGCATAACTCCGTCGGCAGCTGCAAGGCCGTATGCGGAGCCGCCAGCCAAAACGACAGCGTGGGCGCGTTCGACGGTATTCTCCGGTGCGAGCAGGTCGGTCTCGCGAGTGCCAGGACCGCCACCGCGGACATCGACAGCGCCGACAGCACCGCCTGGAGCGGCGATGACGGTGACTCCGGTATCCCCCTCAGCAGCATGGCCGATGGAGATGCCGTCGATGGAGTCGAGACATCCTGCGCCAATGTCGATGCTCGTGCCCAACGCAGCACTGCTGGCTTGGTGTCGAATGTCGGTGGGGCTGATTGCGAAAATCTCAGAATTCATTGTCGCCTACGGCACCTTTCACCACAGTTCATGGCAGTTAGCCTCAGTTGATTACTGCATCTTTCGGGGTTTTGCTCGGATTCGTTACTCACTCATAAGCTGATCCAGCAGTGACTCTTGGTTGTAGGACAGCCACTGGTACATCGCGTCGGTCTGCTCAATCTGCTCGATGGAGCCATTGAGGTTCTCCATGGAAACGTGCAGGTAAATACGTAGGTCATTGATTCCTGCAACCCAGGCATGGGCATCGCTTTCCGAAATGGATACCTGCCCCGACTCGGCGGGCTCCAGTGCGTCGATAATCGCACGCAGGGAATGGAGCTTGCTCTCTACAATCTCCGACTCATGCAGCTGGCGCATGAGGGCGTTTTCCCCCTCCACGCTCTCCTCACCCGGCTTGGTGAAGTCCGGCAACAGTCGCGCAAGCTTAGGATCGGCTGGGGCCTCGGAGTGTCCGACGGGCATTCCCGTCATTTCCGCGAGCTCATCCTTCGGCGCCGACCGGGCTCGCTCCATCAGCGAGTCCGCCACAGTAGCAGCCAGATTCAGCAGCAAATCCCGCTCCGTGCCTTCAAAAGCCGTGACGTACTTGATGCCACCGCCGAGAAGGGATCGCTTGCGCTTCCAAGGACGCATGTAAATTCTCTCCCGCTGTCGAATATCGGCTTAGTCAGCCTGCTCCATTGTTGCCCACAAGCCCGCCTTGTGGAGCTTCTTCACATCGGCCTCTACCTTGTCACGCTCACCGGAAGACACGATTGCCTTACCCTCCGTGTGAACCGTCATCATCAGCGCGTGCGCCTTCTTTCGGTCCATGCCGAAGAGCATCTGGAACACGTAGGTGACATAACTCATCGAATTAACCTGGTCATCCCACACAATGCACTGCCAGGGTCGGTTCGATTCCGTCACGACATCGGCATCCATAGTGGGCATCGGTGTTGCTGCTGGCATGCTCATAGGCACCAGGATAGTACGGAGTGGCGCGCGCTCGCCGGAACCGACTGCCCCGGCCAGCTTCAGCCGACTAGACTATTGACCGTGATTGATAAGCATTCCTCCACCGCCCTTCTCACCGATAAGTACGAACTGACGATGCTGCAGGCATCGCTTGCCGACGGATCCGGCGAGCGCCAGGTCGCCTTCGAGGTGTTTGGCCGTCGTCTGCCGAATGAGCGCCGCTATGGCGTTGTCGCTGGGACAGCGCGTGTATTGGATGCTATCCGCAACTTCCGCTTCACCGAGGAACAGCTGGCTTCGCTGGACTTCCTCGACGACCGGACGCTAGATTACCTGCGTAACTATTCCTTCAGCGGCCAAGTCGACGGCTACCGCGAAGGAGAGCTCTACTTCCCCGCCTCGCCCATTTTGACTGTGCGGGGCACTTTCGCCGAGTGTGTCATTTTGGAGACTGTTATTCTCTCCATTCTCAATGCGGACTCCGCCATTGCCTCGGCAGCGACCCGAATGGTCACGGCTGCCGGTGGGCGCCCGATTATTGAAATGGGTTCGCGTCGTACTCATGAAGAAGCAGCTGTGACCGCTGCCCGCGCCGCCTACCTGGCAGGTTTTAGCGCCACCTCCAACTTGGAGGCAGCGGCACGGTACAACATCCCAGCCTCCGGTACCGCTGCGCACGCGTGGACTCTGTTACACACCAACCCAGATGGCACGACAAACGAGACTGCAGCCTTCAAAGCTCAGATTGACACGCTGGGGACCGACACCACTTTGTTGGTGGATACCTACGACATCACCGAGGGCGTCAATACGGCCATTGAGGTCGCGGGGCCGGAACTCGGCGGTGTACGTATTGACTCCGGTGACCTCGGAGTTCTCGCTCGCCAGGTGCGTCAGCAGCTGGACTCGCTGGGCGCACACAACACCAACATCGTAGTGTCCTCTGACCTCGACGAGTTCGCCATTGCGGCGCTGAGGGCCGAGCCGGTCGATGTCTACGGCGTGGGCACCTCTGTAGTCACTGGCTCCGGCGCACCGACTGCGGGACTGGTCTACAAGATGGTCGAAGTTGATGGGGTGCCCGTCGCCAAGCGCTCGTTGGACAAGCGAAGCCACGGTGGCGTGAAGGCGGCGATTCGTACCTGCCGCCGTTCCGGTACCGCCGTGGAGGAAATCGCTTTCCCGCTCGGCTCGGAAATCCCGGATGTGGGCAACCTGCACTACCGCGATCTAACCATTCCGATGATGCGCGATGGCGAGGTCGTCGATGGCCTACCGACCTTGGAAGAGTCCCGCGATCACTTGGTTAAGGCGCTGGTCAGCCTCCCGTGGGAGGGGCTCGCACTTTCCCGTGACGAGCCGGTACTGTCCGTCCGTTTTCACGGCGTTTAGGCGGCGGGGGAACTGTGTCGGATACTCCCGAGCACGCAGATTTTGCAGAGCTATCGGACGGCTTTGAGGACTTTGACGATGTTGACGATGCTGACGAGCTAGCTTCGCCGAGAGCCAGCGTCCATGACTCGGACAGCATCGAAGCTCTTCTCGATGCAGCAGTGAAGGGACTTGGCGGAACAACTCGCCCGAATCAGGTCAAAATGTCCCGGTCGGTGGCCTCCGCCTTTGCGCGCGAGCGACACCTAGCGGTACAAGCCGGTACCGGTACTGGTAAGTCACTGGCCTACCTGGTGCCCGCCATTGTGCAAGCAATGGAGTCCGACGAGTCGGTAATCGTTTCCACGGCGACCATTGCGCTGCAACGCCAGCTGGTCGAACGCGACTTGCCGCGGCTAGTCAGTTCGCTAGAGCCACACTTGTCCCGCACGCCAACCTTCGCAATCCTCAAAGGCCGCTCAAACTACCTGTGCAAGTCCAAGGTCGGAAATGTCATCAAAGATCCCGTCATCGACGGTGATGAATCCGAGCCGACCGGTATGGGCGGCCCAACTGCTCTACTCAGCGAAGCGCAGCTCAGCCGAACCGCTGCCGAGGTCATGCGGCTACGCGAGTGGGCCAATGACACCGACACCGGCGACCGCGACAGCCTGGACAAGGGCGTCTCCAACGAAGCCTGGCGGCAGGTCTCCGTCACGGCCCGCGAATGCGTCGGCGCCATTTCCTGCCCTTTCGGCGAGGAGTGTTTCGCCGAACAAGCCCGCCGCGAGGCCTCCAACGTCGACATCGTTGTCACCAACCACGCCCTGTTGGCCATCGATGCGCTCTCCGACGCCATGATCTTGCCGCAGCACGACTGCGTCGTCATTGATGAGGCTCACGAGCTCGACGGCCGAATCACCTCCGTTGCCACCGACGAGCTCTCCCCTGCCGGTATCACCATGATGGCCCGGCGCGCCCGCAAATTCGGCGCCGCAGAGCAGGTCGATGATGTCACCGATGCCACGGATCTACTCGGCGAGACCGTCGCATTGCTTGCCGACGCCTACAGCGGCGCACTCGAAGAAATTCCCGGTGAGCTGGGAGCGGCACTAGCTTCGCTCCGCGATAGCCTGTGGCAACTGCAAACCACGCTGGGCACCTCTGGCTCAGGCAACTCTGGCGGGTCGGGCTCCGGGGGTTCGGGTTCCGACTCTGACAGCACGGAGCGCCAGACCGTGCGCGCAGCCGTGGAGAATATGCACGATACTGTCGTCCGGATTCTCGAGTTCAGCAGCGACGATGTCGTATGGCTTGGCGAGAACAAGACAGTTTATGTCGCTCCCCTGTCCATCGCAGCACTACTTCGCGAACGCCTCTTCGGCGAATCCACCGTCGTTTTGACCTCAGCAACACTTGCTCTTGGCGGCAAGTTCGATGCTATGGCCGCTGCCTGGGGGCTTCCCTCCGGCGGGTGGGATGGCTTGGACGTCGGCACGCCCTTTGACCCGCAGAAATCTGGCATCCTCTACGTCGCACGCGACCTGCCTCGTCCTGGACGCGACGGCGCCACGCCAAAGCAGTTCGCGATCATGGAACGCCTCATCCGCGCCGCTGGTGGGCGAACGCTGGGGCTGTTTTCTTCTCGCCGAGGCGCCGAGGCAGCGGCGGAGGAAATGCGCAAGCGCCTGCCTTACGACGTCCTGTGCCAAGGCGATGACTCTATCGGCGCTCTGGTTGATCGCTTCGCAGCTAATCCACAGACATGTTTGTTTGGCACGCTGACGCTGTGGCAAGGCGTCGATGTTCCTGGCCCATCGCTATCGTGTGTCATCATCGATCGTATCCCGTTCCCCCGACCCGACGACCCGCTACTGTCCGCGCGCTCCGATGCGGCTAATGCCGCTGGCCGAAACGGTTTTATGGAGGTTTCAGCGACACATGCAGCGCTACTGATGGCGCAAGGTTCTGGTCGTCTGCTACGTCAAGTCGATGACCGCGGTGTCGTCGCGGTACTGGATTCACGGTTGGCGACGGCGCGCTATGGATCCTGGATTGCCGCATCGATGCCTGACTTCTGGCGGACGACTGACCTCAATGTCGCTGCTGGTGCACTGACTAGGCTGACGCGGGACAGCTAGCTAGGTAGTCATTTCACATAAGAAATGACATTTTTCCCAAAATCTGCACGAACTGTCAGCACACCTACTACTGTGATGTGAAACACAACGAAGCTAACACGGTGATCCTTGTTCAAGGAATTCATCTGAAGCCTGACGCACGTGCAGAAAGGTTGTTTTCCCCTATGCCGCTGACTAGTAGTCTTCCCAACATCGATATTCCGGAGACCTCTCTATTCGATTTTCTGTTTGGCGAAATCGAGCCTCGGCACAAGGATAAACTCGCAGTAGTTGACTCCGGCTCAGAGGTAACTTTCGGGGATTTGAAGGCCAGCATTGAGGCCTTCGCGGGCGCTCTTGCTGCACGTGGAATTAAAAAGGGCGATGTTGTTGCCCTGCACTGCCCTAACTCCACCACCTTCGCAGTCGCTCTGCACGGTGTTCTTCGCGCAGGTGCAATCTGCACGACTGTTGCCTCGCTGGCAACTGCCGAGGACGTTGAAACGCAGCTGCGTATCTCTGACGCCAAGATGATGCTGACGACTTCGTCGATTGGTTGGGCCGGTGCTAACGGCGCTGAGGCCGCTGGCCTCCCGGAAGAGATGATTATCGGTCTGACGGGGCTTCACGGCATGGGTGAGCTGCTTGCTGAAGGCCATGCGGGACCAGATGTAGACGTTTCTCCCGATGACGTTGCTGTCATTCCGTTTTCTTCTGGCACCACTGGTGTGCCAAAGGGCGTCCAACTCACGCATCGCAATCTTGTTGCCAACGTGGCTCAGGCAGGAGCAGCAACTGTCGAGGCATTGGATGAGACAACCCCGGCGGTTACGATTCTGCCGTTCTTCCACATCTACGGTTTGACTGCTCTGCTCAATCTTTGCCTCTGGCGACGCACTACCCAGTACACGATGGGCAAGTTCGACTTGCTGGATTTCCTTTCCATTATTTCGGAGCACAAGGTCAAGTTTGCGTTCATCGCACCGCCGGTCGCAGTTGGGTTGGCCAAGCACCCGGCTGTCGATTCCTTCGATCTGTCCAGTCTGGAGACTATTTTCTCCGGCGCAGCTTCGCTTCAGCTGGATTTGGCGGAGCAGGTGGAAAAGCGCCTCGGCTGCACTGTCGCCCAGGGCTACGGTATGACCGAGTCCTCCCCTGCCGCGCACATTCGTATCGGACACGACAGCCCACTGGATTCCATCGGTCGAGCAGTCCCGAACACCGAGTACAAAATCGTTGACCTCGATACTGAGGACCTCGATGAAATCCCAGTTCCTGAATCAGGACGTTCCAAGTCCGGAGAACTGTGGATTCGCGGTCCTCAGGTAATGAAGGGTTATCTCAACAATCCCGAAGCTACGGCTGCAACGCTTGTCGACGGCTGGTTGCGAACAGGCGACGTTGCGGAACTCGACAAGGAAGGGAATGCGTACATTGTCGACCGCTTCAAGGAACTGATCAAGTACAAGGGTTACCAGGTACCACCGGCAGAACTTGAGTCCGTGCTTCTCGAGCACCCGGATATCGCTGATGCTGCCTGCAGTGGTGTCATTCGCTCCGATGGTGAGGAAATTCCGAAGGCATATGTGGTGCTCAAAGAAGGAAAGTCACTCACTGCTGATGAGGTAATGGACTTTGTTGCCGACCGCGTCGCACCGTACAAGAAGGTGCGAGTAGTCGAATTCATGGATGAGATTCCAAAATCGGCAACCGGCAAGATCCTGCGCAAGGATCTTAAGGCCATGGAGGCAGCACGCGCTTAGCTGTCCGCTACTGCCCCTGTGCCCCTGGCGTGACCGACACGGTGATTGATCCAGGGGCAATCTCTGTAAACCCAGCATCCTGAACTTCTACAGCACGTAGCTCTGGCGCTGGCCACAGCTCCCGCGGTGTTTCTTTCACATCTAACGCGTAGCCAGTTTGCGCCCACGCCCACGCTTCCTCAACCGACAGGCTGGCCGCATAGAGCATTGAGCCGTGTCCAACTTGCGCGGCCACCTTTCCTACGGACATATTCAGGTTCTTGTCCACCCAAATCACTGGCGGAGCAAAGGTGTCAGCACTCCCACGGTTGCCCGAGTCGTCGGGAGATGTGGTCTCCGGGTCGTCGTAAGGCAAATCGGTGCCGGAAATTTGTAGTTTGGCAATCTCTGGGTAGGTATCGTCGACAGGAGTTGGCACTAGTGCGCGAGCTTGCGCGCCGTCGACATCTACGGTGACACCCGGTGCAAGCTGAGCGCGTTGCCAGCCGATATTGCGAGCGCGACGTGTGAGCTTGCGGATGCGCGCGCCGTACCAAGACACCAGACCTTGTTGATAGGCCGAAGTGTCATCGCCTGCGCGCTCGTCGAGGCAACAAGCAACAACAGCCATCGCGGCGGCGCGGAGCAGCGCAGTGCGCGAGGGGCGTTCCTTCTTCGGCACCTCAAGCAAAATAGCCATTGCCCACGGCACATCCTCGCCATGGTCTTCCCTATCGGGTTGCGGCAGGAGGCTATGGGCAATGCGGAACCATTCCGGCACCGATGATGCGTCCGTGACAGCGGGATTCTTGTGATCCTGGCGTCGCACTACTGCTCCAACGGCACGCGGCGGAAGGTGCCATCTTCGCGGTCGGCATCGTCGATTTCATCGCGGGAAATACCCAACATGAACAGAATCGAGTCCATGAATGGAACGTTGACCGACGTGTCAGCGATTTCCTTCAGCGCCGGCTTCGCGTTGAAAGCAATACCGAGGCCCGCGACTGACAACATATCGATGTCATTGGCGCCATCGCCGACAGCGACGGTCTGGTGCATCTGAAGCCCAGACTCCGCGGCGAACGCCTTAAGACTGCGGGCCTTTTCCTGCCTATCGACGACACCGCCGACCACGCGACCAGTCAGCTTTCCGTCCTCAATCTCGAGGGTATTGGCCTTGTAAAAGTCCAGGCCGAGATCCTTTGCCAGTGGCTCCAGAATCTGGATAAACCCACCGGAGACGGCACCACACTTGTAACCGAGACGTTTCAGCGTGCGGATCGTAGTGCGGGCGCCAGGGGTCAGCTCGATGGAGTCGGTAACTTCCTCAAGGACGCTGACCGGCAGGCCTGCCAGAGCCTTAACTCGCTCGTGCAATGACTCAGCGAAGTCCAGTTCACCGCGCATAGCGCGCTCTGTAACCGCTGCAACCTCCGCCTCGCGACCAGCGTGGGCGGCCAGCATCTCAATGACCTCACCGGTAATCAAAGTGGAGTCCACATCGAAGCAAATCAAGCGTTTGGATCGGCGCTGCAAACCTGCGCGTTCAATTGCGATGTCAATGTCCTGGTCCTGTGCAAGCTCAACCAGCGCCTTACGCAGCGGAATGCCCGCACCCGGCTTCGGGTCCGGAATAGAGACAAGCAGCTCCAGGCCAGTAACTGGGTAGTCGGCAATACCGCGAATGGAATCGATGTTTGCACCGTAATCAGCAAGAGTGCGGCCGATACGGGAAATATCCTCAGCGTTGACCGGATTGCCCAACACGACAAGTGCGTGGGTGGAGCCATCGCTGCGCTCAATCGGCGCATCCAGCTGGAAACTGACAGTCATGCCGTGAGGCTTCAGTGTTTCAATGAGTCCCTCACGGAGAACACCGACCTTTTCTTCTGTGACACCAACAAGCGCACCGAGGCTCAGATTAGAGCGGAACACCGACTGTTCCACATCCAAAATTTGAACTCCGTGGGCCGCGAGCACGCGGAAGAAAGCTGCGGAGACACCCGGGCGGTCTCGGCCAACAGCGGTAATAAGCACCGGAGCTAGTCCCGGTGCCAACGAAACCGATAGAGCATCGGTATCTACAGACTGACTGGGAGAGGTAATTACCTGTTCATTCACCAATCCAGTATCGCATGAAGCCCCGGCAGAGCGCTCATCGCATAGTGGGATTCCGCACTTCAGTGGGTGGCCAGCGACAGGCGCTAGCCATCGCCTTGCTCTCTTGCCCTTCTGGCGCTCCCTGCGCCCCCTGCTCTTACTGCGCTCTCTTACTGCCTCTTCCCTAGGAAAGACTCTCAAAGACAAGACTAAGGCCCCATCACGGAGAACCGTGATGGGGCCTTAGCTTCGCGTAGTTATTAACTCAGAGTTGCATCAGCCATGTAGCCACTAGCTCTTAGAGCTGACGACCAACGTGGGCCTCTGCGCGCTGACGCTCAACCATGTGCGGGTAGTGCAGCTCGAACGCCGGGCGCTCCGAGCGGATGCGCGGCATCGAGGTGAAGTTGTGGCGCGGCGGCGGGCAAGAAGTAGCCCACTCGAGGGAGTTACCGTAACCCCACGGGTCATCAACAGTGACGACCTCACCGTAGCGCCAGGACTTGAAGACGTTCCAGACAAACGGGATAACAGACAGACCCAGGATGAACGCACCAACGGTGGAGATCATGTTCAGGGTGGTGAAACCGTCAGTCTCGAGGTAGTCGGCGTAACGACGCGGCATACCCTCGTTACCCAGCCAGTGCTGGACCAGGAAGGTCAGGTTGAAGCCGATGAAGGTCAGCCAGAAGTGAACCTTTGCCAGCTTCTCGTCGAGCATACGACCAGTCATCTTCGGGAACCAGAAGTAAACGCCCGAGTAGGAAGCGAAGACCAGGGTACCGAACAGGGTGTAGTGGAAGTGCGCCACGACGAAGTAAGTATCAGAGACGTGGAAGTCCAGCGGTGGGGAAGCCAGCATAATACCGGTCAAACCACCGAACAGGAAGGTCACGATGAAGCCGAGAGCGAAAGTCATCGGAGCCTCGAAGGTCATGTGGCCACGCCACATGGTGCCCATCCAGTTGATGAACTTAACACCGGTCGGGACCGAAATCAGGAAGGTCATGAACGAGAAGAACGGAAGCAGAACGCCACCGGTCACGAACATGTGGTGTGCCCACACAGCCATGGACAGACCTGCAATAGACAGGGTTGCGAAGACCATACCTGCGTAGCCGAACAGCGGCTTACGGGAAAAGACCGGAACGACCTCGGTGATGATGCCCACGAACGGCAACAGCAGGACGTAGACCTCTGGGTGACCGAAGAACCAGAACAGGTGCTGCCACAGCATTGCGCCACCGTTTGCCGGGTCGTAAATGTGACCGCCCAGCTTACGGTCGTACAAAACACCAAGAGCAGCTGCAGTCAGAATCGGGAAGATCAGCAGAGCCAGGATCGAGGTAACCAGGATGTTCCAGGTGAAGATTGGCATACGGAACATGGTCATGCCTGGTGCACGGAGGCACAGGACAGTGGTGGTCATGTTAATGGCGGAAGCGATGGTACCGACACCACCAACACCGACACCGACAATCCACAGGTCAGAACCGACACCCGGAGAGTGAATCGGGTCAGACAGCGGGGAGTACATGGTCCAACCGAAGTCAGCAGCACCACCCGGGGTCAGGAAGCCCGACAGCATCAGAATGCCACCAATGGTGGTCAGCCAGAAGCCGAAAGCGTTCAGACGCGGGAAAGCCACGTCCGGAGCACCAATCTGAAGTGGCAGAATGTAGTTAGCAAAACCCCAAACAATCGGGGTACCGAACAGAAGCAGCATCACCGTGCCGTGCATGGTGAACATCTGGTTGAACTGCTCGTTAGAAAGGAACTGAAGTCCTGGGGCGAAGAGCTCAGCACGGATAAGCAGAGCCATCAGACCGCCGACAAAGAAGAACGAGAAGGACATAATGATGTACATGATGCCCAGCTTCTTGTGGTCGGTCGTGGTCAGCATTTCCCACGCCCAGCTGCCCTTACGCTCATGTCCGAACGGCTGCGGCCGTTCCGGCGCTACAACGCCATGATCTGGACGAGGCGCTACTGCAGTCATTCTTCCTCCTTACTACGCGAAGATTTCCTGTAACTCACTACAGGGATTTTAAGTTTTGTCCTTGTGAGAATAGTGCAGGCGAGTACGCGACGGCGAACCCACCTACCGCTATGTGCCAGATTCTAGTCTGAACCTTGGAAAAAGTTAAGGCTAAGGGATTTTCCGGCTCACTTCCCCACTCAGCTAAGCACACTATTAGTTTCCTGAGAATTGTCTTAACCTGGGCTAACGCCTATTTAGCAGGAACCGTCGAGGCTAGGACTACTACCCCCGTGTGTGTGCTGTCACCAGAGTGAGGCTCGATGCGGAATGTTCCCTACACCTGTGCTTTTAGAAGTCCCAGTCCTCATCCTCGGTTACTTCAGCCTTACCCATGACGTAGGAAGAGCCGGAACCCGAGAAGAAGTCGTGGTTTTCGTCAGCATTCGGCGACAGGGCCGACAGGATCGACGGCGAAACGCGAGTCTCGTCGGCCGGGAACATACCCTCATAGCCCAAGTTGTTCAGAGCCTTGTTGCCGTTGTAACGCAAGAAACGCTTGACATCCTCGGTCCAACCGAGTTCGTCGTACATCTCTTCGGTGTACTGAATCTCGTTGTCGTAGAGATCAAACATGAGATCGAAGGTGTAATCCTTCAGCTCGTCACGTTCAGCCTGGGTCAGACGCTCCAGGTTACGCTGGTACTTGTAACCGATGTAGTAACCGTGAACTGCCTCATCACGAATAATCAGGCGAATAATGTCCGCGGTGTTGGTCAGCTTGGCATGGCTGGACCAGTACATCGGCAGGTAGAAACCCGAGTAGAACAGGAAGGACTCCAGCAAAGTGGAAGCGACCTTCTTCTTCTGCGGGTTATCGCCCTCGTAGTAATCGAGGATAATCTTGGCCTTCTTCTGCAGGTACTCATTCTCCTCGCCCCAACGGAACGCATCCTGAATCTCAGGGGTCGACGCCAGCGTCTGGAAAATCGACGAGTAGCTCTTTGCGTGCACCGATTCCATGAAGGCGATATTGGTGTATACAGCTTCCTCGTGCGGAGTCAGCGCATCCGGGATGAGCGATACTGCGCCAACTGTGCCCTGGATGGTGTCCAGCATGGTCAGACCAGTGAACACGCGCATCGTGGTGCGCTGCTCCAGTGCATTGAGTGTATTCCAGCTCTTGATGTCATTCGACAGCGGCACCTTTTCCGGCAACCAGAAGTTACCGGTCAGACGATCCCAAACCTCGAGATCCTTGTCATCAGGAATCGTGTTCCAGTCAATAGCCGCAACTGGGCATGCACGCGACTCTGGATTCTTCTCACGGTGGGCCGGAGTCGAGGGTGGGCAATCATCGAAACTCACGTGGAAACCTCTCCCTTTTTTCATTGATCTTGCCGTTTCCCGAACACACCTTATATATAAGGAATGTCCTTCACTCTTTACGAGTTCGAAAACAGCGGCTGCAGCGGTGGCTATTCCAGCCTTGTCCCACTACAAAACGTCAGGCTCCCGATGAAAGGAGCCACTACCCTTAGCAGCTTACCCACACTGCCCTCTTTCAGCACACCACTGTTGGCTATCTCTCCAATGAACACCTTTTATTTGTGCCCCCTCTCCTCATGCACCCACGTCACACAAAGAAAAAGGCGCTTGACGACGCAATGTCCGTCGTCAAGCACCAGGTGCAAAATGTTGCGCGAACCTAGGCGTGAACCTTCTCGCGGTTTTCTGCGGTGTCGTTGATGAGGCGGTCGGAGATGACGTACACCAGCAAACCTACGACAGCCATGAGCGCGAGCAACCAAGCGATAGTAGCGGAGACCCCTTCTGCTTCAGACTGCGCGATGGAAAGGGCGCTGAAGAAGGCCGGCCGAGAATCAACAAGCATGGCCGTTAACGCAATGCCAACCGGGACGGCGATGTTGATAGTCAGATTATAGAAACCGATTGCGACACCAGACTTGGCCGCGGGAATGTTCTGCAGTGCGGTCGCGACCAACGGCGCATACATGAGCGCGAACCCTGATGGGAACAGAATCATGGACACGATAACCGTGGCAACACCGGCCCCCGGCAGCACTGCGGGAATGAGCAACGCCACGATAATGATGCTGATAGCTGCGACAATAGCCTGCCTCGAAGACAGGAACTTGGCAATCTTGCCGGACATTACACCGACGATGACAGCACAGAGATAACCCGGCGCGAGAATGTAGGCAGCACCGTCGAGGTTAATGCCATAGAGCTCGTCGACCATATACGGCAATAGAATGACCGAATACCCCAACTGGACCATGTAAACCACGAGCACAACAATCAGCGCGCAAACGTAGCGGGCATTGGTAAAGAACGACGGGCTGACCACGGCGTTGCCGTGCGCCCGGATGTGCCAGACAAAGAGCGCGACACCCAACACAGCGGCCGCCAGCCACCACCATTGGACCTGCTGCTGGAACCGCTGCAAGAACAGCATCACCGCAGTGGAGATAGCCGCGATGAGGAACAGGCCGAATATATCCAGGTGACTCTTCTGCTGCTGCTCTTCCGGAACTGTCTTAATCAGGAACGGAATGGCAACTATCAGAATGAGCGAAATCAGGAACATAGCCGGCCAGGAAATGTAGGTAGCCACAATCCCCGAGGTCAACGTTCCAATCAGCAGCGCAGCTTGGAAGGCCGCGGTGGAAAAGCCGAGGTAGGTTTTCTGATCTTCTGGGCTTAGGTACTTGGTGACATAGATGACGTAGAGTGTCTCAGCCGCCGCCAGACCGGCAGTTTGAATAATGCGGGCAGTAAGCACCATTGGCCATACTCCCTGGAAGAAATAACCCAGTAGAGAGCCCACGGCGACAAAGCCAATACCGACAATCATCAATTTGCGGATACTGATGCTGTCCGCCAATGCGGCGTACACCACCGCTCCAATGCCAATCAAAATACCGGCGAGTGTCGCCTGCAGACTGGCCGTGGAGACACTGAGATCCAGAGATTCCGCAATCGGCTTGGTCATGAACTTAAAGCCATTGTCCAAGACCAAACAGAATACAAAGGAAAACAGCAAGACCGGGACTGCGGCCTTAGGGTTTGGCGCCGCAGCGTTGGACGCTGCGCTTTGAGAGAGATTCACGTTCAAGCTGGTATTACTGGCGGGATTGCTCATCGCACTGTACCTATTTCACACTTCAAGCCAATTGATTGCAGACCAGGACACTAGAGTCGAGCCAGCGGCAATGCGAGCTCCATCATCGTCGTGAAGGCCTTCTCACGTTCTTCCGGAGTGGTCTTTCCACCGGTGACGATGTTGTCCGACACAGTGAAGATTCCCATGGCCTCCACACCGGCCTCGGCGGCAGTGGCATAAAGGCCAGCAGATTCCATCTCCACCGCCAGCACACCCATGCGTGCCCAACGGTCGTTCACATCATCCTGGAAGTTGTAGAAAATATCGCTGGACAAGATGTTGCCGACGTGTGTTGTGATGCCCTGCTCGCGGGCGCGATCGCGAACATCTTCAATCAGACGGAAAGATGCGGACGGGGCGAATGTTCCCGGCAAGTTGTACTGCGATAGAAAATTGGAGTCAGTCGACGCCGTCTGGCCAATAACCACGTCATACAGGTCCAGCTCCGGCTGCAACGCGCCGCACGAACCGACGCGAATCAGCTTCTTGCAGCCGAAAACATGGATAAGTTCCCAGGAGTACAGCGAGATAGACGGAATACCCATACCGGACCCCATGACAGACACTTCCTGCCCCTGGTAGGTGCCGGTAAAACCCAGCATGTTGCGAACTTCGTTGAACTGAACGACATCGTCCAAATAGGTCTCCGCAATGAACTTCGCACGCAGCGGGTCACCTGGCAACAAAATAGTTTCTGCAATCGGCGCACCCTTTGGGTTGATGTGTGGAGTGCTCTTACCAGTGGTATCGGACATGGCTTCCAGCCCCTTCTCCCACTAGCCGTGGGTGAAAATTACGCGAACATTGGTGTACCACTGCCCAGGTTAATTACCTGCATTACAACCGTCAATAGTAATATTTACATTTGTTCCCAATTGGGTGGAGTGACGAAAAAGGCGCGAGAACGTCCCGACAAAACTCGGGGAAATTCTCGCGCCTTCAATGCGCTACAGCTAAAGCATTAGATGCCTAGCCCTCAAACACGCTTGCTTAAAGCATGCAGGATACGCAGCCCTCAACCTCAGTACCCTCCAGCGCAACCTGACGCAGGCGGATGTAGTACAGAGTCTTAATACCCTTGCGCCATGCGTAAATCTGCGCACGGTTGAGGTCACGGGTGCTCACCGTGTCCTTGAAGAACAAGGTCAGGGACAGTCCCTGGTCAACATACTTGGTAGCGACCGCGTAAGTGTCAATAATCTTCTCGTAGCCGATTTCGTAGGCATCCTGGAAGTACTCGCGATTGTCATTGTCCAAGTGCGGAGCCGGGTAGTAAACGCGACCAATCTTGCCCTCCTTGCGAATCTCAATCTGAGATGCAATCGGGTGAATCGACGAGGTCGAGTTGTTGATGTACGAAATCGAACCGGTCGGCGGCACTGCCTGCAGGTTGCGGTTGAACAGGCCGTACTCCATGACGTCGGCCTTCAGCTGCGCCCAGTCCTCAGCGTCCGGAATGTGTGCGGTGGAGTTCGCGAAGATCTCCTTTACGTGCTGAGTCTTCGGCTGAAACTCTGCCGGATCGAAGTTATCGAAGTACTTGCCGCTGGCGTAGTCGGAGTTCTCAAAGTTGACGAACCTCTGACCGCGCTCACGAGCAATCTTGTTAGAAGCGCGCAGGACAGCGTAGAGCACTGCTGCGAAGTAGGCATTGGTGAAGTCCAGGCCCTCTTCCGAGCCGTACATAATCTTCTCGCGGCCAAGGTAGCCGTGCAGGTTCATCTGCCCCAGGCCGATGGCGTGAGATCCGTCGTTTCCCTTGCGAATCGATGGCACCGAATCAATAGAAGTCTGCTCACTGACCGCAGTCAGGCCACGAATGGCAGTCTCGACGGTGCGACCGAAGTCTGGCGAATCCATGGTCATCGCAATGTTCAGCGAGCCAAGGTTACAGGAAATGTCCTCACCAACGTGCTCGTAGGACAGGTCTGCATTGTAAGTCGACGGGGTGTTGACCTGCAGAATCTCCGAGCAGAGGTTCGACATATTAATACGTCCCTCAATCGGGTTCGCGCGGTTAACCGTATCCTCGAACATGATGTACGGGTAGCCGGACTCAAACTGAATCTCAGCGATGGTCTGGAAGAACTGACGCGCGTTGATCTTCTGCTTACGAATACGCGGATCCTCGACCATATCCGCGTAGTTCTCGGTGATACTAATGTCCGCGAACGGCTTACCGTAGACGCGCTCGACATCGTACGGGCTGAAGAGGTACATGTCGTCGTTACGCTTGGCCAGCTCGAACGTGATGTCCGGAATGACAATGCCGAGCGACAACGACTTGATGCGAATCTTTTCGTCCGCATTCTCACGCTTGGTATCCAGGAAGCGCATGATGTCCGGGTGGTGCGCGTGCAGGTAGACAGCGCCAGCACCCTGGCGAGCACCCAGCTGGTTAGCGTAGGAGAAGGAGTCCTCCAGCAGCTTCATAACCGGGATGACACCAGAAGACTGATTCTCGATGTGCTTAATCGGAGCACCCTGTTCACGCAGGTTGCTCAGCAGCAGTGCCACACCACCGCCGCGCTTGGACAGCTGCAACGAGGAGTTGATGGCGCGGCCAATGGACTCCATATTGTCCTCGATACGCAGCAGGAAGCAGCTCACCGGTTCGCCGCGCTGGGCCTTACCGGAGTTGAGGAATGTAGGAGTAGCAGGCTGGAAGCGTCCGGTGATGATCTCATCAACCAGGTGCTGCGCGAGCCCCAAGTCGCCGTCGGCAAGCGTGAGAGCAACCATGCAGACACGGTCTTCGTAGCGCTCCAAGTAACGCTTGCCGTCGAAGGTCTTCAGTGTGTACGAGGTGTAGTATTTGTAAGCACCCAGGAAAGTCTGAAAACGGAACTTGTGGGCATAGGCCTGCTTGAACAGTGCCTTGACGTCCTCAAATTCGTACTTCTCCAGAACTTCGGCCTCGTAGTAGTGATTTTCTACCAGGTAATCGAGCTTCTCCCGCAAGTTGTGGAAGAACACAGTGTTCTGATTGACATGCTGCAAGAAGAACTGGCGCGCAGCCATGCGGTCTTTATCGAACTGAATCTTGCCGTCTTCACCGTACAGATTCAGCAGCGCATTGAGCGCGTGGTAATCCAGCTTGTCCTCACCCACCGGCTCCGCGACCTGCTTGCCCATTTCCGACACGTTGACTCCTTTAATATTCATTTGCCTGCACAGGGTCTGTTCAAACACTGCCCAGAGCAATCCAATCTAGCTATTTTCCTCGCACACCGCTTTACGACGGCTTCCGCGAGCGTATCCATTCGGTTGTCCTCAGTGCCCCTTCCCTCGACACTGAGGCTTGCCAACTTAGGCGCTGACTCTACCGTGGAAGAACTCCTCTAGCCCTTCTCGGACTCGCCGCACATCGTGGTCGGTTCCCATCAGCTCGAAGCGATATAGATATGGAACCTTGCACTTGTAGGAGATGACATCCCCTGCTTTACAGAAGTCCTCACCGAAGTTGAGATTGCCGGCAGCAATCACACCTCGGATGAAAGAGCGGTTGTGCTCATTATTAAGAAATTTGATGACCTGCGGAGGAACTGGCCTTGAGTTACCACCGCTGATGGAAACGCCACCACCATAAGTCGGACAAATGAGGACATAGGGCTCATCGACGATAAGCTCCGGCTCATTACGACGGATGGGAATGCGGGCATTTTTGATACCTAGCTTTTCAACAAACTTGTGTGTATTCCCCGTCGCCGAGGAGAAATACACCACCAGCATGAGAGCTTCACCCTTTACATCGCAAAACCCCCGCAATCTCCGTTTCCTGTGCGGTTAACGAAATCTGCGGGGAGGTGTGTGATTCTTAAGCTGCCTGGAGAGCCTTGATGCGGTCCGGGCGGAAACCCGACCAGGTCTCAGTGCCAGTGTCAACGACCGGCGCCTGGAGGTGACCGAGAGCCATGACGTAGTCCCGAGCCTCATCGTCCATGGTGATGTCGACGATATCGTAGGCAATTCCAGCCTTATCGAGGGCACGAGTGGTAGCGCGGCACTGGACACATGCAGGCTTGCTGTAAACGGTAACCATGACTCTCACAAACTTTCTGGCTTTGGGTAAGACCAATGAATCGGATCGACTTCGTACAAACAACGGAAGCGGCCGAGGAATCAGCGGATTGGTTGAATGACCGAAAGCTCCCAGGGTTCATGAGAAACCGAGTACGGGTGGCAGACAGGTCCTTTTAGCTCTCCTTGGCTCGACATCGAAAACACTACACTTGGTGCCTAGAAAACTCTAGTCATACTAGATGTAGTACTCACAACCATGGTATTCCCTGTTCGGAGATCTCTGGCGCACAAGATGTTGTACACAGACGCACCACAACCTTGTAATTTCACGCTAAAAATTCTAGAAAATCGTAGAAAAACAACTATCGGTCCATTTTGGTTAAACCAATTACTGCAAGACGGCTCGAGGCCAATCACACCAATACCAGGTGCCGCAGTGTCCCTGCTCTGCCCTATCCCTCCCCTACCCAACTTCGGATTCCGCAGCGATTTCAAAAATTACAGGCTGCACATGTGAAACTGTGCGAGTTTATGACACTTTCAAGCCATTTTTCGGGCCAATTTTGACATAAACGCAGTCAGTAACTTCCATCGCCCCATCGCTCCACCGCCCCCAGCCATAAACGCTGTCACCGCCTGAACCTGTCCCTCCAAAAACCAAAAACCGCAACCTTCAGCCACAGTAAAACTGCGACTTCAGATTGCGGTTTTGGCAATAAATGAGGAAGCTATTTGCTTCGCGCTAGCCTAAATAAGGCTTAGCCCTGGCGGGCCTTGAAGCGCGGCTCCTTCTTGTTGATCACGTAGACCTTGCCACGACGGCGCACGACCTGAGCGCCCGGCTTGTTCTTCAGCGACCGAAGGGACTTGCGGACCTTCATTCGGGCGCTCCTTTCTACTCGGCTCCGAAACGGGGATGTGCACACTGCACTCTCCCCGGACAATCACCCCAGTGACTGCCTGGCAACGCACCTTTCCTGATAATCCGAAGAAATATCAAAGAGTATGCGTTACGACACGAGTTGCCATACTACCTAATAAGCGGAATAACTCCAAAAATCCGGGGGAAACATGTTCTTTCACAGTCAACCCCAAGATCGTGACTCCCCACGTTGCAACTGCTTCCACTTCTCTACTTGGCAGCGGCAATCATGTACTCGCGGACCTCGGCAAGCGTCTTACCTGAGGTCTCCGGCACCGCCTTGATGGTGAATACCAGCGCAATTGCGCCCGTAATGGCAAAGAAGAAGAACGACCACGCACCACCGACAGCATCCACCATCGGAAGAAAAGCCTGTGCCACAAACCAGTTCGCAACCCATAGCGCGAGCCCTGCCAGCCCCATACCCAGGCCACGGGCCTCTGTCGGGATGATCTCGGAAATCAGGAGCCAGGTCGCCACCGACACAGCCGCCTGCTGGAACACGATAAATACGGTCATCAGCAGAAGCGACATCATGGCACCCGTCGAAGAGTTACTCGACAAACCATAGACGGGCGCCAGCACGAGCAGCGAGCTTGCACAGCCCACCAGACCGATAATCAGCATTCGCCGACGACCAACGCGGTCAATGATGCTCATACCAATTGCACACGAAATCACCGAAGCGATACCGATGATGATGGAGGTATAGACAGAGCTTTCCGTCGACAAGCCAACCTTGTTCATCATCGTCGGCGCGAAATACATAATCGCGTTCGCGCCCGTGACCTGTTGCGTCACGCCAATCAGCATCGCGATGATGACGGTGCGTCGCACCCACGGGGTTTTCACGGCCAGGCGCTCGGCTGCACGCTGATCGGCGCTTGACGACGCCTCACCAACGGCAACCTCAGCCAGGGTCGCCTCATCTCCCTGTATCTGACGCAGCACGGCCAGCGCCTTGCCCTCCTGTCCTCGACGGACGAGGTAGGCCGGAGTGTCCGGCAGAACCAGCATGCCGATGAGCAGCACGATGCCGGGGACAGCGCCTAATCCAAGCATGAGTCGCCAGTTACCGGAGGAGGCTAGGGCGGAGTTGGTGAGGAACGCCACCAGCTGACCAATCACGATCATCAGCGAGTTCAGGCTGACCAGGCGTCCACGCACATGCGGTGGTGCCATTTCGGAGATGTACATCGGTACGACGATGGAAACACCACCGATACAGACGCCGAGCAAAGTACGCGCAGTACCCAGCGAAAACGCACTAGTAGCGAAAGCACACCAGATACTGCCGATGATGAAGCCGACCGCTCCGAGCAGGATGGTGCCACGGCGCCCCAGAGAGTCCGCTACGCGACCACCCAGGAACGCACCGATAGCCGCACCGACCAAGAGCATGGCGGTGACAGTGGACTCCTGTCCTGGAGTCAGCTCAAAAGAGCGCTGGATATACAGCAGCGCGCCTGAGATGACACCGGTGTCGTAACCAAAGAGGAGGCCGCCCAGAGCGGCGATGATAGCCACGGCTATCGACCGAGTTGTGGTGGTTTCCCGGTTTGGTCCAGTCTTATTCTGTTCGGTTGTACTCACGCTGGAAATCTTGCCACCGTCCGGGCAAAGACCCCCTATCCGAACAGCACTTACTCGATAAAGATGAGAGTTTTGGCACTCTTCTGGCAGGAAAACCATCCCTTTTCCCGTCCGGAACTAACGGTAGAGTGAGGCTCATGACACCAGTAGGCACACAGGATTTCCCACATCCCCTCCAGTCGGAGATTATTAACGACCTCCACGTCCAGCCCACCATCAATGCCGCCGAGGAAATCAGCCGCCGAGTCGATTTTCTCTGCGATTATTTCCGCGCCGCGCACGCCAAGGGATTCGTGCTCGGAATTTCCGGCGGTCAAGATTCCACGCTGGCCGGACGTCTAGCGCAGTTGGCCGTCGAAAAGCTTCGCAACGGCGGCGAGGACGCCACCTTCATTGCCATTCGCCTCCCCCACGGCGTGCAGGCCGATGAGGACGACGCACAGGTGGCACTGCAATTCATTCAACCTGACCAAAGGCTAACTATCGATATCGAACCGGCCACCGCCGCGATGACCGCCCAGGTCACCGATGCCCTGGCCGGCAGCGCTATCAGCGACTTCAACAAGGGAAATATTAAGGCCCGCATGCGCATGATTGCCCAGTACGCAGTGGCGGGTGTTGACGGCGCTTTGGTCATCGGAACAGATCACGCCGCGGAGGCTGTCACCGGCTTCTACACCAAGCACGGCGACGGCGCCTGCGACCTCGTCCCGCTGCAGGGGCTGAGCAAGCGCCAGGGCGCGGCCTTACTCCGTCACCTCGGCGCACCATCCAGTACGTGGGAGAAGGTGCCGACGGCCGACCTGGAAGAAGATCGCCCTGCGCTTCCCGACGAAGTTGCGCTCGGGGTGACCTATACCGCCATCGACGACTACCTCGAAGGCAAGGCCGTCTCAGATGAGGATGCCGCGCGAATCGAGCACCTCTACTCCATTTCCCGGCACAAGCGAGCCGTCCCTCCTGGACCGGCCGATTCCTGGTGGCGCTAAGCTACTGTCCCGGGCCACCGATCTAGCACTGTCATCCCGCCCAAAAACTTCCCCCGGCTACTATCGCCCACCTGAGGGGTGCTGGATTAACGTCCCGTACTGAGCAGCAAACCTCTTAAGAGAAACCCCTTAAGAGAAGGTCTCCGCGCCAGCGTCCCAAATAGCTCCAACTGCGGCCAAGCTGTCTGCCGCACCGGCTTCGGCACTTGGTTCCAGCGCAGGTGAACCATCCTGGACGAGCTCGGCGGTCACCAAACCGTGCGCGAACGCCCACATGGCCAATCCCTTAGGCTCATCGCCGGCAACCTTAATGAATGCATCGCGAATCCAGGCATCCAATGACGAAGGCGAGACGACATTCACGAAATTAGTGCGACTCATCAGCCGGTAGCCATGCGGATCGTCGAGAACTGCCTGGCGGTACGCCTGCAGCAGAGACGCCGAAGTGCATTCCTCATCAATGGCAGCATGAATACGCTTGCCCAGATTCTCGAGACTCTCGGTCAGCAGCAGCTGGAGGAGCTCTTCTTTGCCGCTGATGTGCTTATACAGCGATGGCGCCTTCACATCGAGTCGCGCCGCTAGACGGCGCATACTGATTGCGCTCCAACCCGATTCGCGCAGCATCGCGCGCGCTTCATCTACGATCTTCTGCATACGTGGGGACTGCCTGCGCACATCGGGCTGCGCTGGCACCCCATCGGTCGATTCTATGGTGCACGTCACATTTGTGACTGTAACGCGTTGAATCTCACTTAGGGCGCTTTTGGGTAATTTAACCCAACAATTTTTAAAAAAACAGCTAACGGCGGTGCTCAGTCACTAAATGCTGCCTTTGCACGCTGCTAGCTTTGCTTTACGACGGAGCCTCCACCGTCGTAAAGCAAAAGCACCGTATGCCGCCGCTACACTTCGTAGCGATTCGGCTCCTCACCGAGGTGGAAATGGCGACCGGAAACATTGTTCGGGGTAATGCGCACGTAGTTGTACTTCAACGTCGGCAGCCAGGGCTTCAGTGACAGCTCGTCTGCAGCGTTAATATCAGCGCGGGAGGTGAGAACCTCTGCGTCACCCTTTACGATGACCGACCATGCCTTCTGGGCATCCTTGTCCACAAAGTCGGCCTCAAAAAGAACATCGTGGTTCAGAGAAACAGTAAAGAGCTTCGACCCCTCGGCAGTGCGGAAGTAAATGCTCCCCTCATGAACGACGTAGTTCAGCGGGAAAAGATCCATATCATCTTTACGACGAACAACCAGGCGCCCAAAAGTCTGCGTAGCCAGCAGCTCGAGGGATTCTTCGGTGGACAGTTTCTGGATAACGGAGTCGTTGTGTGCCATACCCCCAGTATTCCACCGTTTAGACAAAGTTGCTACAGCCATACGGATTACCAATCACTGAGGTAAACGGCGAGCACACTACCCAGGGCAGATACAAGAAAACCCCCGGCCATTTCGACCGAGGGATTTTCTACTGGTGGAGCTAACGGGACTCGAACCCGTGACCCCCACACTGCCAGTGTGATGCGCTACCAGCTGCGCCATAGCCCCAGAATCAACATCGAAGTGGCTTTCACCCTCCGCTGTGGACTCCTCAAAGGCTACATGGCACTGTCATGTATCACCAAATCCGCATGTAGAACACTCTTTTACGCATTCGCCGAGTACCCCAAAGCGGATCTGCCGAACATGAACTGAAGATGAATCGTGTGAGCGTGCACGGATCCTAGCGCAGGGCCACCTTGACCCACTGCCCCAGTCCGCCATCACCGGAAATGTTCTCCAGAATATCCTTGCCATCGACAAAGACATGCGGCGAGGAAACCTTGCCCAAGCGCTTCTCAAGGTCATCGAAGTTAGCGTCTGCGCTTGCCTTGGCCTCGGTGGTGTCGATGCCGGAGCGGACTTCGCTGACAATTTCGTCAGCGACACCGAGCTGCTCCAGGCGGTCAGCCAGCTCGTCATTGCTCCACGTGACGGAGTTCTGCTGGTCAACCATCATCATTGTGCGGAAGTTCCAATATGCGCGAGCATCCCCGGTCTCAGCAATCTTGCGGGCAGTCGCGTAGATGCGAGTGGAGTGACCGTCACGCTGCTCCTTCTCCTGACCATCCAGGAAGTTCAGCGTGCGGTATTCAGCGACTAGCTTGCCGTCATTTAGCGCCTTGAGCTCATCATCGTGGCCCTCTTCGCTCATCTGAGCACAGTAGTGGCACGAGAAGTCCTCAAAAATCGTGGCTGTTTTAGCCCCTTCGGCGCCGTCCTTGCTTAGCCGGATGACATCACCGTCGAGTGCGACGGAGAAGTCGACGTCCTCATCTGGAAGTCCCTCAATCGGCTGCGACCGGCCGATGTAGATAACTCCGCCGATAACAACAACAACGACAGCAAGAAGGGCAATCAGGCCAACGACGAAGCCACTGCCCTTTTCATTTGGGTTCTTAATCTTCTGACTCACACCGCTTACGATAGCGGTGTTTTCTTGCCAATGACACAATTGTGCCTGAGAAAACGGGAATGGTTGCTAGACCCCATCGCCTTACTTCAGCCCACTTGCCCTATTGCTTAGGCTTAAAAATCTAGCGGGCGGGCTAGGCGTAAATGGCAAACTTCTTCCACGGCCATACGTACACAAATACAGCCAACGCCAAAAAACCTATGTCTCGGGCAATTGACTTGAGATATGAAACTGCGTCAGCGTTCTCGTCGTAGCCACCGCCACCAAAGCAACCGCAGTCAATCTGCAGTCCGCGCGCCCACGCCGAGATAATGCCTCCGACGAACACCAGCAAGAGCGCTCCTGACAATACTGCTACCGGACGCAGGAAAAGCCCCAATACCAGTAAGAGTCCAAGGATGACTTCGAAGGCGGGCAGCGCAACCGCTACCATCGGCACCAAGTCGCTCGGCAGCAGTTCATAAGCTTGCACTGCCTGACGCGATTCCAGCGGGTTCAGCAGTTTGATAAGACCCGAGTACAACCAAACTGCAGCTAGGCCGAATCGGGCCACCACGCCTACGAAATTCTTCATACACAGAAATATTAGTACAGGTTAACTGCTTACAGTTAGCCCAACGGCTACCGATTATCCGTTCAGAACTGCCGCGACCACGTCCTGTGCCTCAACCTGAACCTGTGCCAGGTGATCCGCTCCCTTGAAGGACTCCGCGTAAATCTTGTACTTATCTTCAGTGCCCGACGGGCGTGCTGCGAACCAAGCGTTCTCCGTAACCACCTTGAGGCCACCAATCGCAGCGCCGTTACCCGGCGCTTCAGTCAGTTTGGCTGTGATGGTCTCCCCAGCCAGGGTGTCGGCCTTGACCTGCTCCGGCGAGAGCTTCTTCAGGATTGCCTTCTGCTCACGGGTTGCGTCCGCATCGGTGCGGGCGTAAGCCGGGGCACCGTACTTATTGGCGAGCTCTGCGTAGAGCTGCGATGGAGTCTTCTCGGTCACGGCCTTGATCTCGCTGGCCAGGAGGTCCAGGATGATGCCGTCCTTATCGGTAGACCACACAGTGCCGTCGTGACGCAGGAACGATGCGCCGGCGGATTCTTCACCACCGAAACCGATGGTGCCGCCGAGCAAACCCGGGACGAACCACTTAAAGCCGACTGGAACTTCCACTAGCTTGCGACCCAAATTGGCGACGACGCGGTCAATCATCGACGAAGACACCAGCGTCTTACCGACCGCGGTGTCCTGCGACCAGCCCGGGCGGTGTGCGAAGAGGTAATCAATGGCAACGGCCAGGTAGTGGTTCGGGTTCATCAAGCCTGCGTCCGGTGTCACAATTCCGTGACGGTCCGAGTCCGCGTCATTGCCGGTGGAGATGTCGAACTTATCGCGGTTACCAATCAGGGACGCCATCGCATTCGGTGAGGAGCAGTCCATACGAATCTTGCCGTCTGTATCCAGCGTCATAAAACGCCAGGTCGCATCAACCAGCGGATTGACCACAGTCAGATTTAGGTTATGCGCATCGCCAATTGCACCCCAGTAATCCACCGACGCACCACCCATTGGGTCAGCGCCGATACGCACGCCGGCATCACGGATGGCGTCGAGGTTGACAACATTCGGCAGGTCCGACACGTATGCGTTGAGGTAGTCGTGCTTTACGACGAGGTCAGCGGCCTTATCCACCAGCTGGCGCTTAACCCCATCCAGGCCCTTAGCCAGGTATTCATTGGCACGAGCTGCAATCCAGTCCGTCGCATCCGCGTCCGCCGGACCACCGGTCGGCGGGTTGTACTTAAAACCACCATCTCGTGGCGGATTGTGGGAAGGGGTAATCACGATGCCGTCGGCACGCGCGGAGCTACTACCCGTCGGACCGCCCTCCACGTCGCGGTTATACGTCAGAATCGCGTGACTGACGGCCGGGGTCGGCGTGTAGCGATCCTGAGCGTCAACCATCACGGTAATGCCGTTGGCCGTGAGCACCTCGAGGGCGGAAATCATTGCCGGCTCGGACAGGCCGTGGGTATCGCGGCCAACGTACAGTGGGCCTTCAATGCCCTGGCCCTTGCGGTAATCCACGATGGCCTGAGTAGTGGCGTGAATGTGGTCTTCGTTGAAAGCGCCGTCGAGGGAGGAACCGCGGTGACCGGAAGTACCGAAGACGACCTTCTGGTCGGGGTTATTCGGGTCCGGGTGCTTTGTGTAGTAGGCAGTGACCAGTTCCGCGACATCGATAAGGTCGGATGGCTGGGCCAATTGCCCGGCGCGCTCATGAGCCATTGTGGGTATCCTCCTGCTAAATCGGCGAACTGCGCAACCGCCGATTTCATTGCCGACCAACCGGCCGAGACAAAGAAACCGAACTTAGATGCGCTTCCTCCTCTCCAGTGTCCCCGTTTTAGGGACAGCGCGCATGGCAAGAACCACTCGGTAAGGCAAACTCGCCCCTGCAATAGGGTGCATCAGATAGATTGCCGCGTGCCGACGGGAGCACCTTCTCGAAAGGATTCCGGGCTGCCGGCACCTGTCTCCTGTCCCCCCCTTTAGCCGCTGTGCTAGCGTTTTCACCGTGAATGAGGAATCTGTTGCTCCGAAGCTGCCATCAGCAGGACGAGCGCAGGGTCTGACAGCTCTGGCCGTGGCCGGCGGCGCCGCTGTTGGCGCAGTAGGTCGCTTTCTGTTCGGAGCGGCGATCGATGCAATCGTTGGCTCGGGAATTAGCGCAATCTCGACGACTGTCATCAACTTACTGGGCTGCCTTCTCTTCGGCCTGGTCAGCAGTATCGCGTTTGCTAATCCTCGGCTTTCCGCTTTCTGCGGTACTGGCTTTTGTGGCGGCTTCACCACTTTCTCCGCCTTTGTCATTCTCCTATTGGCACAGGCGGACACGTCAGTCGTGCTGATTGTGAGCGTTGGGCTTATTCACCTGCTGTGTTGTCCCCTCGCCTACTGGTTGGGAACCAAGTGTGCGCGGGAGGTTGCGGAATGACCGGCGATCTCCTCAGTTCTTTTCCCTCGGCGCTCTCTGCCATTCTCGCTATCGCAGTTGGCGCCGCAGTAGGTGGAGCGCTGCGCTATACGCTGGCCGAACTTGCGGTGAAGTGGGCTGATTCCAAACTGCCCGGAACGTGGACCGCGAATATGATTGCCTGCTTCGTCGCCGGTGCCGCTGCTGTGGTGTGGTCGCGGGGAACGTCGACAAGCGACGGCATGACCCCTGCCCTGGCCTATGCGACGGTGATGATTGGCTTCGCCGGCGGCCTGTCGACGTGGTCCACACTCGCCGGAGAGATCACACGCCTTAAAAACCAACACTTTTGGAGGGCATGTGGGTACGTTGCTCTCACACTGATTGGCGGAATGATCTTTGTTTTCGCCGGAATGCGTTTACCCCCACTTGTGGCGAATTAGTAGCGCAATAATCATTTTCTGAGAATTTAATGATTGGGTTTAGGCTTTCTACCAGTAAAGTTCCACAGCATGGAAAGCTTCAGCGATTTTGTCTCAGCGGCGGATAGTTTTATTTGGAGTCCGTACCTCCTCATCCCCGCGCTGATCGGCACCGGAATCATCTTGACCATTCGCCTGGGCGCAATTCACCTGGTCAAACTCGGCTCGGCACTGCGCCTCGGACTCATCGACCGTAACGACGACGACGCCGAGGGAGATATCACCAACTACCAGGCGCTGGCGACGGCTCTCGCGGCAACTGTCGGTGTCGGCAACATTGTCGGTGTCGCTACCGCAATCGGCTTAGGTGGACCCGGTGCGCTGTTCTGGATGTGGGTAACCGGCCTGCTAGGTATGGCATCGAAGTACTCCGAGGCATTCCTGGGCGTGAAGTACCGCCAGACCGATGCAGCTGGCGAACAGTCCGGTGGTCCGCAGTACTACCTGCGCAAGGCCATCCCGAATGGTTTTGGTAAGACGCTGGGCATTCTCTTCGCCGTCTTCGCTGCGCTGGCGGCGTTTGGTATCGGCAACCTAACCCAGGGCAATGCCGTGGCCTCGAACCTGGAAAACAGCTTCGACATCGATCCGACGCTCTCCGGCATGATTATGTTCATCCTGGTAGGTGCAGCTCTGATGGGTGGCATTAAGTCGATTGGCCGCATCACCGCCAGCTTTGTGCCGATGATGATTGTGCTCTACATCGGTGCGGCCGTGTGGGTGCTCGTCGCCAATGTCTCGGCGCTGCCCGAAACCTTCAAGCTCATCTTCACCGATGCTTTCACCGGCACCGCGGCCGTTGGTGGGTTCGCAGGATCCACGCTCATTCTCGCCCTGCAGATGGGTGTTGCCCGCGGTCTGTTCTCCAACGAGTCGGGCCTGGGTTCCGGTGCTATCGCCGCTGCCGCCGCATCGACGACTCACCCAGTTCGTCAGGGTTTGGTCTCCATGACTCAGACCTTCATTGACACCATCATCGTCGTGTCCTTCACCGGCCTGGTTATCATCAGCACCGGTGTTTGGCAGGATGGCAACGTCGACACTGGCGCTCTGACCGCTGAGGCATTCTCCCGCGGTCTGCCGGGCCACTGGGGTGGCACCATCGTCACGCTGTCGGTTGTCTTCTTCGCATTCTCCACCATGCTGGGCTGGTCCTACTACGGTGAGCGCGCCTTCGAGTCCCTGGTCGGTCGCCGCGGCACCGGCCTCTACCGTGCGGTCTTCACCTGCGTGGTCTTCGTCGGCGCGGTAACTCAGCTGGAAACCGTCTGGTCCGTCGCCTCGGCCCTCAACGGCCTGATGGCGCTGCCGAACCTCATCGGTCTGATTGTCCTGTCCGGGCTCATCGCGCGTGAGACAAAGGCATACCTCGAATTTGACCCTCAACTTCGCGCAACGGCTGCGGAAATCGACAAGTGGCAGTCTCAGCAAGACTTCGAGGCTTTCAGTAAGAACTAACTGAAACTACCTGCTGCCCGTAAGGGCTACGGCAAAACTACGAGCAGGTCTGCGCGGTCTCCGGCTTTTCGATTGCCGCAAGCGCGTCGTCAAGCACAGAGACCTTTACCAACTTCATATCGCCTCGGTCGGCAGTCACAGCTTCTGCGCAATTGCCTTCCGGCACGAAGAACATCTCGGCGCCCTCATCTCGGGCAGCCGAGATTTTGTGTGTAATGCCACCGATTTCGCCCACGTTGCCGGCAGCGTCAATAGTGCCAGTGCCAGCGAGGTGCTGCCCCTCGGTCAGATCGCCTGGACTCAGCTTGTCAATCACTCCAAGCGTCATCATGAGACCCGCCGACGGACCTCCAATGCCGCTGAGCTGGTACTCAACTTTGGTGTCGTCCGCGGATTGCGCCCCCATCCCCACGCCGAGCAGCGCGGCATTCTTTTGATGCGGGTTTTCCGCCAGTGTCACAGAAATATCGACGGCTTTCTCGGGGGCAGAGTCCTCGCCCTTAGCAGCCTTCTGCTTATCGACGGTCGCAGGCTTGACCCTCAACGTGACAGTATCGCCCGGGTTGCGTCCGGCAATAATCGCCTTGACTTGCTCGGGCTTGCTTACTGCCACCCCATCCACTGCGAGAATCACATCGTCTTCATGCAGTCGCCCATCGACGGGACTATCCGGCACTGTGTAGGCGACGGTGACTTCCATCGGCAACCCGAGATGTGCCAGTGCAGCGGAGGTGGCGTTGGCCTCCGACTCGGTGAATGCAGCCTTGTTCTCCTCTTCCACCTCGTCCTGGCTCTGGCCCGGAGGGAAGACCGCCTCAATGGGGACGATATCGTTGTCACGATCAAACCACAGGCCAATGACCTGCGGCAATGTCAGGTTATGCCTGACTGCGACGGTTGTCATATCCAGCGTGCCCTTAGAGCGTTCGGAGTCCGCAGCACTGCCGCTGACCGAGATAATGCTCTTTCCCTCGACATCGCTGAGGACGTCGAAGACCGGGCCAGGCCCCTGCGCGGCATAGGGAACTGTCAGCGTTGGCAGCGAAAGCACAGTTGCCAACGCGGCGATGGGCACAGCGCCCGCAACAAGAGTTTGGGTACGACGATTCACAAATAACACCCTACATTCTCGCTATCTGCCTACTGGACACCTGATGAATGTTGTTCGTGTCTGTTCGCTGGGCGCGAAGTTGCCAATAAAGTGGTGCTTTTAAGTACTCACGCGGGTCATTGCCCGGTACGGTGGGAGCATGAGTTCTAACGGATTTGGCTTTGGTCCGAACGACAATGATGACGATCGTGACGACGCTGGCAACAATGACTCCGGCCAGGGCGGTCAGGGCGGCCAGGGCGGTCCTTTCGGTTTCTTCGGGTTCCCCTTCGGTGGCATGGGCGGCGCCGGTGGCTTCGGTTTCGGCGGCCCCGGGCAGCCCGGCAGCGGCGCCTCTGGCAAAGGAGAACAGCCGAACTTGGGCGATATTCTCAACCAGTTCGGCGAGATGTTCTCCGGCATGGGGCAGCGATTCCAGGAGTCTAACTCTGGCCCTGTCAACTACGACGCGGCCGAGCGCGTTGCGCGGACCCGTCTTGGTAACCCAGCTCCGGTGAAGGACTCGGCCCGCGAGGCGCTGGCTGATTCCTTGCGCCTGGCCGAACTGTGGCTAGATGACGTCACCTCCCTTCCCGCTGGTGTCAACCGCGTAGAAGCGTGGAATAGCCTGCAGTGGTTGGAGAACACCAAGTCGACATGGACTCGCCTTGTCGATCCCGTCGCCAGCCGCATGAGTGATGCCTCCCTCGAGGGCGTTCCAGAAGAAGCTCGCGAGATGATGGGCCCGATGCTGGGCATCATGCGTCAGATGAACTCGATGAGTTTCGGTACTCAGCTAGGGAATGCGCTGGCTGAATTGGCACAGACGAGCCTGACTGGTTCTGACCTCGGGCTGCCGCTACACACCACTGGTGCGGCGGTACTGCTGCCAACACATCTAGTTACTCTCGCAGAGGAACTCGAGGTTCCAGCGCGCGATCTGTTTATCTACGCCACTGCCCGCGAAGCTGCACACCAACGTCTTTACGACCGCGTGCCATGGCTGGCTGAACGCATGATTTCCTCTGTCGAGGAGTACGCCGCTGGCATCGTCATCGACTACTCCGCGATCGAAGAGGCCGCCCGCGGTCTGGATATTGAGAACATGCAGGATCCGCAGCGTATGCAGGAGGCTATGAGTCAGCTGCAAAATATGGATCTGAGTCCGAAGATTCGTTCTCGTAACGAGAATGCTCGTACTCGTTTCCAGACGCTGCTAGCACTGGTCGAAGGGTGGGTGGACATGGTTGTCACCGATGCCCTCGGTGAGCGTCTACCGGGTGCCGCACAATTGGATGAAGCCTGGCGTCGTCGCCGCGCCACCGAAGGTGCTGAGCAGGCGCTGGAGAAGGCCACCGGCATTGACCTCGGCTCCCCCAAGGTGCGTGAGGCAACCAACTTGTGGCACCGCCTGACCACCGCTGTGGGCATCGAGCAACGTGACAAGGTCTGGGATCACCCGGACTTCCTGCCCGTAGCAGAAGATTTGGATGAACCCGCGGCCTTTATTGACTCGGTTCTTGGCGGTTCGGACAACGATGACTTCGACCCGATCGCAGAGCTTGAAGAGCAGCTGCGCAAAGAAGCCGAAAAACGCGCGGCTGAGGGCAAGGACAGTGACACCGACGAGGACAATTCTGGCGACACCGATGACGATAAGTAGCTAGTTAGCTCTGGGTTCCCCAGCGCTGATACGCCTCTAAATAGCCCCGTGCCCGTTCGTGGTACGGGGCTTTTGCCGCCCAATACCAGAACTCTTCGGTATGACCCCCGTCGACGAAAGTGTGCACCAGTTCGTGCACAATGACATCGTCGAGGACGTACCCCGGGACGTCGGCAAGCCTGTGCGAAATGCGAATACGTCCCGGACTATCGACGCCGCCGGTGACCGATGCCCACCTGCGCGACATGTTCTTGACCCATTTGATTGACTCAAACCGCGGGCGATCTTCCAGCACCGTACGCGAGAGCAGCCGTGCGCGGCGCTCCAGCTCGGAATTATCCAGGTTGCTGCCAACTTTCTTCCGCACTCGCGCCACAATTTCATTGACCTGCTGTTTTTCCGCAGCGGCGCTGAGGTCGTCCGGAACCATGACAATGATTCGGTTTCCCTCCGCGCGGGCGGACACAGTACGGCGGCGGCGCTTCGAGCGCCGAACCTCAACATCCGGGCCGTACTCAGGTCGCTTGGTGCTCATGCTTTTTAAGCGTATATGCTCTGCCCTGCGATTGCGTAAAAGCTGGCCCCGGGGTAAAAGATATTTTTATGGGGGAATACAGGGATACGTCTCGGGGGCGGGATGGTACGGCTGGCGTAATAGGTTCGGACGCACCCGCAGCACAAACGCTTGCCGCGCCTACCACGGACTACGCGCTGCGCCCGGAGATACCGATTATCATGCGCCCAGGCGCGCGGATTCAGTTCGGCGTGGAACCGGAGCGCAGCATGATTCTGCCGCTTTCCGACGGCACCCCGCCGGGGCCTGTCTTCTCGGCACTTCTTGCAGCTCATAGAGGTAGCACCTTAAGCGAGGCCTTTGCTGACAGTCACGACAAACTGTCACCGCAGTTCATTACAGCACTTATCTCCGACCTTCACCGAGCAGCACTGGTCCAAAAACCACCGACACGACGGAGGATTACGCTGATCGGTCGGGACAGTTTGCGCACTGGACTTTTAAAAGAGCTTCGTCGCACGGGTTGCGGTAGTTGGACGAAGGCAATGTCGCCCACTCGCAATGCGACGCTGAAAATATCTCAATCCACGCCGGAAGACATCGGGCTCGCGGTGGTCACGGGCATGGAAGTACCGAGCATGCCCTTGGTTCGCGCTCTGTTTCATCGTGGAATTGAGCATCTGCACACGCATTTCCGCGATGGAGCACTGATTCTTGGGCCGCTTGTTCAGCCAGGTCAAGGGCCCTGCTCGATGTGTTTCGAAGCTTATCGACGAGACCGCGACCCCGTCCGGGCACTGATTGCGCTGCAGCTTCGCACTTTTACGCCCGTGACCGCACCGGAATGGCTGAACACAGCGGTGCCGCTGTTGGTTGGGCAGCTGCGGCGACCGGACCTCTCAGATCTATGTGCGACAGAGGTGCGCATAGATCTGGAAAGCCTCGATATCACCCGCACTACGGTTGCTCCCCACCCGCAGTGCCCAGTGTGTGGTCATGGCAACTCGCAGATGCAGTTCATGTAATTCGAAGTTCCTTGAGCAGAATCTGACTAGGAATTCACAAAAGAATTGACGATTCCCAAGATGCCTTCGCCGAAATGATTGAGCTTCGCCTCTCCAATTCCGGGAATCTGCAGAAGTTCCTCCGGCGTAGTCGGTTGCTGCTCACCGATGGCCAGAAGGGTCGCATCGGAGAAGATCACGAATGCGGGGACAGTCATTTCTCTCGACATTTCCAGGCGCCATGCACGCAATGCTTCCAGTAGCGCAGGATCCGCACTGACCGGGCACTCTTCACAGCGCCCTGAGATCCGCTCCGCATCGGTGTGCAATGGCTTAGTGCAGCCCTTGCACTGTTTGGACTGCTGACGCTTACCACGGGAACTAGAGCTCCTTGAGCTTCGCTGTGCCTCCGCCGAGTAGTCAGAGACATCAATGTCGAGTTCATCGAGGAATCGTGTGCGGCGACGTGACCTGCGGCCGCCTTCTGTCCGCGACAATGACCAAGATAGCTCCAGATGTTCACGGGCTCGAGTAATGCCGACATAGAACAGACGGCGCTCTTCTTCGATGGCTTCCGCTCCCTGTGCAGGAGATCGGTCGAATTTATTCAGCGAATGTTGGATAGGCAGCGAACCGTCGGTAAGCCCAACGAGGAACACCGCATCCCACTCCAGCCCCTTGGCTGCATGCAGGCTAGCCAACGTCACGCCATCCAGCGTCGGCGGATGCTTGGCCTGCTGCCGAGTGTGCAATTGGCCGAGGAGCGCCTGGATATTGACCTCGGTGTTGGCATGAACGATGTCCTTACACAGGTCGAATAGGGCGCGCAGTGACTGCCAACGTTCCCTGGCACCAGTGCCTTCCGGCTCTTGGTCAGTCATGCCAAGACCCGCGAAAACCTGCTTGACCAAATCCAACAGATTCGTGCCCTGCAATGTCGGAACAGTCCGTGAGGAACGGGAAACTCGCACAAGTGCTGCGATGGCATCGCGGATCTCGGGACGCTGGTAGAAACCGTCCCCGCCACGAACCTGGTAGGCGACTCCTACCTCGGACAAAGCCTGCTCAAAAACTGCGGACTGTGCGTTAATCCGGTACAAAACGGCAATCTCCGATGCCGGCGTACCTGCGTCGATAAGTCGCTTGATGCTGCGCGCGGTCGCGCGAGCTTCCATTGGCTCATCGTCGTACTGATTGAAAGTCGGCTCCGGGCCGTCTTCACGCTGCCCAATCAGCTTCAGCCGCGAGCCGGCGATACGTCCCTGCGCACGGCCGATGACATTGTTGGCCAGCCCGACGACCTGTGGGGTCGATCGGTAGTCCCGCTGCAGGCGGACCACTGTGGCTTCCGGGTAGTCCCGAGAGAAGTTCATCAGGTATTGCGGAGTCGCGCCTGTGAAAGAGTAAATCGTCTGGTTGGCGTCCCCGACAACTGTCAGGTTGTCACGGTCTCCCAGCCAGGCGTTGAGAACTCGCTGCTGTAACGGGGTGACATCCTGGTACTCATCGACGACGAAGCACCGATACTGGTTGCGGAATTCCTCCGCCACTGCACGGGAATTCTCCATCGCACCGGCGGTGTGAATGAGTAGGTCGTCGAAGTCGAGCAATAGCCCGTCCGGGGTGGTTTTTATGTCCTCGTAAGCGCGATAGCAATCGACAATTTTCTCCGCGGACAACGGCGCCGTGCGCCCATGCTCCCGCAGCGCGGCTTGGTACTGATCCGCACCGGCCAGAGTGGCCTTCGCCCACTCAATCTCGCCCATGACATCTCGGATTGTTTCCTTAGAGGTGTCCAGGCCCACTCGACGTACTGCTTGGGCGACAACACGGAATTTCTTGTCATCCAACAGCTGCCAGGGCATATCACCGGCGACTTGGGGCCAGAAGTAGCGCAGCTGGCGAAGTGATGCCGAGTGGAAAGTGCGCGCCTGGACTCCAGGCGTTCCCATCTTTGCCAGGCGGTCGCGCATCTCCCCTGCGGCACGCGAGGTAAATGTCACCGCTAATACCTTTTGCGGCTGCACAAACCCCTGGTCAATGAGGTACTTGATGCGATGAGTAATTGTTCGGGTCTTACCTGTACCGGCTCCGGCAAGAATGCACACCGGCCCCATCGGAGCCGTGGCTGCCTCACGCTGATCTGGATCCAGCCCAGCTAGATATTCCGGCTCGTTCACATCCGCCTCTGAGTAAGTCAAAAGTTGTTAGACCCCATTTTTAAACTTGTCGAGTGCTATTCGTCATTGCTGTAGACACGGCGGACGTACAGCAGCCGGTCGCCTGGCTCCACCGATTCACACTCCGGTGAATCAATTCGGTACAGCTCACCCGAGCGCACCACACCGAGTGCAATATCCGCGAGGTGCCGTGGGCTGGCACCGATTTCCTCTTCGGTGACGAGCCTCTCTGCAACAGAGAATCCTTCATCCGGGCTCAGGAGGTCTTCCATCATCTCCACCACCGAAGGAGTCACCGTGGCCAGCCCCAGCATTCGGCCGGCGGTTTCAGAAGAAATGACCACTTGGTCTGCACCTGACTGCGTCAACAAGTGGCGGTTTTCTGATTCACGCACTGAAGCCACAATTGAGGCACCCGGTGCCAACTCGCGGACAGACAACGTGACCAGCACCGCTGTGTCATCTTTGTTCGGTGCAACGACTATAGAGCGGGCACGCTGAATACCAGCTAACTTCAGCACATCAGATTTAGTAGCCGACCCATGCACCGTCGCCAAGCCTTGATTCGAAGCGTGGTCGAGTGCTTCCTTGTCCGTATCAATAACAACGATTTCTGCCGGATCTACGCCGTCCGCGAGAAGAGCTGCAATGGCAGAACGACCCTTGGTGCCGTATCCGATAACGACGGTGTGGTTGCGCAACTGTCTCCTCCAGCGCTGAATTTGCAGGGTTTTCCGAGACTCTTGGGTCAAAACGGTCAGAGTAGTACCGACCAAGAGAGCAAGGAAGGCCACACGCAGTGGCGTAATGATCAAAATATTGAGTAATCGAGCCCTCTGTGTGACCGGCGTGATGTCACCGTAGCCCGTCGTCGACAGGCTGACAGCCGAGTAATACACCGCATCGATGAAGGTGAGAGGCTCCGTGTATCCGTCGTGATCGTAGTAGACCACGACGGATGCAATCAGCAGCAAAAACACGGCGTAGTTCAAACGACGTATGATTAGCCGCCAAGGATTCTTCGGCGCGGACTCAGGCAGACCAATGACTCCCAGCAGTGCATGCCCGGGAAGATCATTGAGCCCGGTTTCGTATCCCGAAGATTTCCGAATTGGATTACGCAACCGCTCCTCGCCTGCCTTTCATGAAAACTCCTCCCGGTGAAAAATAGCGCATACAAACTGCTGCTTTCACCTGGATAACTGGCCACGGCCACGCGGCAGTTACATACGTAGATGATTATCCAATCAGCTCGCGCATTTTCCTGTCCAACTCTATCCTGCTTGGCAGTAGCGCTTCATCTGGTATTAGCGTTCGTCCTGCCGAAACATAGAAGAACCCGGCTTCAATGTCTTCGGGGGCCGTTTCCACTCCCATCTCACGCAGCCTATCCGACCACGCCAAGCGGTAAATCGCCAGCTGTAGCGCCGCTACTTCCCTTTCCTTTCCGCGCGGCATCTGGCCTGTCTTCCAGTCAATGACGCTCCACTTCCCGTTGTCCTTAAACACCGCGTCGATTCGGCCGACGACCCGCCGTTGCCCAATGGCAATTTCAAACGGCACTTCCACATGCACTGGCGTGCGGTCAGCCCACTCGGATGCCTCGAAATTCGCCTTCAACTTCTCAAGTTCGCGTTCGGACGCGACTTGTTCTGTGCCGAGGAAGTCATCCAGTTGATTCCCGAAGAGATCCTCATCGTCCAGCAGGCTGTGTGCACCGAAGCGATTCTCCAACCAAGCGTGGAATGCCGTACCTCGGCGCGCGAATCGGTTTGGCTTAAACGGCACCGGGCGTGCTTTCCGACGAGCAAACGCGACCGGATCCGCAATCATGGCTTGGTATTCGCTAGTGGACATGCTTGTCGGCATTGGTAGATGAATCTCCGCGGCCTTAGCTCGACGGATTTCATCCACGAGAATGGTCGTTTCCGTTTCCCATACCTCAGACAGGTCACCTGCAATGGGGCGCTCATCCTGGTCTTCGCCCATGTAGCGCATGACGCTTTCGGCTGCTCGCTGCACACTATCTCGGCGGTTGCCCAGGGTATCGACGGGCCAGACCACCCCATCAACCGCAGTGTCGCAGTCCAGATCGACTTCGGTGTCCTCTACCTCAGGGTCCTCCCCATCTGTCCACGACACCACATAGTCGCTGAATTGCGTGGCGATGGCTGCGAAGTCCGCCGACACGTCGGTGGGTTTCTTCAAGCTCGGATTAGGCCGCCTGCTTGCAGTGACAATGAGCTTTTTCGCGGAGCGAGTCATGGCAACGTAGAAGAGGCGCTGTTTTTCTTCCCTCTCCACTTCTCGCAGCTCTTCCTTGTAGGCTTTGATTACCTTGTTGAGGTCGGTTTGGTTATCTGCGCCTGATATGTCCAGTTCGGGGGCATTGCTATCGACAGAATCAGCGACGGGAGCCCAATCGCCTGCTGCAAGCTGTGTTGCATCCCCTGTTGTTTCTGCACTAGCCGTTAGCGGATCCACTTGGGTAATTGCACCAGGAGGAAGCTGAACTGAATTGGTGAGCCACGATGACAAATCAACTCTGTCGAACTTGCTGGTGGTGATGCCCGGGACAGCAACCGTTTCCCACTCCAACCCCTTTGACTTGTGCATAGTCATGATTTGGACGCAGTTTTCCGGCATGTTCATAGGTGCCCGTTCCAAACCATCATCGTGTTCGACAGCGAACTCCAAATAGTTCAAAAACCCTGTCACATCGTCCGAGATATTTTGCGAATACGTCGCAGCGATATCGACAAACCTATCCAGATGCGCAGTCGTCGGCCTGGTTATCGCGGTAGCGGAACCGTACTGTCCAGCCGCTGCTTCTACGCGAATTCCAAACTCAGTAGCGATGTCCTCGACCAGTTCCGGTAGAGGCTTATTCAGCGAGAACCGACGTAGTTTTCGTAGGCTTGCACCCAACTGTGCGATGCGCGCCATTGCTTCATCTGTGTAGTTCAGTGACTCGCTGCAGACCAACCGCCCATTTTTTCCCACACTGCCGCGCGCTAGCGGGGTGCCGTCGTAAAAACGAATATCCGGGTCGGCGATGGCGTGCCCCAGCCCCACCGCGGACGATGCTGCTTCGGCATCTTCCACGAGCTTGTCATACTGGCGAGCGAGCTGGGAAAGCGGTGAGGAGTCTGAAGTCTCTTCGAGGTTGCCCTTCTTTCGGGCCAACTCGTCCTTGCCTGCCATTGCCAGCTGGTCTACACGAGTGCGAAGTGCCTCCACGTCTGCGGCACCCAAATTGACCTGTGGGCTGAGCAGCAGACGCAGAGCATCCTGGTCTGAACTGGGGTCGACCAATATCTTCATCACCGAGGTGATATCCATGACCTCGGGCAAATGCAGCAATCCAGCGAGTCCCACGATGATTGCAGGCACACCCCGCTCAGACAGTGCATCTAAATAGACAGCCGATTCAGCATTTGTCCGAACCAGGATGGCGGCATCGAGCTTGTTGCCAGCTGCTTCACATTCGCGTAATTGCGCCTCCATGCAATCTGCGATGTATGCAACTTCTTCCTCACCGGTTGCGGTGAAAGCAAGCTGCACTTCGCCCTGACCTGCTTTTGGACCGGCATCCAGTGCCTCTACTGTACGAGCCTGCCCCGCGAAAGCACGGTCGGAGACTGCGTTAGCAAGCTGCAGCACTGACTGCGGATTTCGCCAAGAAATGGTCAGTTGCTTTTTCTCCGCTGGCTTCCCATCCGACCGCGGAAAATCATTGACAAACTGCACAAGGTTTTCGGCAGTTGCTCCTCGCCAGCCATAAATTGCCTGCATCGGATCGCCGACAGCGGTGACACAACCACCGGAGAACAGCGCACGCAGGAACAGCCGCTGTGTGTGCGACGTGTCCTGGTACTCGTCGAGCATGATGATCTTAAAGCGACGCCGCTCCTCCTCTCCGACTTCCGCGAAGTCGGTGGCTAGTCGGGCCGCACGAGCCATCTGCATACCGAAAGTGGCGACATTTTCTTCATTGCACCGAGCTCGAACCTGTTCTACCAGCGGCAAAATCTCTAATCTCTCTCGCTGCTTATCGACGATGCCCTGTAGATCGCCAATTAGCCCCTCGCGTTTACCCTTCTGCGGGGTCTGCTCAATATTGCTGATGAATGCTTCGGTTTCCTCGCGAATCGCCTGCGGTGAAGAAAGGTTTGAGTCGATGTTCGCCCCCAGCTCAATAATGCGACTGGCCAGAGTCGATGGCGCAATATCGACATCAATTTCCTTCACATTACGAGCGGTTTCCCAGGCCAACTGCCACTGCGTCGCGCCATCCATAATGGTGACCCCCGGCTCCGTCGGCAGCAAAAGACCATAATTGCTAACGACTTCAGAGGCATAGGCATCGTAAGTAAGCGTGGTTGGGGCAATGACCTCGAGGCTTGCTAGTACCTTTGGTGAAGCCTGTGCACGAAATGCGGCAGAGGAAGCAAGCGCATTGAGCTGTTGTCGGATACGGACGCCGAGCTCGCGCGCTGCCTTCCTGGTGAAGGTCAAACCTAGAACTTCTTCTGGGCGGATAAAGCCATTGGCGACCAACCACACGACACGGGAAGCCATTGTCGCTGTTTTACCAGCACCGGCACCGGCGACAACAAGCATTGGTTCCATCGGTGCACCGATTACCGCCGCTTGTTGCGGGGTGGGCGGAAAGTCCTGGCCCATCATCTCCGACAGGATGACGGGATCAATGATGGTTCGTTCCTCCGACATGGCTACCGATTCCCTTCTGCTGCCGGGCACGCCTTCGAAAGCGTGCAGAACTTGCAATGATCACCAGCGAGCGCCAAGGCACGCGGGCCAGACGTCGCACGTGCTACCTGCTCCACACGACGCTCCCAGTCAGCCAACTTGTCTTCCGTGAGCTTTGACTGTTCTCGACTAGTGATAATGGTCTTATTGTGTGACTTTCGCGGAAATACCAGGTATGCCCCTGATTGTTCAATGCCTTCGCCGTTGTCCACAGCAAGCCCATCTCCGCTTTCAACGAGCTTCCCCTTCGACAACGCCAGCTGATATGTAGCTAGCTGTGCATGTTCTTCTACGTCTTTACCGGAGGGCGCTGTCTTACCGGTTTTAATATCGACGATTTGAACTGCACCATCAGCGTCTTCAATCAATCGGTCGATTCGTCCGACAATCACGATGTCATCGTTGATGGTGACTTTTACCGGAACCTCGGTCCCGATATCTTTCTTAGTCTCAATCCACCGCTGCCAATCCTCCAGCGCTGTCAACCAGGTGTCTTCCTCAGTACGCTTACGCCACTCCGGATCATCGGACAGGTCACCAAAAACACGCCGGATTTCGGACTGCGCCTCAGGTACAGTCACTCCCTTGGCTACGGCTTCTACCGCCTGATGAAGTAGAGAGCCTAAATACATGGCCGATGTCGGTGCTGATTTATCCAGCATGGCCTTCAGCGGGCAACTCAGGGCTGCTTCCACCTTGGAAGGGTTGATTCTCATCGGCTTCTTGTCATTTACCGGCTTCGAGGTCGACGGTGCACGGAGCCCCCACCAGGTGTCTGGATGTGCGCCAGCAACCTCAACCTGCGCCAATCGCGCGAGTTGACGTGCAGCTTGTCGACGCCGCGTCTCAGTCTCCGCATCGTCTACAACGGCTGCACGCAGTTCTGCCAGCAGTGACTCCACAGAGAGCACCCGTGGCAGGCCTTCACCGGCCCATTTGGATTCTTCTGCCTCTGCAACATCCGGACTGCCGGTGTTTGCTTCATTAGCCGTAGCCCCGACTCCGTTCGCAGCCGAAGAGGCTTCCGACTGCTTCGCCAGCTCCGTCCCCGAATTACCGAGCTTTTCAACGAGCTCGATAACAAACGGACTGGGAACTCCAACATCATCAGGAGAATCGACTGCGGTCAGCAGTACCCTGTCGCTAGCCCGTGATACCGCGACGTGCAGCAAACGACGTTCCTCCGCTAGCGCATCCGCCATGGAATTGATGTACTCCCGCGGTGCAATCCCGTGGTCGACGAGACCGATGAACTCGTTCTGCTTCATCACCGAGCCAGTTACACCGAGGCTGGGCCACTGGCCTTCCTGTACTCCGACAACTGCTACTGCCTTCCACTGCCTGCCCAGAGCCGCATGCGCTGAGAGAATGCGCACGGCGTCGCGCTCTACCCCGCTACGGTCACGTGCGCCGATGGGCAGCTCCTGTTCTTCCACAGAAGCGATAAAACCGTCAACCGTCAGCTTTGGATTCAGCTCCACACGGTCACCAGCAAAGTCGAACAGTGCCATCACAGCATCCAGGTCGCGGTCAGCCGATGCTCCAGCTGTACCGCCGCGCAACGATGCCGCCACCAGATGGTCTGCCAAACCAGTGGACTGCCAAATTGCCCACAAAGTTGCTTCCACACCATCACGCAACGCTTCACGCGCTGCGCTCAATAGATCCAGCGGCACCTGCAGCGCCTGACGTTCACGCTGCGACAGAGACTCAATAAGTTCCAGCTGCTCTGTTGTGAGTCCATCTGCTTTCAAGATTCCGATGAGCTGAGTCATCGCGGCCCCGCCGAACAGGTCGGCCTTTCGGATTCCGCGCAGCAGACGCTCTTTGACAATCGGATCCATGTTGACCAATGGGCCGGAGAGGAACTCGTCCCACTCCACGTCATCGAGCTGGTTCATAGTTGCCCGCAACGCCACCATCAGCGCTCGCACCAATCGCTGATGACTTAGCACGATGTCCGTTGGGTCAATCTGCACAGGCACACCCGCACGCGACAATGCACGGAACAGAGAGGACTCCCCTGCACCGGACCGGACAATGACCGCCATATCCTTCCATGCCACCCCCTCGTCAATATGAAGGCGCCGGAAGTAGTCCGCGACTGTGGCTCGCTGTGCACGTTCAGAGGGATGAATAGCTATTTTTACTGCACTTTTCGCTGCGTACGAGTTTTCCGCTGCGACGGTCTCACTGTTGTTTCCAACGTCGGATTCACTAGCTTCTTGTGTTCCAACTGAACCAACAATGCCGCGGTATGCAGGAGCCTTAGGCAAGCGCTGAGAAACTGCGTTGACTAAATCCGCGATATCAGCGTTACAGCGGTAAGACTGCTGCAAGTGGATTGCCTTGTACTCGACCTCACCAATCCCCCGGAGATAGTCATTATTAGCACCGCGGAAATGGAATACCGATTGATCTTCATCACCAGTAATGACGGCTACGGCCGCCTGCGACACAAACCGATCCACAAGACGCGCAGCCTCCGGCGATAGGTGTTCAGCATCATCGACCAGCACCCCCGACTTCCCCCCCCGAGCCAGTGCTTGCGCGTCTGTATCCAGCTCCATCAATGCCGCAGAGACAATCTCTGCAGCGTTCAAGCTGGGCTCCCACGCCAACCGCATAGTCTGCTGATACTCCGCCATAAACTTGCCAGCCGCACACCACGACTCAATGCCATAGTCCACGCCGAGCTGCTGAAGCCTCGGGGCATCAATCCCCCGCTCAGCTGCACGCAGCAGAAAGTCACGAACCGCACGGGAAAAACCGACTAATGGAAGAGCCGGGCGCAACCGCTCTGGCCAATACGCACCACCATCTTCCGCATGACCAGCCAAAAGCTGCCGCACGACAGCATCTTGGCGTGCACCAGTGGTCAACGATGGTTCAGGCTCTCCCCGACTGACAGCGGCATCACGTACTACTGCATAGGCAAGCGAATGCACGGCACGCACCATGCCACCTTGACCTGCCCCGAACGAACCGCCTTCCCCCAGTTCAGAGGAAAAACGCCTGTCAATATTCCGCCTCAATTCCGCGGCGGCCTCTTTTGACTGTGACACCACCAAAATGCTGTCCGCCGGAATGCCCGAGTGTATGTAGTCCACCGCGAGATCTGCCAGCAGCGAACTCTTGCCAGTCCCTGGGCCGCCTAAAACGCGCACAACAGGCTGGTTTACAAGCTTGTTCGCTACCACGAGCGCCCGATTATGGGAAGGGAAAAGCGCCTCTACCGCAGTACCCAACCACTGCCGACGACGAGGCGGTTCCTCCTGGACGAACCGAACCTTCGGCATTCCATCTACGTTCATGTGCACCATTGTGGCACAACCTCCGGACAGACACTCGAACACCCATTCGAAATAGAGGTAAAAATACCCCCGCCCCAAAAACTCCCGTGAATACTGCCAGGCGTTACTTAGACACAAACGCGCGGACTAGCGAAGCCGCACGGAACAGGCCACGATACGCACCCGGCTGCGATTCTGGACTAACAGCGTGGACAAAAAGTCGATAGCACATCGCACGAACGAGCAACTGACCGAAATCCGGCAAATGATCGAAGCGTCGCAGTAGCTCTTCATCAGCACCCATCATGGACAGACAATCCACTGCCGCTAAGGCAGCTGTCCAACCACGGACACGCCATGCTGGCACGATATCGGTGAGAACGGGGGCGGCCGTGCCGTCGTAAAGCAGCGTGCCGACGAGGTCTGCGTGACAGACCTGCAGAAGCTCCGTTGGCACAACCATCTCTGCCCGCAACTGGAGAAGATCACCGGAGATCGTGAGAGCCTCGGCACAATCGGCGCGGGGGACGCTATCCGCGTCGAGAAGCTGCTCGAGGATGCCGATTGGGTCAGATTCCCAAGCTGCGCGATTACACATGACAAAGTAATCGGGCTCCTTATCAAGGAGGAACTGTGGCCGTTCAATACTGGCAAGCGACTCTTCCACGCGACCAGCGGCAACAATGGTTTCATCGGCACGTGGCGCGAATCCCCCCGGAATGAAATGACGGGCTTGCCACCCAGCAATGACCAAGCGGCCGTCACTGGTACGCACAGATTTCGCTACTCGGACGCCATCGACATCTAGCGCGCTGCGAACCTTTGCAGACCACAGCGCCTGCGCCGAATTATGTACCGGCGAAAGGACAATGGAATCGTCGTAGACCCAGCCATTGTCCCAAGCTCGCCCGGCACGATGCGGCTCACCCTCGGCACCAAAGGCCTCCAAAACACGGTCGGGAGGAGTGGCAATCATAATCTGCTACTACCTTGCTTTCTGAGTCGGTGCGGCCGTATCGTCGTCCGCCCCAAATGGATACGGCCAGCCGTTGACAGAACACGTCTTGCCATCGGTCTGATAGACCTCGCTGCTGTCGATTTCATGCAGTTCATCGTTCGACACGCTCAGGGTCTGCTGCATCATGATTGGCGCGATACCGCCATCCCTCGGGCAGGGCTCGTGAACCGCGTACCCAAGTCCGTGCCCAACCTCGTGATTAATAAGGTATTGGCGATACAATCCCAGGTCCCCCTCAAAAGGCAGGGCACCTCGAACCCACCGGGCGATACTGACGACCACGCGCCCAGGCTCACCTTCCCGCTGCCCAGACAGGTAACAGGAGGTCTCCATTCCCAAGGTGTTTCCGCACAGCTGATGTGCGGTTCCAGTCGCGGAAAGCTGCACGACAATCGTCGGATCCTGATCGCGAGGCACTGCCTCGAAAGAAAAATCTGGATTAGCTGTCCAGCCACGTGGATCGGCCAGAATCGAGTTCACCGTCTCCGCAAAGGCGCGCTCGCCACCAATTGAAGGAACATCAATGTTGTCTTCAATTTCCACGGAATACCTGATCGCATTGCGGCGCCCCTCCCCGACACGGGGATGCGCCACGGTGACATCTTTAAAATTTCCCGAGGGTTCCGTGGCAAAGGCCGGACCAGGTGGCAACTGTCCTCCCTCGTAACCATCACCGTACCCCTCACCGGGCACCGGACCAGGGCGACTGTTACCACTCTGCGAGGTGACAGTGCCATTGCCGGAACCTGGAGAATCATCTTCAGCAGTGAAGATGTCGAAGAGAATGATGACTGTGAGCACCACAAGTACGGGGATGGCATAGGCTCGCCACCCCCAACTCCTTGCAATGCGTACGAGAAAGGGTTCTTGCGTCATTAGGCGAAGAAGCCAACCTTACGGTCTGCGTTATTACCGGTACGGACGTAGGCGACCTTGGCAGCATTAATCAGGTACTCCTGACCAGCGCCGTCACTGAGCTCAATCACACCTTCGCCAGCAGCCAGCTTCTGGGAGATCGCAGCCTTGACCTCCTCACCACCAGCGACGTTTTCAATGCTCAGCTCACGCGTATTGTCTGCAAATCCAATAGTGATGTCCATAGGTGACATCATAACCATTCCCAAAGCGGCTAGGATTAGAGAGACCGATTAAGCCGTCGTGTCACGTGAGGTTACAAACAGCAAAGGAGTCGCCGTGGCAGAGTCCCAGTCCCCGACATTCGTCGAATTGGGGGTCGCCGCGGAAATCTGCGACGCACTCGCCGACGAAGGAATCAACCGCACATTTGCCATCCAGGAACTGACGCTGCCCTTGGCGCTCGACGGCACGGACATCATCGGCCAAGCCCGTACTGGCATGGGAAAAACCCTTGGGTTTGGTGTCCCCCTCATTGACCGCGTCTTTGATGACGCCCGCATTCCAGAACCGGATGGCACTGCCCGCGCAATCATCATCGTCCCCACCCGTGAGCTATGTGTGCAGGTCGGCGAGGATTTGGCCCGCGCTGCGCACTCAACCAATCTGCGTGTATGCACCATTTACGGTGGCCACCCCTATGAGGAACAGATTGAACAGCTAGACCGCGGCGTGGACATCATCGTCGGCACTCCGGGCCGTCTCATCGATCTTTACCAGCGCAATAATCTAGAGCTGTCAGGCGTAAAGATTTTGGTTCTCGACGAGGCCGACGAAATGCTCGACTTGGGTTTCCTGCCGGACATCGAGAAGATTCTGGCTGCGGTGCCGGATGAACGTCAGACCATGCTCTTCTCGGCAACAATGCCGGGCCCAATTCTGACTCTCGCACGTACCTTTATGAATCGCCCGGTGCACATCCGCGCTGAATCAGGCGAGGAAGAGGCCACAGTCCATGAGACCACTAAGCAGATTGTTTTCCAATCGCACCAAATGGATAAGGTTTCAGTCATTGCCCGCATCCTGCAAGCCAACGGTCGTGGTCGCACCATCATTTTTGCTCGTACAAAGCGTGGTGCCGCTTCCGTTGCTGAGCAGCTCGGCGAGCGGGGCTTCCTGGTCACCGCCGTCCACGGCGATATGGGCCAGCCTGCACGTGAGCGCTCACTGACGGCGTTCCGCAATGGCGACGTCGACGTCCTGGTCGCAACCGATGTCGCGGCTCGCGGTATCGACATCGACGATGTCACCCACGTCATCAACCACCAGGTGCCCGATGACGAAATGACCTATGTCCACCGCATCGGCCGTACCGGACGCGCGGGACACAGAGGTGTCGCCGTTACGCTCGTCGGCTGGGATGAGACCGCAAAGTGGAAGGCTATTTCAGATGCTCTCGACCTGGACATGGCCGAGATTCCGACGTGGTTTTCCACCTCCCCCGAGCTCGCCGAAGCTCTAGACATCCCCGAGGGAATCGATGAGAAGGTCGGGCCAGCCCGTCCGGTATTGGGTTCCCGACCGCCTCGCGGGCGTGGCGGAAGAGGTCCGCGAAACAACCGCTCACAGCCTCACCATCGCAATCGCGGCCAAGGACGAAACTCACGGCGGGACGGCCACTCCAATTCTCATCGCCGCCGCTAAACTGCTGCGCGTGCCAACTCCCCCGCCTCACTTCTCTCCACGACCACTCGTCGACAGGACATTCCAACCGTGCTGCAGTCACCACAAGCCAACGCTGAGCCCACCACTGCAGAGACCCGACTGCGTCGAAATCGAATCGCATCAGTCATTCTCATCATCGCCGTAGTGCTAGTCATCGGTTGGACATGGGTCGCTTCCCCGGCCCGCAAGGTCGATCGCACTGAAACGACGGCTTCTGCCGGCTCGGCAATGCAAGCCCCGGCTGCGAACGATCCGGAGGCAATGCCACATACTCTCCGGCCGGTGTGGTCCACCGAATCGTCGGCAAGCACAAGCACGCACACCATCTCCCCGGCGCCACTGGTGATGGACAACTCCCTCATCGTTGCTGAGGACCGGGGCGTGCGTGCTATCTCGCTTAACGACGGCACGGAGCGATGGCACTATCGACGAGATATTCCGCTGTGTGCGCTCTCGGGCAGTGATGGCCAAGTTTTCGCGACTTTTCGTGGGGCAGCTGGCTGCGGTGAGACCGTTGCACTCAAGCCCGACTCGGGGCAGTATGTCGCGACCCGTAAATCGATTGCGGCTGACAGCCCTGCCGCCGTGCGCTCGAACTCATACGCGGGTGTCTACGACTCTGGATTCCTGGAGCTGTGGCGCTCTGACCTGGTCCGAGTAGTCGAGTACGGCAAGATTCCAGCGTCTCCAGAACCGAAGATGCAGCCGCATCCGGAGTGTTCGATTATCAGTGCGCTCACGCGCGTGGAGCTGCTGGCCCTCGTAAACAACTGCGATGGTCACGGACGCCTGGTCATGCAGGCAGCAAATCCGGAGGAATCTCGGAAGCCGGAGGTCAAGAGCGATATTGACCTTGGTCCGGCAACTGCAGATATGTCGCTGGTATCGATTGGCCAGGACACGGCGGCGGTACTGTCAGACAATCGCATCCGAGTTTTTCGTATGGACGGCACGATGCTGACTGAATTGGCGCTGGATGAGACTACCCTGCGCCCAGCACCGGCGGAAGCTAACTCCGACGGCGATGCCCCGCGTGCGCCTTTTACGACGGATCTTCCCCATCACATGACGTGGTGGTCGCCGCGTGGTTTACTGGGCTTCCGCCCGAGCACCCTGGCGCCGGATTTCGAGTTTCCTGAGGCCACAGGAACCCCAGCTCCATGGGGTGAGCATGTTTTCATGCCAGTCACTGACGGAGTCGCGGTATTGAATGCCAAGACTCTGGAGATTATCGGCACACTCCCGTTGCCTGCAGCTGCGAAGTCCACTCAAGCAAATAATGCGGACAAGCCGGAAGTGCCCGTGCGCCTTGCGGTTGTCGGTGACACGCTACTAGTTCAGCGCGGTGAGTCAGTCGACGCGTTCGCCATCGAAGCTTAGAAAGAGCGGGCAGCCCAATCAATCGCCTTCGGACTAAACATACAGGCCAGCGCAGCAATTGAAGCTGCCGCCGTCGGTAGAGCGAGCAGAAAAGCGCTCGAGCGGAACATGTAATAGGCCACGCCCAGCAAGCAGAGGTTGAGCATAATAATCGGCCCGCGCCCCCATCGGGCGCCACGCAGCAACATAATCGCACCAGCGAGAACAGCGCCGAAAATGAGAAGGAACCACAGCGCGGTACCCCAACCGGAAATGACCGCGGCCTCGTCGCGGTACCCCATCAAATCACGAATGAGAAGGAAGATCCCGTAGCCCAGACCGAGGGCACATTCGGCGACACCAATCCACGCACCGACCATAACAACCTGAGGTGCGGCAATCGGCCCGTCGGCTGCCGCAAGCTGGTCGGTAGTACGCGATTTGGGCGCATTGCTGCTGTTTTTCTGGTTACTCACGCCCTACATGTTAGCCCGGTGCGAACCGATGAATACACCCTGGAGGCATACCGGCTAATGCGCCCATCACAAGTCTGCTCATGCACTATTCTTGGTGCCTGTGCGTGCGTTGCTAATCTCCAATCCGAATTCGACCAGTAACACTGCTCGACGTATGCCCGGCGTTGTGCGGGCGCTTCGCTCGGTCGAGGGGATTCGCTTGACATCCATGTTTACCGCCTACCCTGGCCATGCTGCGGAAATGGTGGCGGGTAAAACGGTTCGCGATTACGACGTCATTATTTCTCTCGGCGGCGACGGAACCATTAACGAGATTGTCAATGGGCTCATGAACTCCAACCCATTCTCCGCACTGTCTGCCACTGACCTGCCTGCCATCGCGACAATTCCCACCGGCAGCGCCAACGTTTTGGCAGGTGCGTTGGGTATTCCCCGCGACCCCGTAGATGCCGCGTGGTACATCGCAAGTCTGCTGCGCTCCCGAACCCGCAGCACTATCAGCGTTGGACATGCAGCGGAGCGATGCTTCGTGGTCAATGCCGGTATCGGCATCGATGCGGAAGTCATTTCCACCATGGAACAGCTCCGACAAAACGGTACCCGCGCCAAAGCCGTGCGCTATTTGCCGGCAATTTTCACCGCATGGAATCAGTTGCGCAAAAGCCCGCCACAAATCACCGCAACTATCGACGGCACGGAGTTTGGCCGTGATCTCGCAATGGCCGTGGTGTCCAACTCCAATCCCTGGACATTCCTCGGCGACCTCCCCATCGTCACCAACCCCACTGTGTCCCTACGCAGAGGCCTGGGCTTTTATGGCTTCACTTCCCTGAGGGGAGTGACGGGACTTGTCGCCGCAGCCAATTTGGCCGGTTTCTTCACCCGACTGCGTTCCCCCTTCCACGTCGAAGCCCGCGAACGACGCGTCGACAACGCCCAGCACATCGAGCTCACCGCTACTGCCCCACTTCGTCTCCAGTTGGACGGCGAGTACATCAATCAGTGTGAGTCCCTCAACATCCGTGTTAAGCAAGGCGCTATCAATTTTGTGGCGCGTGCCGACGATTACACCGAGGACCAGTTCACCAAGAAAGTCGCTACCCGCCCCGTGGACGAGCGCTTGCTCGTTGTGGTGACCAAAAAGGTCATGGATCGCACACGCCGACTGTTCAGTACTAGCCAAAAGACCGAGGCAAACCCGGCTTAAACTGCAACTGTTTACTGACAAGCCAACAAAAATGCGCCATACACCCTCACTACTGCAATTACCAAAACTAATTTTACCCCCACAAAGGGCTAGTTTTGACCTGGCGTTTTAACCAAAACTTCACTTTTCTGTGAGGTTTGGCACTTTTATTCATTTTGCTCTTTACGAACCGTCCCAGTCGTGAAAACATGTAAATCGTCAGCGAGACAGGCACGCAGTTCACTGGTTGTGTAACCATGCAAGTCTCGCCTTTTTAGGCGCAAACTCTTTGGTGAGTCCCCACTACCTTTCACGCCGTATAGGCGATGGAACAGGTGGCCCCTCCCAAGATGCCTAATACCCCTGGGCAACCGGGAATGAACCCCAACCTTCGTTGAGATACGGCGATTTGTCGTGTCTGACGAAATCCATTTCCGGAGCTGCCTTCCCGCAAGGAAATTTAACCCTGCCCTCACCCGGGGCTCGTAATGTTTTAGGAGTTTGTCATGGATTGGCGTCACAAGGCCGTTTGTCGTGAAGAGGATCCGGAGCTGTTCTTCCCGGTCGGTAACTCCGGCCCGGCCCTCGCCCAGATTGCTAAGGCCAAGGTCGTTTGCAACCGTTGCCCCGTTACTGCTCAGTGCCTGGCCTGGGCACTTGAGACCGGCCAGGATGCAGGTGTCTGGGGCGGCATGAGCGAGGATGAGCGTCGCGCACTGAAGCGCCGTCGCAACCGCGGCCGCACCCGTCGCACTCGCACCAGCACCACGGTCTAATTAAAGGACTTACCCTCGTACCGTGTAATCTATACCGGTTGATACCTGTTTAACCCGATAGAAAGAGAGCCCAGCTATGAGCAAGCGTGGCCGTAAGCGCAAGGACCGCCGTAAGAACAAGGCTAACCACGGCAAGCGTCCGAACAGCTAAGTTGCCCTTAGTTGCAGCAGTCTTAGCCATCACCGGCTAAGACATCTCACTCCACTCCAGCACAACTCGGTATTGCACCGAGGGACGGGGTGGAGTTTTTTAAGCCTCCAGCGGATACCTCAACGGGTAGCAGGTCTGAAAGTGACTAGGTTCATGACACATGAATTGAATTCACCCGCGGTTTTTTGTCATAAACCTAGTCACTTTCAACACCTTTTCGATGCCTCGTCGATACCGCATCCTCGCTTTCCGGATTAACCATCCGCCAGAACCTTACCAGCGAGTTTGGAGCCCAAACCCCACCGGAGTAACGTCTGAAAACAGAGCTTTTACAGCAGCTCCAGCTAGGTTGCTCGAAAGCAATGGGGCTATAGCTCAGTTGGTAGAGCGTCGCGTTCGCAATGCGAAGGTCAGGGGTTCGATTCCCCTTAGCTCCACAAATAGCTCCACAAAAATATCCCAGGCCACATCACCGTGACCTGGGATTTTCCCATTACGCATTACGCATTACCGTATTACGCAACATCGCATTAAGCATCAAAGGAATACGCGCCAAAAGATGACGCACCTAACCTAGCCGCCAGCAGCTACCTGCGATACTCCACCCGCGTATAGGACACACGAATCCGAGTGGTAATGCGCTGACGGAGGTCCTCAGGGGCAGGTTGCTGGCAGCACCGGCGCAGCAGCCGTCGTATAGCTTGCTCGGAACCGAACTCTTCCAAGCACTGAGGGCATTTGTGAATGTGTTCCTCGAGAAAGCGGCGTTCCTCCGAATCACACTCTCCATCCAAAAATGCGTGTAGGCGCGAGTGGACATCCTGACAGAAAGCATCTTCACAGGCGTGCCCGCGCTCTGGCGTCTGCTCCATATCTTGGCTCGACTCTCGGCTCATCGCGGAGAATCTCCCTTCTCTTCTTTCAAGAATCCACGTTCCACGGCTACGTTGTGCAACGCGTCTCGGAGCTGTTTTCTTCCACGGTGGAGCCGACTCATCACAGTTCCGATGGGCGTGCCCATGATTTCGGCGATCTCCTTGTAGGGCAATCCCTCGACATCGGCGTAGTAGACCACCATCCGGTAGTCCTCTTTGAGACTCATCAAAGCGTCACGAATTTCCTCGTCAGGAAGCTTTTCCAGCGCTTCAACCTCAGCAGAGCGCAGCCCTATCGAAGTGTGCGACGCGGTTTCCGCGATCTGTGAATCCGTGATGTCATCGGTGGCGTACTCGGCAGGACGACGCTGCGCCTTGCGGTAGTTGTTGATGTACGCATTCGTCAGAATGCGGTAGAGCCACGCTTTCAGATTCGTGCCCGGTTTGTAGGAGCGGAAGCCCTGAAAAGCCTTGATATAGGTCTCCTGCACCAGGTCTTCGGCATCGGCGGGGTTGCGCGTCATCCGCAGCGCCGCTCCATAGAGCTGATCCAAAAGCGGCATGGCGTCACGCTCAAAGCGCTGCGCAAGCTCCTCATCCGACTCATCAGTCCGGATGGCCGATGTTCCTGTCTGATCACCTGACATGCTACCTATCCTAAAACATCCGCACCCACGAGTCGGCCAGACCCCCGTCACCAGGCATTTCGTAGCGTGGCGGCACTGGTGTGCAACGATGGGAAATTATGTCGAAGAAGTCCGCCAAGAAATCCGCTGCCGCCACCCCGGCAATCGCCGTCTGTCAGAACGCCGGAATCGACTTCCACGTTCACCAATTCCCCCACGGCAGCGACAACTTCGGCGAAGAGGCCGCCTCTTGGCTACTAGAGCATCTCGGAGTCGAGCCCGAACGCATCTTCAAAACTCTCATTATCGAGCTATCCGGCAAACGCACTGGGCTGGCCATCGCCGTCGTCCCCGCCACCGGAATGCTCAACCTCAAGGCCGCCGCCGCGGCTGTCGGGGCTTCCAAGGCCATGATGGCCGACCCCCATGACGCGTCACTTGCCACCGGCTACGTTCCCGGCGGCATCTCCCCGCTTGGCGGTCGCCGCAAGCTCCCGACTGTCATTGATGAGACAGCTACTCTCGCCGACACGGTGTTCGTCTCCGGTGGTCGCCGCGGGTGGGACATCGAACTGTCACCCGCTGATCTGGTTTCGCTTTGCGACGCCACGGTCGCCGACATCGCCCGCTAACCCTGCGGCTACTCCTGCAATCTCCCCGCTGATACGGCCTTAAAACAGCTCCTCGTTGTGGCCGGGTGCTGCTCCATCGGGCCCATTCAGCAGGTGCGGCCCTTCATTCGCAACATTGCCGACGGCGCGGTTGACCGGCCGGATAGTCAGCTTGTCCACCACTTCTGCGCTGGTCATGCCAACATCTCCGTCTGCTGCCCAGGCCGAGAGATCCAACCAGTCACTGACTTCGTCGTCGGCAAGCACGCGCGGCATACGATGATGAAGATCCGCGAGCTGTCCCACGGCGTCGGTGGTGAGAATTGTGGCGGAGACGATATCGCCCCAGCGCGCCCACAGCCCCGCGATGGTGAAAAGCGGTGCGTCATCGCCGAAGCTGACGAAGTAGGGCTGGCGATTCTTCCACTCATACCAACCGTTCATGGGGATTGCGCAGGGCAGGCCGTCCCGGAAAGTCGGTTTGGACTGCCAGGTTTCCGCACGAGCATTGAAGAAAGGTGTTGTTGGCACTTCGCGGGCCCACTGCGGAATTAAACCCCAGCGCACGGTGGCAGCAATGGTTCCTGTGCGGCCGGGGTGCTCGCGGGCAAGAGCAACTATTGGCATGGTCGGGCCGATGTTGTAGCGGGAGGTGGGCAACGGGCCGTCGGCACGCACGGGCACCAAACCGGGAATCTCAGCCGTGGTGCTGAGCAGTTCTTCGGCGACTGTGAAATTGACGAAACGACCACACATACCAACTGATTGTGCCGTTGACTCCCCCCTCTAGTCGAGGTATGGAGTGAAAGTGTTCCATAATTGGTTGTGTGTGTTCCCAAAATCAGAATTGGTCCGCCCCTACTGTAAGTGTCGACGGTGCCGATGCCGGTCGACAGCCTTTTAACGCCACGGTGCAGATTGCCGGCTCGAAGTCGATTACGAACCGTGCCCTTGTCATCGCGGCGATATCTTCGACACCATCGGTTATCCATGGTGCTCTGCGCTCTCGCGATACCGATCTTATGATTCGCGCACTGCAGGCCCTGGGAACTGACATCAGTGCCGACTCGACATATTCGGGTGCCCCGAACCACACGCTCCGCGTCACTCCACGCATGCTTCGCGGTGGTGTCGTGGAATGTGGTCTCGCAGGTACGGTTATGCGCTTCGTGCCACCTATCGCAGCTCTTGCGCAGGGGTCGGTGTTCTTCGAAGGCGACGTAGAGGCCAAGGCTCGCCCGATGTCGGCCGTGCTGGATGCCCTGCGCAGCCTCGGTGTGAACATCGCGGGCAATGGGCTTCCCTTCACGGTCAATCCGCAGGGCCCGAATCAGGGCAACCGCCTCGGTGACTCGGTTCAAGAGCAAGATCTGCCGGACATCGGCGGCGAAGTGGAAATTGACGCTTCGGCTTCGAGCCAGTTCGTCTCTGGTCTGTTGCTGTCAGCACCGCGCTACGGCCGTGGCCTGGTACTTCGCCCGACCGGTGAGATTCCTTCCCGCCCGCACATTGACATGACCCTGGACATGCTTCGCGAGGCCGGTGTGCAGGTCGAGGAGACCACGGCCGACACACCTGAGGGACCACGCACAACGTTCACCATTCACCCGACCGAAATGATGGGTCGTATTTGGCAGGTCGAGCCTGATCTGTCCAACGCCGCCGCCTTCCTGGCCGCTGCGGCTGTCACTGGTGGCAGCGTCACCGTGCCCGACTGGCCAGAGCACACCACGCAGCCGGGCGACCGCATCCGCGAGATCCTCACCGCTATGGGCGCTACCGTGACGTTCAACCGTCACGAAGGTGGCCACACCAGCCTCACCGTCGTGGGCCCAAAGCCGTCGGAGCTGCGCGGAATCACGATGGACATGTCCGAGGTTGGCGAGCTGACCCCCACCGTCGCGGCCATCGCCGCCTTGGCCACTACCCGCACCGAGCTGACGGGTATCGCACACCTGCGCGGTCACGAAACCAACCGTCTCGCCGCGCTCACCACGGAAATCAACCGTCTCGGCGGTCGCGCGACCGAGCTTGACGACGGCATTGCGATCGACCCCGTTCCGCTCCACGGTGGTCTCTGGCACAGCTACGCCGACCATCGAATGGCCACCGCTGGTGCCATTGTTGGCCTGCGCACGGAGGGCGTGGAAGTCGAAAATATCGGTACCACTGCTAAGACCATGCCTGGATTCGATCTGCGCTGGCTGGAGATGCTCGGACTGGCCTCCCCCAGCCCTAGTTCGTTGGAAAAGTCAGTCGAAGCTCGAATTGATGGTGTGGACAACGGAACCGAGGCAGGGAAATAACAGTGGCGGCACGCAGGCGTGGACGGCAATGGGACGAGTCCGATGTACGCATCCGCCCCGGTAAAGGGTCGCGACCACGGACGAAGGATCGCCCCCGCCACGCCGATGCCCACTGGGGCATGGTGGTGACCAAGGATCGTGGTCGTTGGGGTGTAGTCCTCGATAACAACCCTGATGTTGCAGTGACATGCATGCGTGCCCGCGAGCTCGGCCGCACCAATATCGTTGTCGGTGACCGTGTCGGTGTCGTAGGCGATGTCAGCGGCCGTGCGGGCACACTGGCCCGCATCGTCAAGCTGGCAGAGCGCAGCACGGTTTTGCGTCGCACCGCCGATGACAATGACCCGTATGAGCGCATCGTCGTGGCCAATGCCAGCCTGCTGCTCATTGTGTGCGCAGTCGCCGATCCTGAACCTCGCACCGGTTTTGTCGAACGCGCGCTGGTCGCGGCCTACGCCGGCGGTGTCCGCCCCGTGCTCTGTCTGACTAAATCCGATCTGGCCGACCCAGAGGAATTTGCCGGGGAGTTCTCGGCACTCGGAGTGGATGTCGTTGTCTGCGGTATTAATGATGACTTGGCTCCTCTGTCAGAACTCATCGATGCCCCAGGACGAGTGACAGCTTTGGTTGGGCATTCCGGCGTGGGGAAATCGACCCTCGTCAACCGGATTGTTCCCGAAGCCAACCGTGAGACCGGCGAAGTTAGTGGTGTGGGTAAGGGCCGCCATACCTCCACGCAGTCGGTGGCGCTAATGTTGCCGTCGGAAAGCGATGACGATGCGGCGTCGTGGATTATTGATACCCCGGGCATTCGTTCCTTTGGTCTGGCTCATGTGACACCGGAGACGCTGCTGGCGGCGTTTCCAGATATCCAGGCAGCGACAGATGAATGCCCACGTGGTTGCACCCATTTGGGGCCGCCCGCGGATCCAGAGTGCGCCCTCGACAAGCTGGAGGGAGTTCAGCACCGTCGAGCGATGGCCGTGCGTCGCCTGTTGAGCGCCATCAGCGACAACGAGGATTGGGAGCTGGACATTGAAAGAGACTAGCCACACCGATTCTGTGGAGACGCCCGCTGAAGCCTCGGCTGGAGCTGAGGCGGACAACGCGGGCTCCGGTCTCTACCCCGCTCCCGGCAGTTGGATTCGGCTGTGTATCTACACGCTTATCGTGGGTCTTGCGACGGGGCTCGGAGCTGCCGGGCTCGCGCTGATCATGCACGGCATCGAGTACGCAGTTTACGGACAACATGAGGGCGACGTAGCCGTCGTGACCGATGGCACCACTGGCCTCCAGCGCTTTGTCGGAATTGTGTTGGCGGGACTGATTGCAGGACCGGTGTGGGCAGCGCTGCGCACAAAGGCCACGCCCATTGAGAGCGTTGAGGCAGGCATGAACGGTCGACTCATGCCGGTGTGGTCAACTCTTGTCAATGTGTTTTTGCAGATGGCGACCGTCGCTGCAGGTGCATCCATGGGACGCGAGAATGCCCCGCGTGAGCTCGGTGCGATGGTGGCTTCACAGATGTCGCATCGACTGCGCATCGATCCGCTACACCGCCGTATTCTGGTCGCAGCAGCAGCCGGTGCCGGCCTGGGGGCGATTTATCACATCCCGTTGGCTGGAGCGGTTTTCTCGTTGGAGATTCTGCTGGGCTCACTGAGCATTACCGCGGTGATGGTGGTGCTGGCGTGTTCAGCCATCGCCACGGTGACGTCGGGCATCGTGGTCGGCAGTAGCCCGCTCTACAGCCCAATTAATCTCTCAGACGGCTGGGGCAACCTCGGGGCAGCACTGCTCATCGGTGTTATCTGCGGTGCCATTGGCTACGCATTTCGCATTCTCAGCTCTCGAATGTCGGACACAGCACCGACTGGCTGGCACTCTGCCTGGGCCATCCCCCTCGCATTCACACTGGTTGGTGTGATTTCACTGTGGGTTCCAGAAGTATTGGGCAATGGCCGTATCGCTGCGACCACAGTTCTCATGGACCGCCCGCTGCTGGGTTTTGCAGTCATCCTGCTGATTGCGAAAGCTATCGCGGTTCTCGTTACTTTCCGTTCTGGTGCCGTCGGTGGTCTCTTGACTCCCGGCTTTGCCCTTGGCGCGCTCAGCGGTTTCATCGTCGGCTGCTTCGTACAGCCATTGATGCCCTCAGTTCCGCTGAGCGACTTTGCGATTCTCGGCGCGGCGGCCTTCCTGTCGGCATCCATGGCAGCTCCGCTTTTCGCATTAATCGTGACCGTGGAGTTCACCGGCCAGAATTCCTCGGCTTACTTAGCGCTCTTCCTCGCTGGTGCAACTGCGACGCTGACCGTGACCATGATTCGCGCCTGGCTACGGCTCCCCCACAAGCAATCAATGCCATGGAACCGCGAACCGGCAGTCGCGGCTGCGGTCCGCAAGCGAGCCGAGGGCTAACCGCGCGCAACAGTGTGCGTCGAGCGACCTGTGTAGGCCCGGACAATTTCCCGGACGCCTGGGCGAAGACGGCGGAGCATTCGCAGGCCCGTCGCTAAGCCCTTGCGTTGCGGGGAACTGGACTGGAGCTCCGCTTCAACCTGCGGATACTTCTTGAACGCCGCCTCCGAACGTACCTCTGGGGCGTTGTCCGGGTCAGCGACTAAGAAGCGATCCGGCAGCGACAACTTCAGCAGCGTGCGCTGGACCTGGAAGAACTGTTTCGGGAACGACCCCGTGTTGTATGGCAGGTCGTATTCCCGGCAGATCTGCTGAACCTGCTTCGAAATCTGCGCAAGCCTGTTGGATGGCATGTCCGGGAAGAGGTGGTGCTCAATCTGGTAATTCAGATTTCCCGAGAGCACCGACAGCGCCAGCCCACCGTGGAAGTTCGCCGAGCCCAGCATTTGGCGCAAATACCACTCGCTCTTGTCCTCGGTGTTGTACTGCTCCTTGGTGAAAGTCTCGGCATCATCCGGGAAGTGTCCGCAGAAGATGACCGCGTAGGCCCAAAGATTACGGGCGAGGTTGGCCATCATGTTCGCAAAGGCCACCTCACGGTAACGCGGACCCGCCATCGCCGGGAAGAGAACGTAGTCCTTGAGCACCTGGCGCCCCGACTTGTTGAGCACCTCCATGAGCTGCGGCCGAGCCTCATCCCAGGATTTCTTGCCTGCGAACACGCGCCCGAGCTCGACGTCGTAGAAGGCCACTGCCCATTGGAAAAGGCTGGCCAACACCACGTTTGTCACCGGCTGCAGCAGCGTCGAAGGCTTCCAACGGCGGTCACGAGTCACCCGGAGAATGCCGTATCCCACATCGTTGTCCATACCGAGCACATTGGTGTACTTGTGGTGGACAAAGTTGTGGGAGTGCTTCCACCCGCTGGATGGGCAGGAATTGTCCCACTCCCAGGTGGCCGAGTGAATCTCGGGGTCATTCATCCAGTCCCACTGACCGTGCATAGTGTTGTGGCCGATTTCGAGGTTTTCCAAAATCTTTGCCAGCCCCAGCGCTGAGGCACCCGCCCATTTGAAACCCCAGTGCGCGGTGTTCTTCCACGACTTCGGCAGCATCCCTAGTTTGTTTAGGGCCATGCCTGCGGTCGGCACCATCAGCAGACCTCGACCAGTCACCTCAAGGGTGCGCTGAATGCGGATGAGCGTGCGGATGTAGCGAGCATCCTTCTGCCCCAGCGAATCGCGGTGTTGCTTTTCGATTTCCGCAAACCGACGCCCAATCTCTGCGACGTCTTCTTCGCTCAAGTGCGCATACGATGCGATATCGGAAATTGCCATGGGAAGGGTCCCAACTCCTTTAGGTAGTTTCTCCTGGTTAATGTAGGTTGAGATAGATGTGGGGCGAACTTACAGTTCGATACGCGCGTGCCCCGCCGGCGCACAGACGCACGTTCGGACCCGCTCGCCCGCCACAAACGTCGCACCGGTGCGGATGTCCCGCGCTGTGCCGTCGGAGAGTTGCTGCACGCACGTCGCACAAATTCCCATCCGACAGCCGTACGGCAGGTCGACCCCGACGCTCTCGGCCGCCTCCAGGATGGTGGTTGCACCGTCTACGTCGATATCGCCTCGGCTGCCGAAACTCACCGTGCCGCCGACCTCCCCCGCCGCCGAGCGGTCAACGGTGAAACGTTCCGTCCGCAGCCCGGGAAACTCCGGCTCAAGGTTTTTCAGCAGTTCAACCGGACCACAGGCATAGGCGCTTGCCGACGATGCCAGCGCTCCAAAGTCAGCAATGATGCTGGTAACCGCCGCAGCGTCAATCCGCGGCTGCGTCTCCGTATTCCGGGCATGCAGGCGATACTTCAACGCGCTAGTGGCGCTGTGCTGTTCCAGCTCGCGAAGTTCGTTGACAAACACAGCTTCTTTCTCGCCGCGGTAGGAGTGAATATGCTCGACTTCCACCGAGGCATTGCGAGCTGAAAGATCACGCAGCATCGAAATCACCGGAGTGACGCCGGAGCCTGCGGTAACAAACGCAATGCGGGCTGGGAGCGGCTCCGGAAGATAGAAGTCTCCAGCCGGGGCAGCGAGGCGGACGACAGTACCCGGCTTTACATTGGCGACGAGGTGTTGGGACACGTAGCCGTCGTTGAGCGCACGGATGTTGATAGTCAGCAGCCCGTCATGAGGCCGCGGCGCATTTGTCAGCGAGTAGGAGCGCCACAGGTATTTCCCCTTGACCTCTACGCCGACTCCGATGAACTGGCCTGGCTTGAAGTCTGTTGGCATCCCCCAACCCGGACGGATTATCAACTCTGCTGAAGTAGGAGATGTGGGATTAATGGCCTCAATCTGACCGCGCAGCTCGCGACTTGACCACAGCGGATTTAGCAAATGCGTGTAGTCATCGGGCAAAAGTGGCGTGGATAAATGCTTGAATACCCGGGAAACTTTGGTCTTAAGTCCCATTTTTGGCCCTCCTGACTATCACGGGCGAACACGCAATAACACTGTTCATCAGCAGGCATGCCCCACCCGATTCATTATTACGTGTCCGTAGGTTACTTAGACGTAGACTACGGAGCGGTAAGTTATTGGTCAAGAGAAACAAATGGTTTTGACACAAATAGCGAAATTGTCATTACCCCCACTCCCGTGCGAAACACCCCCTTTGACATGGAGCTTATCCACACAAAACAATCCCGCCTTTTATACCCCCGCTGAAAACACTTGTGCCATACAAAAAAGGGGCTGGGTTCCTAAACCCAGTCCCCTTCTTTAACGCCGAGCACGCGCTACTACAGGAAGTCGACCACCATGCCGAGCTCAGCTACGTCATACCACGCCAGCGGGATCTCCAGCGCGTCGCCGACAGTGAGCTCCGCATCCTCGTCACCGAGATCTGCCTTATCGACGGCATCAATCGCAGCCTCAACCTTGTTTTCCGCCTCTTTCACATCAATGTGGAGCGCTGCAACGTCGGCAAGCGAAATTGGGCCGCCGACCTTAACCACGGCATCTCCCATATCCGACTGCGGCTCCGCCTCCACATCAACGGAAATGACCACTCGACGGTGCGGGAACTTCTCTTCTGCGGCATCGAGCAGACGGAGCGACGCACGCGCAGCCTCATCAAAGGCTACGTCTGCCAGTTCCTCATCATCGCCCTCAGTAAAGAAATCGCGCAGCGATTCAGTGACAGCAAAGCCCCAACCACCGCGGGCGTGGAAGAGCTCATCCTCCTTCAGCGCCTCAAGCATGGAGAAAGTCGCTGGGATATAGACGCGCATTAGAACTCGCCCTCGAGACCCAGTAGACCGGCAATCTCGACCACTGCGCGGTCGAACTGCTGATAGAAGACTCCCACCATGCCGTTAGAGACGGCCGCATGGATGTTCTCAATCGAATCATCTACCAGCACGCAGTCCCGTGCCGGCAGTTCAATAGCCGCAGCGGCTGCATTAAAAGCCTCTGCCGAAGGCTTCTCATGGCCAATTTCACCAGAGAGCACAACTGCGTCTACCAGGCCCTCATCTTCGAGCTTGCGAATCGGATCCGCCGATGGGCCACCTGGGTCATTCGACAGGACTGCCAGGCCAACACCATTTGCACGCGCCTCTACCAGCAAATTACGCCAACGTGCCTGGTCTTCATCCGTGCCGTCAAGGACACCACAGTAATCGATAATCATTCCGCGCATGGCCTGTAGTTTATCGCATGACCTGCACGTTTGCCTTTTTTCCAGTTCAGCGTGTTAATTGGCTGTTCGTTACGCCCATTTGTAGACGACCAGAACGGCCTTGACGGAAACCGATAGGACCATTAACAGCGAAACACTCAGCCCATTTCGCGACTGCGCCTTCTCCCCAATCCCCCCCACGCCGGCCGTGAATTCCCCTTCACAAGCTGCACACTTAAAGCACTTGTAGGACAATGGTCTTCAGCAAGGGGGAACTTGCCAATGGAGCGTTTTAGGGGGATTAATCCATGGCACCAACGTCTCACGTACCAAAATCTCAGACACCGATGCCTTACGCGCTGTCGCACGCCGCTGAGCACCGCTCCAGTGGCAGGGAATCCATTGAACCGGCAACGGGCTTTTCGCTTCTCCACACAATTCAACTCGGCCAGTCAGCTAATGCCGCCGCCTCTCAAACCGCAAAAGTGGCACCGACCTACAGCGGATGCTCGGCTGCCACCGGGACCGCTGTCATGACGGCATTACCGCCCGTCGCGGCCGCTCCTGCTGCAAAAAAGACGCCGCAAACACCGCACGTCGTCCAGCACTGTGAACAGAATCTGAGACAGGAGCTTGGCACGATTACTCGCCGCGTCTTCGACATCATCGCGGGTCGCAGGCGAGTCAACGATCTACGTCGCATCAATATCGACCCGATTATTCACGCTGCGATACTCACGCTGTCGAAGAACACCAGCCTCAAGGGTGTCGCGTTGCAATCCTTTCACGCCAGCGCTTCCGCGGACGGCAAGAAGGTCGAGTTCCTGGGTAGTTGCCGTGTCGGTCCGCGCGTTCGCGCGTTCACGGGCACTTTCCGCCGCGGAACAGCAAAAACGCGGCCATGGACCATGACCGCGTTTCGGGTGCTTTAGTGCTTAGCGACGGCGCTTGCGAGCCGCCTTCCGACGCTGCGCTCGGTTGCCCTCAGACTCTTGATCCACGCGCTGCTGCTCTGCACTGCCGTCCTCGCTGGGGCCGGAGTAAGTCATCTGCTGATTTTGCTCAGCAGCTTCCGTTGGCAGAGCTGGAGCCTGGTTCTCCTGCCCCTCGGCGTTTTCCACTGCGGGCATAACCTGCTTACGGATCAGGAACAACTGACGAACCGATTCTTCCTTGATGCCGTCCATCATCGCGGTGAACATGTCGTAGCCCTCACGCTGGTACTCCACCAGCGGGTCAGCCTGGGCCATGGCGCGCAAGCCAATGCCCTCCTTGAGGTAGTCCATCTCGTAGAGGTGCTCGCGCCACTTCTGGTCCATGACGTTCAGGATGGTGAAGCGCTCGATGTTGCGCATCTGGTCGTCGCCGCCAATTGCGGAGACCGCATCCTCAAGCTGGTCGTAGCTGGCCGAGATGTCCGTGTGCAGAGCCTTGGACAGCTCATCGGCCGAGAGGTCACCTGGGGTACCGAAGTCAGAGCCATCAATAAGCTCTTGCGCCGTAAACGTCGGGCTGTAGAGCTGCTCAAGGGCATTCCACAGCTCGTCGAGGTCCCAATCCTCCACGTAACCGTCAGCGGTGGCACCGTTGACATACGCATCGACGACGTCGTCCTGCATGTCACGGACCTGAGTCTTCAAATCCTCACCTTCGAGGATGCGACGGCGCTCAGCGTAGATGACCTTACGCTGCTGGTTCATAACCTCGTCATACTTCAGAACATTCTTACGGATTTCGAAGTTCTGGCTTTCCACCTGAGCCTGAACGCTCTTAATGGAGTTGGAAACAACCTTGGAGTCAATAGGAACGTCATCCGGGACATTCAGAGTGTTCATCAGCGCTTCCATGCGCTGACCGTTGAAGCGAACCATGAGATCATCGCGCATGGACAGGTAAAAGCGGGTAACGCCCGGGTCACCCTGACGACCGGTACGACCACGCAACTGGTTGTCAATGCGGCGTGACTCATGACGCTCAGTACCCAGGACGTAGAGGCCACCGGCCTCACGTACCTTGTCAGCTTCTTCCTTCGACTGCTGACGAACACGCTCAATCTCAGCGTCCCACGCCTCTTCGTACTCTTCCGGAGTTTCCACCGGGTCCAGACCACGAGAGCGCAGATTCAGGTCAGCGATAATGTCCGGGTTACCGCCCAGCACGATGTCAGTACCACGACCGGCCATGTTAGTTGCCACGGTAACGCCTCCGAGACGACCCGCCACTGCGACAATCTCAGCTTCCTTCTCGTGGTGCTTAGCGTTCAGCACAGAGTGAGGAATACCTTCGCGCTGCAGGAGCTTGGAAAGGTACTCGGATTTCTCGACTGACGTCGTACCAACGAGAACTGGCTGCCCCTTTTCATGGCATTCGCGGATGTCTTCGACAACAGCGGCGAACTTTGCCTCCTGCGTCTTGTAAATCAGGTCGGGCAGATCCTCACGCTGCTTCGGGCGATTCGGCGGAATCGCCATGACATTCAGCTTGTAAATCTGGTGCAGCTCAGCCGCTTCAGTCTCAGCCGTACCGGTCATACCGGACAGCTTGTCGTAGAGGCGGAAGTAGTTCTGGAGCGTAACGGTTGCCAGCGTCTGGTTCTCGTTTTTAATCTCCACCCCTTCCTTGGCCTCAATTGCCTGGTGCATGCCCTCGTTATAGCGACGGCCTGCCAGCACGCGACCGGTGAACTCATCGACAATGAGGATCTCACCATTGCGGATAATGTAATCCTTGTCGCGGGTGAACAGCTCCTTGGCCTTCAGGGCATTGTTCAGGTAGCTGACCAGCGAGGAGTTTTCCGGAGCATACAGGTTGGCAATACCCAGCTGATCCTCAACGAATTCAACGCCCTCTTCACGAATACCGATGGTGCGCTTACGCTCATCGACTTCGTAGTGAATGTCGCGCTTCATACGCGGCACAATCTTGGAGAACGCCAGGTACCAGTGCGGATCGCCATCTGCCGGACCGGAAATGATTAACGGGGTACGGGCCTCGTCAATCAGAATCGAGTCAACCTCATCGACGATGGCAAAGTGGTGCCCACGCTGCACCAAATCGTCGAGCGAATGCGCCATGTTATCGCGCAGGTAGTCAAAGCCGAACTCGTTGTTCGTGCCGTAGGTGATGTCGGCAGCATAGGCCTTGCGGCGCTGGTCCGGACTGAGCTCAGAGAGAATCACGGAAGTCTCAAGCCCCAGGAAGCGGAGGACTCGACCCATCCACTCCGCGTCACGCTTAGCCAGGTAGTCATTAACCGTAACGACATGAACACCCTTGCCTGCCAACGCATTGAGGTATGCGGGCAGCACACAGGTCAGGGTCTTACCTTCACCAGTACCCATCTCGGCAACGTTGCCGAAGTGCAGTGCCGCACCGCCCATAACCTGGACGCGGTAGTGCTTCTGCCCCAGCACGCGCCAGGATGCCTCGCGCGCCGTGGCGAAAGCATCCAGAAGCAAATCGTCTACATCGGCACCGTCAGCCAGCTGCTTCTTAAACTCCTCGGTCTTGGCACGGAGTTCATCGTCTGAAAGAGCTGCGTACTCGTCTTCCTTGGCGATGACCTGATCTGCAATATTGCCAAGCCTCTTGACAGCGCGGCCTTCACCAATGCGGAGCAACTTGCTGAGCGAAAACACTAAATTGGGACCTTTCCGGCCGATTCACGTCGAACTTTAATGTGCAACGGTTGATTATACGACGAACCCGTCTTCCCTTCTAAGAGAAGACGGGCTCATGTGAGCAATTACTTACCAATACACAGCTCTGCGCGGTATTGCGTGCTCTTTTTGGTGAAGACTTACTTCTCGTCTTCGTCTGCCAGCTCAATCAGACCGTAGTCGTATGCGTGACGACGGTAGACCACGGACGGACGAGAGGTTGCCTCGTTAACGAAGAGGTAGAAGTCGTGACCGACGAGCTCCATCTCAGACAAAGCATCTTCCACCGTCATCGGAGTTGCGGAGTGCTGCTTGGTACGCACAACCTGACCCGGGGTCACGTCCTCAACCAGATCCTCGTACGGATCAGCCTTTTCCGGAGCCGCTGCCTCAGCCTCTGCAACCAGCGAAGCAGTTGCCTCGCCGACGGACATCGGTGCACGGTGGCCAGAACGGCTAATCTTGCGGCGAGCCTTCACCTTACGCAGGGAGCGCTCCATCTTGCCCAGAGCAGACTCCAGTGCAGCGTAGAAGCTATCTTCCTTGGCTTCCGCACGAGCCAGGTGACCCTTGCCAGTAGCGGTGATCTGAATACGGTCAGAGCGGTCTGCACGGCGCGGATTCGGCTCGTGCTGGAGCTCCACGTGGAAGAAGGTCAAAGTCGGGTCGAGGCGCTCAATCTTCGCCAGCTTCGCCTTAACACGATCTGCGAAGTGCTCTGGAACCTCAACATTGCGCCCGGTGATGGTCACCTGAGCGTTCGGGCTGAGTACCTCGTTGTTGTCAGCAGGTGTGGACACTTGCTACCTACCTCCCGGTATGGCCACCGCCCTTCCGTGAGCGGGATTACTCACGGCGTCTACGGTGACGAGTCTTTCTGCACCCCCAGGATACAGTTCCGGGGGTAACCAATGCCACGTTCCCCTCGTTTATTTTTCGCTTGCCGACGACACCCCTGCGTCTACGCCCGGGCGAGCACCAACACCATGTCGATGCGAATCCCCAATGACGCTGCCACCAACTCGGTTTCCGCTGCAGTGGCACCAGTAGTGGCCACATCATCAACCAGAATTACTGTCGCCTGCGCACAGCGTTGTCGCAGCTTGTCGCTAATTCCGCGCTTGAATTGCGTCAGCGGCACAATGTGGCCAGAAAGATTTCGTCTGCGTTGAGAAGCCCCCAGCTCCGCGGAATCCCGCGTGCGCCCGCCAATGCGCACCAGGGGCAATACCGAACTGGAGGGGAGCTGACTGCAAGCAAAGTCGCAGGCAATTGTTACCGGGTCCCCACCCCGTTGTCGACGGGATGACGATCTTGTCGGCGCGGGAATCAAAATGACGGGGGTAATTTTCGGGGGCATTATATGGCCATCAGAGGCTAGCCTTCGTACCGCAGCGGCGAACACGGCCCCCATGATTCGTCTGGCTTCACCACTGCCCCGTTCTTTGGCCGACAAAATGAGATGTCTCCTCGCACCCGAGTACGGACCGCAGGTCCACGCTGCTGCGCGTAACGCAGCCCGCGGTGAAAACCGCACTGGAGGTTGCTGAAGATCGTCCTTGCAATCGCGACACAGCGTCCCGGAGCAGCCGCACACCGGACAGGTTTCCGGTATCACGAGGCCGATTGCATCGCGGGTAACGTCGTAAAGCACGCGCAGAAATTCCTGCGATGACCTCCCCTGCGCCATTAATCCCCTCCCCGATTTGCGCTTATTCCACAGACACCGGAGCCATTCGACCATGCGCACCCGGAACCTGGCGCCAGAACTGCTGCTGCCCCTCGCTGGAGATCAGCTCCATGACACCGGTGGCATCCAATGCGTAACGCTTCGAGGAGGTCGCGGTAACCACAGGAATTGGCGGTGTCAGGTTGAGCTTCGGCAGAACGGAGCTGGTCGCACCGTCCGGGAAGGCACTCCACATCGGGGTGTCTCCGCTGTAACCGCCCACCGTGACCGTTTGATTCGGCGACCACGTCAGCGACACCGGGGAAACGTTTTCAGGGAGCGGCAGAGCGCGCGGATGCGTCAACTTCCACGGTTTGTCGTCATGCCTTTCGATGGTGGCGATATAGACCTCACCAGCGATAATCATCGCTACCTGCGTGCCCGAAGAATCGACGCGGAATTCAGAAATACCGGCGCTTGGGTGCCCCGTGTCTTCGCCGCCGTCAAGAAGGTGACTGAGCTCAGAGGTATCAACCTCCTCCTGCTGAATCCGGGACGACGTCGACTGCCGAACCAGGCGTACGACGGTTGTACCGTCCTTCACTGTCCAGACCGCCTCGGCATCTGGCGACCATGTCGGACGGGTGAGACTCTCGCCAGTCAGCACAGGAACCGGCTGATCTTGTATTCCGCCGAGCATCAATGTGGACTCCCCAAGGTCATACGAACCGGTACGACCATCCACAGCCGAGCGGAACACGGCGGCAATAAGCTCGCTGCCATTGGGGTTGATGCCCACTGCCGCGGAAAACACCGCAGTGCTGCCGCTGGCGGTCCAGCCGCGTCCCACAGGTGTGGCGTGGCCGTCAGCAATCTCGTAGATACCGCTGCGGTCGACCGTCCGCAACGGCGCGTTATCAGCCGGTAGATGATTCGGGTCGTAGAGCTGGATTGCGTCGGTATCCTTCGTCCACGGCTCGTCGTGGCTGGCAATTAGTGGTTCGCCGTCGGCCATGAGGATCCACGGACCACGGAAATCTGCCGAGTCGAGAGTCCAGATAATCTGTGCCGCAAGCATGACACGCAGTTCCTCGGAAACATCACCCAATCCGGTGATTTCGACCCTTCGACCGTCCGAGTTGGACACAGGTCCTGCTTCCACCGCAATTGAGGCATTGGGCTTGAGCACTGTGGTGACGCCCGGTCGCAGTGGTGCTGATGGTCCGTTCTTCAGCTTTGTCAACAGATTGGTCGCGCCATCGGTGACGCCACGATAGAGCCAACGACGATCTGTGACCAAATGATTACCGGCCGGGTCGAGGAAATAGATATTGCGAGGCACATTGTTTTCCAGGAATGCCTGACGCTCCATGACAACACCGTCGGGCAGCGAGGAAATGCGCCACTGCCCATCCGAACCGAGCTTCATCTCCACGGTTTCCTCATAATCACCGGACTGGGGCTCATAAGCACCACCAGTACCAAATTGACCAACGCTGCGACCTCGGGCAACGAAGGACTGTCGAGAACCTCCTTCATCCCGTTGAGCGATGAGGTTGACACCGTCAAGAATGCGGGCGCTATCATGCGGCTTCCAACTGGCCGCAAGTTCCGGGGTCATGAAGGCACGCATAGCTTGAAAATCATCAACCGGATGCGCGGCCGCGGCGAAAAAGTCGCGCAGGACAATGTCTGCATTGACATTCGGTCGTGGCTGAGGAACTTCAATACGAACTTGGGGCGGCTCAAACGGACGCAGCACCTGGGGGCTGGTGTTTCTCGGAATGGTGGTACATCCTGCGGCCGTGCCCAAAATGATCACTGAGCTAAGCGCCACTGTCTTACGCAGGACGCGACGAGCCTTTGACTGTTGCTGCGCCGTCATTTAAATATCCTCCTCTCGTGCCTGTCGGGATTCGCTATCGCTAGTCGGCTGCCCCTTACCCTGATCCTGGCTCTTGACTTGCGGTGCAATCGAATCCGATTCCAACTCCCGTGCACCAATTTCCTGCTGATGCGGAATCTGATCGGGCAGCGGCGGAACTTCCAGGCCGAGCGGATGCTCACCGAAGCTCGCATCAGGCTCCAGTGGCACAGTCAGGCGGAAACAGCTACCGACCGTCGGCACGCCAAATGCCTCCAGTTCCCCACCATGCAATTGTGCGTCCTCACGCGCGATCGCCAAGCCAAGTCCGGTACCGCCGGTGCGTCGGACACGCGAGGGGTCAGCGCGCCAGAACCGGTTAAACACCAGCTCTTGCTGCTCCGGCTTTAGCCCCACACCGTGGTCAACGACCGTAAACGAGACCGCGGAATCGCTCGCCCGCACTGTGACATCCACCGGATTGCCCTCACTGTGGTCAACAGCGTTGGCCATAAGATTGCGTAGCACGCGCTCGATACGACGCGAGTCGACTGTTGCCATTACCGGTTCATCGGGCAGGTGGAAGCGGATGGGTGTACCAGTCTCCTTAGCCACGACCGTTACCTGCTGATAGGCAGCATCCACGCAGCGACGGACATCGACCTTTTCTGCGGACAGGTCAGCAACGCCAGCATCGTGGCGTGAGATCTCAAGCAGGTCATTGAGAAGCATCTCAAAACGCTCAAGCTCCTCATTCATCAGCTCAGCTGCGCGGCGAGTCGCCGGATCGAGGTCCTCAGCACCGTCAGCAATAAGATCGGCGGCCATACGCACCGTGGTCAGAGGCGTCCTCAACTCATGCGAAACATCGGAGGTGAACTGTCGCTGCAGACTGCCGTATTCCTCCAGCTGTCTAATCTGCGTCGACAGCGATTCGGCCATCTTGTTAAAGCTCATGGCCAGTCGCGCCATGTCATCTTCACCCTGCACGACCATGCGTTCGCGCAAGTGGCCGTCGGCAAAGCGCTGGGCAATCTGGGCGGCGGAACGCACTGGTGTCGTCACCTGATTGGAGAAGAACCAAGTAATACCGCCGAGAAGCGCCATGATGACTACTGTCGCACCGGCGAGCAGACCACGAACCAACTTAATAGTCGATTCCTCTGCAGCCATAGAGGTGACCAGATAGAGCTCGAGCCCATCAACCGAGGTAGAAGTAGGGCTACCGATAATTAACGCCGAGTACGTATCGCCGCGGTTATCAGTGACTTGGCGTACCTGATACGCAATTTGCCCTTGTCGGACTACTTCATGCAATCGTTCTGGGACATCGGCCTTAATCGGCGATGAAGCCAACACCGTGCCTCGTGGCACCGGCGCCACGAGCAACGGTTCATAACTTGTCAGTGGCGCAGCACCGGAACCGGCTGCACGGTTCACAAGGGCATCGCGCCCCACGTTGAGCAGGGCTTGCAGCTCGTTGGACGAAGAGTTCTCAATCGCCTGCTCCACCACCGCGCGAGCACGGTCAATTTCCTCGTCGGCAGCGGTAACCTTTGCGTCGATAAGCCGCTGGGTAACAATAGTCGCCAGCGCGAAACCGAGTACCGCAATCACCATCGCGCTCAGTACCACCACAGAGGTCAGAATGCGCGCTTGGATAGACGTGCGCCAGAGCGTAACCGCCCAGGTCACTCCCCTATTGGTGAAGTCTCGAAGCTTCGTTATTAATCGACGCAAGAATCGGCTCCCACTAAAGCTGACTGACCTTGATTAGTCACCCGTCTTGTACCCGACACCGCGGACGGTCAGCACAATCTGGGGGTTTTCCGGATCCAGTTCAATCTTCGAGCGCAGACGCTGAACGTGAACGTTGACGAGTCGAGTATCCGAGGTGTGCTGATATCCCCAGACCTTTTCCAACAACTCATCACGGGAAAAGACCTGCTTCGGACGGGATGCAAGAGTGTGCAATAGGTCAAACTCCAACGGGGTCAGAGAAATCTCCTTGCCATCGCGGAACACGGCGTGACCGGGCACGTCGATAGTCAGGTCGCCGACCTCGAGGGTCTCACTCGGGCTGTCCTCTTGACGACGCAGCCGAGCGCGCACACGCGCCACGAGCTCCTTCGGCTTAAAGGGCTTCGTGACATAGTCATCCGCACCGGATTCCAGGCCGAGGACCACATCGACCGTGTCGGTCTTCGCAGTCAACATGATGATCGGCACCGCCGATGTCTCTCGCACAGTGCGACAGACATCGACACCACCCATGCCCGGCAACATGAGATCCAGCAGAATCAAATCTGGATTCTCCCGCTCTGCTGCCTTGACAGCTTCGAGGCCATCGTCGACTACTACTGTGTCGAAGCCCTCGCGCTCCATCACCATCGTGAGCATTTCGGCGATGGCCGGATCATCATCAACAACCAGGATTTTTGAGCTCATGCGTCATATTCTAAACGTAAAGCTATCTAGTTCTGTAGTTTCCAGTTGAGGTGGCTAGCGCAGCCGTGCACTAATCCATTCCACAAGACGGTCCGCCCCATCATCCCCCGTAAGCATCAACCATGGTGACTGCCACGAGCCCCCCGCGAACTTCTGGTACGCTGCCAGCGTGCGCTCCTGCAAACCCGCGTCTTTTTCGTAGGTATCCCTAGTTCGCTGCACATCAGAGGCTTCCCGATTGCGTGCGCGGTCGGCTGCCACTCCCACCGACGTGGCCAGACAGACCTGAACGTCGGGAAGCGGAAGCTGGAAATCTCCGAATTCGGTCTTCTCAATCCACTCGACGATCGCCGGATCCTGCGTGCGAGCCAGGGAGTAGGCCGCGTTGGACCCGACGTAGCGGTCGATGATCAGAACATCGTTCTCGCGTGCTGCATCAACAATCGCTTGACGACGTTCTTTGCGGTCCAGAGCGAACAGGAGTGCCATTGCCCAAGCGGAGTCCGCAGTGTCGCCGAGCTGACCGTGCAAAGCTTGATCGGCGAAATCAGCGAAGATCGTCTGCCGGTACGCCGGAAAGGTCATCGATGAAACGGAGTGCCCTTGACTTCGGAGTTGATTGGTAACAGCTGTGACAAGCGTGTTCTTGCCAGCACCGTCGATTCCTTCGACTGCGATAATCAAATTTTTCTCCTCGCACACATGGCTACGACCTAGCCTTGGCTAGAACTAGTAGCGGTAGTGCTCTGGCTTATACGGACCCTCGACATCAACGCCGATGTATTCGGCCTGTTCCTTGGACAGCCGGGTGAGCTCGCCGCCAAGTGCCTCGACGTGAATGCGAGCGACCTTCTCATCCAGGATCTTCGGCAGACGGTGGACAGAGTTGTCGTACTTTTCGCCGTTGCAGTAGAGCTCAACCTGAGCGATCGTCTGGTCGGCGAAGGAGGTCGACATTACGAAGGACGGGTGTCCGGTGGCATTGCCCAGGTTGAGCAAACGCCCCTCGGAAAGCACGATCAGAGAGCGCTCTTCGCCGTCTGCATGCGGGAAGATATACTCGGTGACCTGCGGCTTGATCTCCACACGACGGACATCATCGCGATGGTGCAGGCTGTGCATGTCAATCTCGTTGTCGAAGTGCCCGATGTTGCCCAGCAGCGCGTGGTTCTTCATCTGCTGCATGTGCTCGAAAGTAATGACGTCCTTGTTGCCTGTGGCGGTGATGACAATGTCGACATCTGCGATGACGCTCTCAGTAGCGACAACGTCGAAACCGTCCATCAAAGCCTGCAATGCGTTAATCGGATCGGCCTCGGTGACCTGAACGCGAGCGCCCTGGCCAGCCAGTGCCTCTGCGCACCCCTTACCCACGTCACCGTAGCCACAGACCAGTACGTTCTTGCCGCCAACCAGCATGTCGGTACCGCGGTTGATGCCGTCCAGAAGGCTGTGACGGGTGCCGTACTTGTTATCGAACTTGGACTTGGTGACCGCATCGTTGACGTTCATGGCCGGGAATGGCAGCACTCCCTGCTCTGCGAAGTGGTAGAGGCGGTGGACACCAGTGGTGGTCTCCTCTGTGACACCCTTGACCGACTCTGCAATTCGGTGCCAACGGCCGGCATCCTTCTCCAGGCTGGCGCGAAGCATGTCCTTGAAAGCAATAAACTCATCCGAATCCGACTCTTCTGCAGGCGGCACCAGGCCAGCATCCTCGAATTCCATGCCCTTAATGACAGCCATGGTGGCGTCGCCGCCGTCGTCCAGAATCATGTTGGCATCTTCATCGCCCCAGTCGAAGATGCGGTCGAGGCACCACCAGTACTCTTCCAGTGTCTCGCCCTTCCAAGCGAAAACCGGAACACCCTGCGGGTCCTCCGGAGTGCCGTTTCGCCCAATGACGACTGCCGCAGCGGCCTCATCCTGGGTGGAGAAGATGTTGCACGAGGCCCAGCGGACCTGTGCGCCCAGCGCCGTCAACGTCTCGATGAGCACTGCGGTTTGAACCGTCATGTGAATGGAGCCGGAAATACGGGCACCGGCCAGTGGCTGCTGCTCCGCGTACTCTTCGCGCAGCGCCATTAGACCTGGCATCTCGTGCTCAGCCAGACGAATCTGGTGACGACCGGCCTCAGCCAGGGAGAGGTCTGCAACCTTGAAATCAATGTTCTTCGAGGACATGTAACGCTTTCTCTAGATTCTTTGACGTGAGATTCTTCTTAAAGAATTACTACTGGGGACGCGAGAGTTACTCTACCGCTTCGACGCAGTTTTCAAGCGCCGCCTGGTCAGACTCACTGAGTTCCCCCAGAAGACTATCGAAGACCTCGGATGCGATAGCCAACGCATCTTCCTCGCTGCCGTGCGCCTCGGAGATTCCCTCCCGGATGAAGCTGTAGTCCTCCACAATGTCACCGCCGCTAAATGGCGCACCATTCCAAATTGCAATGATCACAGCCGCCGCGAGTGCGCATGCTTTCTCATCGCTATTTTCGGAATCCACCCCAATGCGGCCAGCATCAATCAATGCACCAACACGATCCTGTGAGTCGAGATCCTGAACCTCATCGAAGAGTTCAATGACCGAATCGCTACCAAAAATCTCAGTATCCCAGATGGACATGATAGGTGGCCACGCTCCTTTCGCGCTTCGAACCAATAGCCAGTTTTCGCCTATCGACGAGCGCTTTCCAAAGAGCGCTTTTCGACGAGCCCACGGTAATCTGGCCGCCGACCTAAAAGCTGTCGCCTGCACGTACCGCTAGCCGGAAAACCGCATGTGGCCTTACCGAAGTTCTACCCGACTTTTCGTCACTTTTACAGTTCGAGAGACATATTTAATCCCTTCAACACAATTTTCACCCTAGAGAGAAGATAACGGGCATGTTAAGTTAGTTCCCAGACCTCGTAATGCAACTGTTGTCTTTTTCGTTACAGGGCGACCTCACGCATGACACGAAAGGAGTACCTACCATGGTGAAGAAGGCTTTTGGAGCTCTTCTGCTTGCAGCCCTTCCCCTGAGCGCTTCGCTCGTAGGCTGCTCCGATAGCAATGCCGCCAAGGGTGCAAATCCGGAAAACGCCGGCTCTCAGTCGGAAATGGAGACCTCTGCTCCACTGCCTCCAGTTCCTAGTGATGCCGAGCTGCAGCAGACCACTGAACCGAATTCAGATTCCTCGCTGACTGAGACGAACGACAGTCTAGTATCTCGTCCGACCACGTCATCGAGCACCGAGATCGTTGAGGATCCGTACCTGCCACCGCAGGCGTACATCCCCCCGACTTCCACAAGCTCAAGTGCGACAACTCCGACGTCGACGACATCGACACCTCCGACGACCACGGAGACCACAGAGCCCACCTCTGACGACATATCTTCGCCGACGCCCAGCAAGCCGGTGCCACTGCTACCGGAAGATAACTCGGAAAAGCCGAACGACAGTCTTCCGGAAGGCGATGGTGGTGCAGCAGCTGAGCCGAAGCCGCCTTCATCGCAGGCGCAGTCCCAGTCGGGTACGCAAACCACAACTCCGTCCGAGACTCCTCAGAAGACTCCTTCGAAGGAGCCGACATCCCCGAAGGAGCCGACACCTCCGAAGGACCAGACCCCTTCGACGGAGAAGGACACCACTGGCGGCAATGGGGCTAGCAATAGCAAGATTTCCCCAATCCCGGAAAAGCCGAAGGACTCCGGATTCCTGGGAAATCTCTTCGATAACGACGAGGACTAACCCACCCGCGGGACGGTCGCGACAAAGACGGTTGCCCCGTCTTGGCGCGCAGTCAGCTCAATATCGACTGCGTCGACAGCCGGAACCCAGGCCGCATGGCCGCTGGGAACCTCAACCACGGAGTCGTCGTGACGCAACGCCACCGTGCCCGCTGTAGACAACACAACCGTGGCGGATTCTTCGTCGAGCAGAACATGTTCGCCCGGCTCCAGATCCCGCGAACGAAGGCGAAACTCGCGCACCGGCGCGTCATAATCATTCCAGCCATCATCGGTCAGCCGCGACTGCAGCACCGGATCTGGCAGCGGTCGGAAAGAGAGCACGCGCAGTAGCTCCACGACATCGACGTGCTTAGAGGTCAGCCCTCCGCGCAGCACGTTGTCGGAGTTGGCCATGATTTCCACGCCCATGCCATTGAGGTAAGCATGCAGCTGTCCAGCACCAAGGTAGATGGCTTCACCCGGCTGTAAGCGAAGGCGATTAAGCAGCATCGACCCCAGGACTCCCGGGTCCCCCGGATACTTTCGAGCCAGTTCGCAAGTGGTCTCGGCTACTCGCGAGAACTCCTCGTCATCGCCACTGTAATCCGCGCACTTGGCAGCCACGGCCTCGACCAGCTCATCGAGGACATCCTGGGGCAACGTCAACCACGTTGTAAACAATGCCCGCAGAGCACTCTCGTCATCGGCGGCATCGAGCAGTCCCATGTAATGGTCGAGCTCCGGTACCGCCAGCGTCGCGAGCAACTCCTTCGTGCGCTCCACCGGGCGGAATCCGGCCAACGCGTCGAAGGTAGTCAGGGCGACAATAAGTTCCGGCTTGTGGTTGTTGTCCCGGTAATTTCGGAAATGTGCAATGGCCGGAATGCCCTCCGCATTTTCGCGTGCAAATCCCTCCTGAGCTTCTGCCAAGGTGGGGTGTGCCTGCAGCGATAACGGCTCATCGGCTGCGAGCAGCTTCAACAGGAACGGCAGCCTGCCGTTGTCGGTGTCAATTGCATATCCGAGCGCAGCTGCCGGATCCTGCGCAATGAGCTCATCCAGCGGCGTGCCGGCTACGGTGGCCGATGCCAGTGCATGCGCACCAAACCACAGTTCCGCCCAGGGCTTCGATGTGGGAGCGTCCGCACCGGTGATTCTCGCCAAATGTGTACGAGACCCCCAGGGGTACGACTGCAGCACGGGGTCCAACAGCTCCATGCCCGTATCACTCCTCTAATAGTCACTACTGGCGCAAGCACGCCAATCTCACCGAAGCCCCAAAAGCCTTCGGTGACACCCGGCGATTACGCAGAAAACGCCGCAATCGCACCAACTCTGGCTGCAGTAACACATACTTCAACCAGTGGATGATGAGTCTCCGCATCGAGCGCAGGGCACTCCACACGAGCCCATCCAGCTTCGCCGTAGTGGTCCCGGTAGTGGCTCACATTGTTCGGCGCAGCTAAAACAATCGCCCCCAACGGTAGCACTGTCGCCCCTTCATCCCCACCATCAATGAACGGGTCATAGAAAATATCCCGGCTTGCCTGGGGTTCTGCAGCGAGCAATGCGCCCACGCTAAGAGACAATTCGCTTATCGACGACGCTGCCGAGACCACGCCTGCCTCGAGCATCTGTAACGATGCCAGCTCCGCTACCGGCGCCAGCGCCGAGGTCGTCGACACTGCAAGCATTCTGCGGCCTGCCACCCACTGCGCTACCTGCCGCGCGGGGTTAACTGTTTCATCTCGCTGCGGAGCACAAGCGGCAATATCGGCGTCCACCGCATCGGCGACTTCCTCGACTATCCCAGCCGGAGCCAGAGCGGTGGCGCCACATTCGGTGAGCGCGCTGGCGATGGCACCGACATAGGCGGTAAAGGACGCCGACTCCGCCATCGCCGGGCGCGGAACCACAACCGTATCGGGGCTACCTGCGGCACGCAATGGCCCTTCACCGGGATCCACCACGACCGTGGCTGCTCCTCGCCTATGAGCTTCAGCCAGAGCTGCACCGAGTGGGCTGCCGGGGTTGTCGTCACAGACGATGACCAAATCGAGGGCGCCGACATAACTGGGCAACTGACGCGCAATTACGACCGGGCAGCGGATGTCGTCGGCAAGCGCGCGCACGGATTCGGCGGCGAGCTGCGCCCGACGATTTCCCACGAGGATGACCGCGCTGCGCGGCAGTGGAAGTTGAGCAAACGCTCCCCCGCGAGTCGCGGAGGCAGCAGCTCTGAGACCTGCGCCGGCAGTGGCCATACGGTAGAACAGGGCCTCTTGGCGCGGGTTATGGGAGGAGTCGAATGACGAGGTCATACTCCCAAGCATGCCTGAAAACGGGCGTGTGGGGTTGATTAACCGCGGATGATGCCGAGAACTTCGTCGACAAGCGCATCGACCTCAGCACGCGTCGGCGCCTCGACGTTCAGACGCAGCAGCGGCTCCGTATTGGAGGCCCGGACGTTGAACCACGCCTTGGAGTCCGCCAGCTCAATGGTCAGGCCATCCATCCAGTCCGAGGACTCGGTGCGATCGGCAAAGGCAGTCTCGATTTCCTTCTGCTTTGCCTGCTGCTCCTCTGCGCTGCCCAGGCGGGAATTAATCTCGCCGGAGGCCTCGTAGCGGTTGTACTCGGCCATGAATTCGCTCAGTGGCTTATCCTGCTCTGCCAGTGCGGCCAGGACATGCATGGCGGCGAGCATGCCGGAGTCAGCGTTGAAGAATTCCTTGAAGTAGTAGTGCGCCGAATGCTCGCCACCAAAAACAGCACTGTGCTCGGCCATTTGCGCCTTAATAAAGGAGTGCCCAACACGGGTACGAACCGGGGTTCCGCCGTTTTCCACAATCATCTCCGGCACGACGTGTGAGGTAATCAGGTTATGGATGATAGCCGCGCCCGGGTTCTGCTCCAGGTAGCGGGTGGCCACCAACGCACAGATGGCCGATGGGCTGACCGGGTTGCCCTTCTCGTCGACGACGAAGCAGCGGTCAGCGTCGCCATCGAAGGCAATACCGATGTCTGCGCCCTGCTCCACCGTAAACTTCTGTAGGTCAACGAGGTTGGCGGGCTCCAATGGATTGGCCTCGTGATTCGGGAAGTTGCCGTCGAGCTCAAAGTAGAGATCAGCAACATCCATGTCTTCTCCGAGCACTGCCGGAACTGTCAGTCCCCCCATACCGTTACCGGCATCGACTGCAACCTTCAGGCGACGGCCGGAGCGAATGTCGACCAGCCCATGGAGGAACGCCGCGTAATCCTGCAGAACATCCTCACGATCAATTTCGCCCGGAGTGCCGGTGTACTCCGGGATTCCGTCGACAAGCAGATCCTTAATCTGAGCAAGCCCTGTCTCCTGCCCGATCGGGCGGGCGAGCGAACGGCACATCTTGATGCCGTTGTATTCAGCTGGGTTGTGGCTGGCAGTGAACATCGCGCCCGGGCATTCCTTTACTCCGGAGGCGAAATACAGCTCGTCCGTAGAGGTCAGGCCGAGCAGGGTGACGTTGAGCCCCTGTGCAGCCGCGCCGTCGGCGAAACTAGCCGCCAACTCCGGTGAGGACTCACGCATATCGTGGCCAACTACGGCACGTGTTGCGCCCTCTGAACGCATGATGTGTCCGAAGGCGGCGCCGATGGCTCCGACAAGATCCGCGTCGATGCCCTCACCGACAACACCGCGCACGTCATAGGCCTTGATGACGGCATCCAAATCGGAACGATTGTAAGTGCCCACGAAAAACCTCTCTGTGGCTAGTATCAGTTTTGTGAAAAATGATACTAGCCACAGAGAGGCTCTCACAAAGAAATGCCGCGGCAAGATGGCATGAGCTGGGGCACGGCGCCCGACCCGTTAGTCGTCCGAATCCTCCGGATCGCGAACTACATGCAGGTGACCGCGCGCGGATTTCCGCGTCGACGGGTGGCGGCTGGAATCAATCTTGTAGGTCTGCGGACGGTTGTCGACCTCATCCCGCAGCACCAGGCCAGTCGCGTTGCGGCCAGCTTCACGGACGGCTTCCGCCAATGCGGTCAAATCATCATCGTCCTGGGCGGGCGTCGGCACGTCGTAACGCACGAGCTCCCAACCCAGCGGTGCGGTGATGGAACGCGCGTGCTTCTCACAGAGATCCCAGCTATGCGGTTCGGACGCGGCGGCGAGCGGCCCCACCACAGCCGTCGACTCCGCGTAGGCATACGTCAACGTAGCTACGGCAGGTTTGCCACAGCCGGGCCGGCAACAACGTCTAAAAACACTCACGGCATCAAAGTCTAGACCCTAACTTTAAGTTTCGATAGTTTTTCTCCCACTCCGGGCGTTTTTCGCTTTCCGACGCTCCCCGGGGCACCCCAGCCTTACCCAGCAAACCCGCGACATGGCCGAAAGTTGACCTCACCCACGTTGACAGGCCGACCGATTATGCTCAACAAATATGAATTCATCGGCTTATACTCCGCGCTCTTTGCGACGCTCACTGCGACGCGGTCGCGGACCTCGGGGACCTCTGCTGCCGCCGGAAGTACCTCGTTGGAAGAGCCGTTCAGAAGCTTTTGACCAGGCGGTTATTGACGCCTATGCCCCATTGGATCAGCGCTGGTCCCGACAACTGTCGCACCTGGACATCGCCATCGACACGATTCCTCGCATGCAGTTGCGCCCGGACATGTACTTCCCGGAAGAGATTGTCGCTGATGGACCTGTTCCGCTGGGACGACTTATCCCTGCTGGCATTGACCGCGTAGGCAACCCCACCCGCCCCTGCGTAGTAGTGTTCCGCCGCCCCATTGAGCGCCGTGTCTCGGGCCGAGTGGAACTGGACCAGATGCTGCAATATGTACTGATCCGCCTGGTGGCGGTATATCTGGGCATTGATCCGGTTGAGGTGGACCCTAGTTTCGACGAGAACTTCCTGTAGAAAGCTTTCTTCTAAGGAGCTCCCTAGAGACCGGGTTAATAGACAAACAGTGTGTGATTCTCAAGATAGTAACTGGTCAGGCCCCATAAATTACCGGCTGCACGCGTGAATACGGGCTGCAAATGTGAAACTGTGCAAGTTTATGACACTTTCAGGCCATTTTTCGGGCGATTTTTGTCATAAACGCAGTCAGTAACTCGCATTAAGAACTAAGCGACAAAAGGGCCCACCCAGCGACATGCTGAGCGGAGGGTTAAGTGACAAAAAGTGTGTCTGATT
>NZ_KV787450.1:0-13622 GCF_001807105.1 Corynebacterium sp. HMSC14H10 | reverse complement strand
TCAGGTGTCCACCACATGGGGGTCAGGTCCTTGATCGCAAGAGTTTAGAAGGAAAAACCTTTGAACAACCACAAACAAGGGAACGCTCTCGTAATCACCGAGATTCGGGTATCATTACCATCTTGCAAGAACTCCTCGGGCCCAAGGAGATCAGCATCGACGATGACTTCTTCACCATCGGTGCCGACTCGCTCACGGCCGTGCGGCTTACTAACTCGATTCGTCGAGAAATGTCAGTAGAGATCTCCATACGTGACGTATTCAACCATCCAACGGTCCGAGAATTGTCCGACCTGATCGCCGACATCGTCGGCAGCGACGTAGAAGAAGGCGAAATTTAGAGTTCATGCCACACCTGTTTCACTCACCTGACAAGCCACTTGCCCCCAACCCAGTGCTACGCACAAGCAGCCTAATCTGAAAGGAAACATCATGCCCAGTACTCCCCACACCACCCCGAAAGATGCAAAAGCAGGACGGCTGAACATCACCGACCTGATGAACATCGGCATCTTCTTCGTCATCAACTTGGTAGCCGGCGTGGTCATCGCCTTCATCGGCATCACCCCCATCACCTACGTGATGATCACCAGCGTTCAGGCCCTCATCCTGGGCATCCCGATGATGCTGTTCTTGGCCAAGGTGCACAAGCCCGGCATGGTCTTCATATTCCTTCTTCTCAGCGGCCTCGCCAGCCTGCTGCTTGGTTTAGGCATATGGCCACTGCTGCTCAGCTTGGTCATGGCCGTGTTTGCCGAGTTAATCTTGCGCGCCGGCAAGTATACGAGCGCAATACACAGTGTGATCGCCTATGCCTTTATAGCAGTGTCACCCACCGCATCATATATTCCGCTTTTCTTCACCACTCGGCGCTACATAGAGAGCAGCGGCATGCAGACCAAATATGGTGCTAGTTTCGCGGATGGCCTCACCTCTATTGGCCAGATGACTTGGCTATTCCTCATCATTGTGATAGTAACCTTCGTCTGCGGGATCCTCGGCGGGATCCTCGGCCGGCGCATCTTCACCAAGCACTTCCAGCGAGCAGGAATCGCCTGATGTCGCCCACTTTGCCCGGATCAGGCACGCACACAGCGGGACTCCATCTGGACCCACGCACCACGGTGCTGGTCATCCTCGTGGTGTCCTCGGTGCTCATCTCACCGGCCGGGTCCAGTGGGGCGCTGGGCAGCACCGCCCGGTGGATGCTCATTGCCGTTCCCGGGGCACTTTTCCTCGCCTCCGGCATGGTGGCCGCTGCACTGCGATACGCACTCACCTTCGCGGTGCTCGCCGGCTTTCCTGCGGTGGTGGTACAGGCCCTGCCCGAGCGCCACATCATCGTGGACGTGTGCGCTACGTGGTTCGCAGGGCTTTCGCTCATCCTCCCTGGCATCACGTGCTGCTGGTACCTACTACGCACCGTCTCGGCCAGCGAATTCATGGCCGCGATGCAGCGCATGCGGAGCCCCGACGCCCTGACCATCCCCACGTCCATCATGTTCCGGTTCTTCCCGACGATTCTCGAGGAATACCGCGATATCCGCACCGCCATGCAGATGCGTGGCATCTCGGGCCTGCGCAACCCGATCGCTATGCTCGAATACCGCTTTGTGCCACTGTTGGCGTCCGTTGTGAGCATCGGCAACGAGCTGGCTATGTCTGCAGTGACCCGCGGATTGGGCTCGCCTCGCCGACGAACCACGCTGTGCGAGATAGGCTTCCGCGTAGGCGACGCAATAGTCATAAGCGTGCTCGTCGTGTCCCTGATCCTACTACTGGTAAATATAGTGATGCTGCCGTGATAAAGCTGCACGATGTGTCACTATCCTATGGTCAAAACACAGCGGAGCCGGTGCTGCACCACGTAAATCTCACCGTGGCGAAGGGCGAACTAGTTCTAGTGTGTGGCGAATCAGGCTGCGGTAAGTCCAGCCTGCTACGCCTGATAAACGGCGTGGCGCACACGTTCTGCGACGCCCAGATTTCGGGGGAGGTGCTGCTGGACGACGAAGACATCACTCATGCCCACCCACACGACATCGCCGAACGCGTAGGCTCAGTGTTCCAAAACCCCAAGTCGCAATTTTTCACGCTGGAAGTAGCCAGCGAACTCGCCTTTGGCTGCGAAAACCTCGGCGTGGCGCCCAACGAGATTCGACAGCGTATTGGGGAACTTTCCGCAGATTTCGGCATGGTTCATCTCCTCGACCGGCACCTGTTCACACTTTCCGGCGGCCAGAAACAAAAAATAGCATGCGCTTCAGTGGCCGCGATGCACCCACAGGTACTACTACTAGACGAACCATCATCAAATCTCGACCTCGCCGCCGTCGATGAGCTGCGCCGCATCGTCGCGCAGTGGAAGACACAGGGCCGCACCGTCCTGATCGCTGAGCATCGGCTTTCCTACCTAGTTGACATCGTGGACCGAGTGCTGGTTATGCAGGACGGGCAGATCGCTCATGATCTCAGCGGCTCGGAGTTTCGCACCCTAGACAAGGCCGAACTGTACCGCATGGGCTTGCGCTCAGCGCAGCAGGTCCCCGAGGTGACCCGCGAGCCACGCCCTTCAAGTGGCACGATGGTGCTCAAAAAGCTACAGTTCACCTACCCCAAGGCTACAGAGCCATCCCTGAGCATCAGCCACACGGAGTTGCCGCAAGGACAAGTCATCGGCGTGGTAGGACGCAACGGGGCCGGAAAATCTACCTTTGTGCGCGTTCTGACTGGCCTGGAATCTAAGGCCACCGGCGTGGTGGACATCAATAACCGCTCGCTCTCGGGTCCCCGGCAGCGCCTGCGCCAGTCCTATTTAGTAATGCAGGACGTAAACCACCAGCTTTTCGGGGAGAGCGTGGAGTCCGACGTAATCATCGGCACCAGTGGACCGGATGGGAAAAACGAAGCGCGCCTTACCGAGGTGCTTGGTGCACTTGATCTCGCGGACAAGCGGGCCCGGCACCCGATGTCGCTTTCGGGCGGCGAACGCCAGCGCGTGGCCATCGCCTCAGCAGTCCTAAGTGAGCGCGAGGTAATCGTCTTCGATGAACCCACCAGCGGGCTGGACCTGTGCCGCATGCACCGGGTGGCCCACCTGCTAGACGCCCTAGCCCGGCAGGGCAAGACCGTTTTGGTAGTAACCCATGACATGGAGCTGGTGGCGCGGTGCTGCGATCTTCTCCTGCGCGTGGAAAAAGGCCGCCTTACCGCCTGCGAACCGTGCGATGATCTCGCACTGGCGCGCACGGTGCGGTATCTACGCGGCCGCGACAGCTAGTCCCTACAGCTTCCAGCTGGTGGCGTCGCTCTTTTCACCCCAGAAGCTGCGGTAGCGTGGGGAACTCTCCATGAGTTCCTCGTGGTTGCCGATAGACTCCACGGTGCCGGAGGGACTCATCATCACAATCTGGTCCGCGTCGCGGATGGTGTGCAGCCGGTGCGCAATGACGACGATGGTGCGCTCGGCAGAAAGCGTTTTCATACCGCGCATCACAAGGTGCTCATTCTGCACGTCTAGAGAGCTAGTCGCCTCATCAAGCAGCACGATCCGCGCGTCCTTCAGTAGCGCACGAGCGATGGAGACACGCTGACGCTCACCACCGGAGAGATTCTGCCCGCCCTCGCTAATCAGGGTGTCAAACCCCTGCGGCAGCTGCCGGGCAATCTCGGTGACACCGGCCAACTCCGCTGCGCGGAGCACCTCCTCCCGCGTTGCATTGTGGCAGCCCAGGCGGATGTTTTCATACAGTGTGTCCTCGAAGAGGTACACGTATTGGAACACCATAGCCAGCGAATCCAACACCGCCCGGGAGCCAAGATCGCGAATATCCACACTACCGATACGGATGGTCCCCTGGTCAACGTCATAGAAGCGTGCCGCAAGTTTTAGCAAGGTGCTCTTGCCGCAGCCGCTGGGACCCACCAACGCAGTAGTAGTTCCGGGCGCCACGCGGAAACTCACGTCGCGGACCACTGGGGTGTTGGGTTCGTAGCCAAAGCCCACCCCATCGAACTCGATGCCATAGTCGCGTGGCGCCGCCGGAACCGCAGGCTCCGGCAACACCCGCGCATCGAGGATCTTTTGGATCTCATCTAAGGTATTGCGCGCGGATTCCAAGCCCTCGCCGTAGGGTATGCCCGACATAGCAACGCGAGCCAGGATGAACACCAACACAATGACGCCAATGTAGGTGCCTGCTTCTAGCCAGTGGTTGAGAAGTAGCACGGTGGCCAGGGCATCAATGACCACGGTACCGACCATGATGATTAAAGCCAGACGACCCATGATCATCTCACCTGTCTTCTGGGTGTGCTGCTGGGCGCTAAGCTGCTCTCGAATCGAGGCGCGCACGGCGCGCTCCCCCAGCGAATCCGGCCCAGCCATGCGCAGCACCGGCTGCACCTGGGCGAACTCCAGCACCTCCGCGGCGCCGTGCTCGTTGCGCTCGCCCTTCTGGCGCTCTGCCACGCGGTACTGCCGCATTAGGCGGTTATAGGCGAACCACACCACGGCAGCCACTGCAACGGTAACCAGCCCCAGCCGCCAGTCCACGGCGATGAGAAACACGCAAGCCAAACCGGCCGAGGCAGCACCGTGCAGCATGGGCCGCAGCATCATTGCCGGCGCGTTAGCGGCAAACAGCGCACCGCTGGTGGCTACAACACCGATCTGGCCGGCGCGATCTTCTTCAAAATAGCCCAGGGGTAGCTGTGCCGTGCGATCGGCGATAAGCCGGTGGATGCGCAGCACGTAATCATGCCCCAGGTCCTGGGCAATAACCTCAGTGGGCCAGTCTGCGGCGGCGTAGACGAGGACGGAGATAATGATCCAGGGCAACCATGCTGCGGCCTGCGCGGGATCTTCGCTAAACAGCGTGTCCAAAAACAGTGCAATGAGGATAAGGCCAATGGCCAACGCCACCGCGGAAATCCCAATTAGCGTAAGGACCAGCACCAGACGGCGACGATCAGCCGGACTGCCCAGTGAATAGAGCGTGCGGATCATTATTTTTCCTCCCCTTGGATGCCCGCCTGCGCGGTTTGGTAGCGTGCCCACATCGTGGCGTAGCCCTTGCCTGCCGCCACTAACTCTTCGTGAGTGCCTGCTTCGGTGACCTCACCGTTTTCCAGCATGAGGATCCGGTCAGCGCCGGTGATCGTGTGGAGCCGGTGTGCGATAACTACTAGCGTGCGCCCGGCCACCAGCTCGGTAATGGCCCGCTGGATCGCGGCCTCGGAGTCCGGATCCGCAAAAGCGGTGGCCTCATCCAACACGAGGATCGGCGCGTCGAGCAAGATGGACCGGGCAATAGCCAGCCGCTGCTGCTCGCCACCGGAAAGCTGCGCGTCCTCTCCCACCACCGAGTCGTAGCCGCGCGGCAGATGGGTAATGCGCTCATGAATCTGGGCGGCGCGGGCGGCGCGAACCACGTCTGCGTCGGTGGCCTCCGGGTGAGCGAGGCGAATGTTATCCCGCACGCTCATCCGCATAAGGTAAGGGTCCTGGAAGACGAACCCTACCCTACGGTAGAGCTGGTCAGATCGGAGATCAGTACTAGGGACGCCACCAATGCGCACCGACCCCTCCGTGGGGTCTAATAGCCGGGGGATGAGCGCGGCTAACGTGGACTTCCCCGAGCCGGAAGGTCCCACCACCGCAGTGATGCTGCCGGCGGTAAGTTTTTGGTTAATGCCGGAAAGCACCGGGGTGTCCGGCACGTAGGAGAAGCTTAAATCTTTCAACTCAATTCCGGCGTTTGCAGGCTCCCTGCCGCCAGCAGCGGGCGGCAATACCGGGATGTTGAAGAACTCGGTGAGATCCGCCGCGGCAGCCTTCGCCTCCGAAAACATGATGTTAGTGCGCGAAAGCATAAGCAGAGGCGCGGCGATGTTGTTGATGAACAAAAACGCTGCCAGCACATCGGCCACTGGTACGCCCGCAGACGTGATGAGCCACGGGCTGGCCGCGGCTACCACCAGCAGGCCAAACCCGGTGGAGGTGAAGATCTTCATCAAAGCGGTGGGGTGTACGGTGGCGTGCAACCACTCGCGATAGAACCCACCAAAACTCCGGGAACGACTAAGGAAAATGCTCTCGTCGTAGCCTTCCGGAACAAACACCTTGATAACCGGGATGCCGCGCACCAACTCTACGACGGCGGCGTCTAGCTGCTTCTGGCTGGACTTAAATTTCTCCGCCTTTTCCTGAAACTCGCGCATCATAAACGGCATGGTGGCCACTGCCAACAGCAGTGGTACCAGGCCCAGCAGGCCTATCCGCCAGTCCACCACGAACATGTATCCCAGGCTCAATAGCGGTACGAGTACACCGGCCGAATAATCGTGCGGCGCGTGGGCGATGAGCTGGTGGATCTTGGTGACGTCGTCTTCGATGTAGGTTTTCACAGTCCCCGAAGGTGTCCGCGTAAACCAAGACAGCGGGAGCCTACCCAGCTTGGTAATCTGCTGCTGGCGTAAGTGCTCGCCCAAAAGGCCGTCGGCCTGGTGGCTTACCTGGAGGCTCTTCACGGTTGCCTGTCCATGTAGGACGGTGGCCACCATGAGCGCCGCGACTAGCAGCCACAGCTTTGACGCATCTATCGGCTCTCCCTGGAAGGACAGCATTACGGTGCGCACCATCTCAACCAGCACGATTACCGGCACCAGCGACAAAACCGCCGCCAGCACCGCCAATAGCAGCGACACCGTGATCTGCCGGTGGGCAGGTTGAGATATTTGCCTAAATGTAATGGGTGGTTTTTGTTCGGTCATCGGGGCCTCTTTACTTAACAGTCACAATCACGCATTGTTCCGCGCTAACCAGGCAGTGTTCCCAGTAATTCCCGCTAGAAAACCGGCAAGCAGGTCGAGGAACTCGGTTCCAGTATCGAGCGGGAAGAAATGCCCACCCGGCAGGACCTTCAGTTCAAAACTACCGCTGGTAAAATTTTCCCACCGGGAAAGCATCTCTGGGCTGACAGCTGGGTCGCTATCCCCCGCCAATGCCAGCACAGGAGAGCGAAGCACCGTGGTTGCATGGTGAAAGCCCTCGTGTAACACATAGTCGCGACGAATGTCAGCGAGCAGCAGCTTCATCACATCATCATTGGCAAGGATCTCAGGTGGTGTGCCACCTACCTTCTCAAACTCCCTGCGCAGCGCACCGAACCCCATTGACGAGTGGTATTCCCCAGGCACGGTTTCTCCGGGCGCCTGCCGTGCGGCCACCACCACGGCTTCCGGTATAGTGGGCCGATGCATCTGCTGCAGGCAGGCAGCAACCTGGTAGGCCAGCGCTGCCCCCATGGAGTGGCCGTACAACGCAATCGGCGCGCCCGCCGCCAGATCTACTATCTCGGTTGCGCACATATCGGCGAGCTTGTCAAAGTCGCTTACCCATTTCTCTCGGCGACGGGTTGCCTTTCCGGGAAGCTCCACCGGCACCACGTCAATGCTTGGGTTGACCCCCACCCATCCACGATAGACGGAAGCGCTGCCTCCTGCGTGATGGAAGCAAAACAAGAGGGTTCCAGTGCGATGTCCGGCCACAAACGGAAAGACTCCCTCGCAGCTGATTTCTGTCATTTTTCGCCTTTCGCTAGGTCGGACTGATTAAGCACGATTTCTACTGCTGCGACGGTACCCGGGTCTGTGGCAAGCAACTCGGGCATCCTGCGGGCTGCGGAGTCGTATGCTCCACTTACCAAATCGGCAATTCCGGCGGCCAGGGACTGGGCACTCAGTTCGCCTCGCTGGGCGTCAATATAGTTCGGCCCGGCACCGTTTCGACAAACTGCGTTGGCATGGAAGTGTTGGTCACCACCGAATGCAACCGCAAGGCACGGCTTGCCGGCGCGCAGGATCGCCCCGGTGGTGCCCAGTGAGCCGTGGCAGATGCCTGCACGGCACCACGGAAGCACAGTCGCGAACGGGACCCGGGCGACGGTGAGGATTCCTTCTCTCACACCAGGCTCATGATCGGGATCGACGATTATCGCCCGCAGACCATGCTCGATGCACGCGTCTCGAGTCCATCGTTGAAGGTCATAAACGCGATCTGAGACCATACTCCCAAAGCTTGCCAGAACCGGGGCCGAGCCGGCAGCCACAAACTCCTCGACTGCTGGGTCTAGGGCGAGTTCACTGTGGTGCGGGTCAAGCCACTCGCCAGTGACGTGAATGTGGTTTTTCCATTCCGGCGCCGGCGGACTCAACGCGGGACTGAATTGGTAGATCGTGGTTGGTGGAGAGGAGAGCGCTCGCTGACGCAGCCCCAACCTACGGCGCCATGCCGCTATCACTGGGCGCATCGCCCAAGCCATCAGAGTATTGGACATCCAGTGGGTGACCAGAGCTCCGACAGAGCCGTCCAGTTTTCGCGGATCCACGAGGCTGTAACGGAGGCAGGGTTCGGTAGGGAAAACCTGCACCCGAACGCTGGGGACTCCGCGTGCAGCCCCTAACAACCGAGCAACTTCACTGAATTGGGTGTACATGACCACGTCAACGCCATCCATGGCATGCTCTAACACATCGAAAACGTGGGCGTCAGATATCATCTCACGGATACCTAAGACAGTGTCCATCATGCCTTTACTATCGCCCAAAAGGCGCTTCATTAACGCCCGGTAATCACCGGGTAACTCGATGTAGTCCACCCCGTTCGCACGAAAACTCCCGCCGAATTCGCTAAACCCAGCCAAAACAAACTGGTGGCCACGATCTCGAAGTGCGACACCAAGGTGCGCAAATGGCAGCATATCACCCTCAGAACCCAGGACGACCGCGAGAACTTTCACAGCCGTCTCAATCCGTAATCCAACTAGGCCACTCAGGAACCCAAGACTCCCCCATGAGCTTATCTTCCGGGCCAATATCACGAATGACTCGGCACGGATTACCGGCTGCGAGTACCATGGGCGGAATATCTCTTGTCACAACACTGCCAGCACCAATTACTGCACCATGCCCAATCGTGACACCCGCAGTTACCGTGCAATTGCCACCAAGCCACACATGGTCTTGTATGGTGATCGCACCCCCGGTACACACCATGTATTGCCGCTCTACGGGGTCTAAGGCGTGATTGCCAGCAAAGAAGGAACACCATGGACCAACCATGACCTCATTGCCAAATGTCACCGGGGTCATATCAAGTACCGTCGTTCCTCGATTGAAGGTCACGCCATCTCCGACCTTGATTTTCGAGCCATATTGGACATGAAATGGCAGGAAAACCATTAAGCGCTCCCCCAGTTCACCAAGCAGGTCTGCCATCACTGCCTGCTTCTCCGCTGTTTGAAGTGGACGAAGCTGGTTGAGATCGTGACACTTCTCCGCCGCCTCCATCATCTCGTAATAGAGATCCGGGTCCTCAATAGGGCGGAAGGGCTGACCGCAGAGAATCTTATCTTCGATTTGCTCTCGAGAATCCATGGATACTCCTTTGTGCTTGAGAGGCGCGAGCCACAATACGAATTACGGTCAGCCACGCGGTTTGACCCTGACTAGTCGGAATACCCAGATTCTTAGCTCAAACTTGGTAGCTTACAGGCCTTCGACTTAATTGTCAGGCATGCCATGCCTAATTATGGTATGCTCAACTTTGCAGCAACCTGCAGCGTCGCCGCCGATCAGCCGACCTGTGCAGCCCTCTCCTGCGGGGCGCTGTGCACGACCCGGTGCCGCTAGACATACATCATTTTCTAAGGATTAGTTGGCACTACCCCAGGCGCTTGCTCCGTGGACCACAATCCATCGTTCGCGGGCAATAATCGGTTTTCCTTCTGCGGTAGGAGAATCGGTGCGCCGTCTAATAGACCGTTGACGTATATCCAGGGATGAATCATGAAAGAAAACCCCACCACGGCAACCGCTAGCGGTGACCCCAGCGCCACCGCAGTCCCCTCAACCAGCGCCCACGCAAAAGGCCGCGACCTGGTGCTTGATGTCCAAGATCTGCGATGTAGCCTGGGAAAAGTCAAGAAGCGAACGGAAATCCTGCGCGGTGTGACCCTCGCCATTCCGCGCGGGGGCATCCTCGCCGTCCTAGGCGCCAATGGTGCCGGCAAGACAACCTTGGTCAATGTCCTTTCCACGCTGCTGCCCGCCACGGGCGGAACCGCCATCATCGATGGCCACAACTTAGCCACGGATCCTTCCAAGGTGCGCGCTTCCATCGCGCTGACCGGGCAATACGCCGCAGTGGATGAGGAGCTTACCGGCAAGGAAAACCTCATCTTCTTTGGCCGCCTGGCAGGGCTTAAAGCTAGCGATGCGAAGGCCCGCGCCGCGGAACTTCTTGAGCGCTTCGATCTGGTTGGCGCCGCCGACCGCCTGGTTTCGGCATACTCGGGCGGCATGCGCCGGCGGTTAGATATCGCCGCCTCCCTCACTGTCCCGCCCGCGCTGCTGTTCCTCGACGAGCCGACCACGGGCCTCGACCCCGCCGCGCGCAGCTCCGTGTGGGATACCGTCCGCGGGCTGGCGGCCGACGGCACCTCGATCCTGCTTACTACCCAATACCTGGAAGAAGCTGACCAGCTCGCAGACCGCGTCGCCGTGCTCGCCGGAGGCAAGGTGCTCGACGAAGGCACCCCCGCCGAGCTCAAGGACCGCTATGGCACCACGGTGTGCCTCATCACGATGTCTAGCCCGGACGATGCCGCACGCCTCACCCACACCTTGCAAGAACACCGCATCGACTGCCGCCAAGAGGACACCGTATTGCGCGTCGATGCGCCCGATGGCCACCGCACCCTAGTCCGGGCGCTGGCCTTGTGGGATGGCGACGACACCTCGGTCGCGGACGTCTCCTTGGTTCCGCCCTCCTTGGACGATGTCTACTTCGCTATCGCCGGGTCCGGCGACATCGCGCAGCAGGCTCCCCACACCGGTGGAGGCTCCCAGTGAACGCGCTCGGAGCAGTCGCTGCCTCGTGGCACCGCAATGTCCTGCGCACCGTCCGCAACAAGGCCGTAATGGTTTCCGCCGTGGCAATACCCAGCCTGTTCATGGTCATCTTTTACGCCACCTTCGCCAAGGCTTCGACGGAACTCGGCATCGATTACGCCGCCTTCCTCCTGCCCGCCGGCGTTATTCAGGCGATTGTGTTCGCCGCCGGGGGCTCCTCCTTGGCGATTACGCGTGACGCCGAAAACGGCATCCACGACCGCATCCGCGCCACCGGGACGCCCGCCTGGGCCACGGTCGTCGGCCGGCTGCTGGCAGATCTCACCCGCGCCGCGTGGTCGTGCAGCATCGTCGTCCTCACCACGATCCTGCTCGGTGCCCGCTACGCTGCCGGACCGGGTCGTATTATCCTTACCATCGCCCTTTTCGCCGCCCTCACCATCATCCTCTCCGCGTTTATCGATGGCTCCTGCCTGTTGGCCCCCAAGCCCACCTCGGCGTCCTTGCTCTTCCAAAACCTCGTGCTGGTCATGGTGATGTTCTCCACCGCATTCGTGCCTGCGGATGCGCTGCCCGGCGGCATTGGCCCCATCATCCGGCACGTACCGCTATCTCCCATCTTGGACACCGCCCGCAACCTACTAGGTGGCGCTGCCCTGGGGGCGCGCGGAGTCGAAGCACTGTGCTGGCTCATCGCCATGACCGTCGTTGGCGTATGGGGCTTTATCACCGCTTTCCAGGGGAGGAAACATGACTAACCACACCACCGCCACCGTGTCGCACGACACCACCTGGCTGTCCACTGTCGCCACGCATTTTGGAAGGCACCTGCGCGCCGCCCGCCGCGATAGCGCGGTAATTACCAATACCGTGGCTGGTCCCGTTTTGATGTTCCTGGTCATGCGGTGGCTGTTTGGCGACCTCATGGCGGCCTCGCAAGGCTCTGCCACGCTCGACGCGTTACCGCTTACCATCGCGCTCATCCTTTCCAGCGAACTGATGAATGGCACCTCCGCCGCCGCGCAGATAATTAAGGAACGCCAACGCGGTATCACCACCCGCATCGCGACCACGCGCTACGGCACCAGCCCGGAGATCTTCGGCCGCTGGTGTTTCGATTCCTTACGCAGCCTTATCTCCGGCTGCGCGGTGCTGCTGGCTTCCGTGGCTTCTGGCCTGCGTATTCACACGCTGGCCGGGTTTGGCTGGGTGCTGTTAGTCATCATCTTCGGCGCGGTGGTGGCCGCCTCGCTATCGGCCATGGTGGGCGCGATGTGCGCCACCCCGGAGGCCGCCATTGGCCCGGCCCCCATCATCATGGCGGCCATGGCACTTAACGGCGGCCTCGTGCCCGTGGAGCAATTCGCTGGTGTGGTTCAACCCATCGCCCGGTGGAATCCGCTTACCTTCGCCGCCCGCGCCGGCGCCGCCATCGACGGCACGCCAAGCGCCGAAATCCTTGCCACCGGCCAGCCCGGCACCGCAGTCTGGGCTTTCGTGGCCTGGATGGTAGCACTCACCGTAGTGCTGCTAGCCGCCGCAGCTGCGTTCCGCCGCCCCACCATGTCGTAAATAGCGCCGGTTAGCGCGACAGTGCTACTTGTCGCGCGGCGGCGTCCCCAGCGGCGCGGTAGCGCTACTTGCCGCGCAGGGCGCGCCGCCGCGATAAAGAGCTGCGAATCTTTACCCGCGGCCGCGCTAAGGCGGGTAGTGTCGCCGCCGGTTACCGGCAACCAGGCGGCCTCGCCCGGGGCTAGCTCCAGGTCGTTTACCGTGACCACACCAGAAGTAGCCAGGGCGATGGCCGGTCCGGGAAGCTGCGTGGAAACCGTGGTGCCGGCGGGCAAATCGTAGCGGGTCACCGCAAACTCCTGCACCGGCAGCGGGTACTCTACTACCGTCGCGGTGTTGGGCGCGGCATCGGCAACAGCGGCGCTCTCCGCGCCTGCACCATCGCCCAGGGAGGTGTTCCTATATAGTTTGTCAATTCCGTGGGTGAGTTTGTTGGGGGGGGGTGTGAAGGGTTTCTGCTTTTCCTTGTGGATGTTGTTTTCGGGCACGGTGAGGAGCCGATTGGGCTTGCTGTGCAATCGGCTTGAGGTGAGGGTCTGTTGGTTCTAGGCTGCTGCGGCCTCCTGGACTGTGGAGATGTCTCGGTAGAGCTCGCCGTTTCGCATCATGGCGAAGAGAACGTTGAGGCGCCGGCGTGCGAGTGCGACGACTGCGGCGTTGTGTCTTTTGCCTTCTTTGCGTTTTCGTTCATAGAATTGCCGGGAACGCTCGTGGAATCTGATCGATGCAAAAGACGATTGCCATAGGGCGTTCTTTAATTTTTTGTTGCCAGCCCGGTTAGGCGAATTCGACATGATAGACGTTCCTGACTGATTCGTCCGCGGTGATAGCCCTGCATAGGATGCTAGGTGCGCTGCATCGGGGAAGTCGGACATATCGCCAACAGTCATGAGGATCTGCGCTGCGCTACGCGGGCCGATACCAGGCATGGATAAAAGAATCTCGGTCTGCGGAATGTCCTGAATCAGCTTGAGTACCTGCGCTTCGATTTCTTTACGATGCTCGAGTTTGGTTAGTGCATCTGTGGCGGACATTGCTACGCCAAGTTCGGCGTATTCTGCGCCGGCAATGGATACGGTCTGTTCGTGGATGGCAGCAAGCATGGAGCCCGACCCCCGGAAAGTGGACACATCGGG
>NZ_KV787449.1:0-80165 GCF_001807105.1 Corynebacterium sp. HMSC14H10 | reverse complement strand
GGTGACCGCGCCCCGTGAGGGGGCACCATCACGGTAACGGATCGAACGGCGGTCGTGAATTCGTACCTCAATAATGCCTTCAACTCAGACACTTTTTCACCGGCTCCTTGGAGGGGGATTAGCGTACTTTTCTTGAATTTTTTAGACCTAAATCGTTGCCCCTTCAAAAAGTTGTAACTAAACCGAACGTTCGTTACAGTTACTGGAATGACAGGTACCGACCACGCCGCTTCCACGAGGGCTAATCCGCCCACTTCAGTCACCCACAGGTGGATCTTCCTCGCTATCATCAGCGCCGGCCTACTACTCATCGGCATAGATAACTCGGTGCTCTACACTGCTCTGCCGGTTCTGCGCGAGCAGCTCCACACAACCGAGTTAGAGGGCCTGTGGATCATCAACGCCTACCCACTGGTAATCTCCGCACTCCTCCTCGGCACTGGCACTCTGGGCGACCGCATCGGTCACCGCAAGATGTTTCTTGTGGGCCTGACAATTTTTGGCTTATCTTCCCTGGCCGCGGCCTTTGCGCCGCACGCCTGGGCGCTGGTCATCGCCCGCGGCTGTCTAGGACTGGGCGCCGCGACCATGATGCCGGCGACCCTCGCACTGCTACGTGAGACCTTCCGCCACCCTCGTGAACTTGCCACAGCTATTGGCATTTGGTCTGCCACGGCAACACTGGGTGCCGCCGCTGGCCCCGTCGTTGGCGGTTTCCTATTGGAGCACTTCTGGTGGGGCTCAATCTTCCTTATCAACATCCCTGTAGTAATTTTCGCAATCATTGGCACGCTGATTTTTGCTCCGCCGAATCAGCCCAACCCAGCCAAGCGCTGGGATTTCCTCACCAGCCTCTACGCGATGCTGTCCATGCTGGGCCTGGTTTCGCTCATTAAGGAACTCGCTGGTCATCGCTCCTCCACCGTCATCGTCGCAGCTATCGCCTGCGGGCTAGTGGGCGCGGTACTGTTTCAGCGTCGTCAGGCACGTCTCACTGAACCCCTCATCGACTTCTCCGTCTTCCGTTCGCGGATGTTTTCCGGTGGCGTGCTGGCAGCCGCGCTTGCCATGTTTGTCCTGGCAGGCGCCGAATTGATGACGACGCAGCGCTTCCAGATTTCCGTCGGATACACACCACTCGACGCGGGCTTGCTAGTTGCCACCGCGGCACTGGCGTCCTTGCCAGTTGGTGTCATCGGCGGCATGGTGCTGCATCGAGTGGGTTTCCGCACACTCATCACCGGCGGATTCCTCCTCAACGCCATCGGCCTGGCAGGCATGTACTACGGTGTTTCCTCGGGCAATTTCCCGCTCATGATCGCAGGATTGATACTGCTCGGCGCGGGCGCAGGTTCTGTGATGTCGGTGTCGTCGACCGCGATTATCGGCTCAGCCCCGAGGTCAAAGGCCGGTATGGCGGCGGCGATGGAATCCGTGTCCTACGAATTTGGCACACTGATCACCGTCGCAATCACAGGCTGCCTCCTACCCATGTTCTACGCCTTGTTCACGCCTGTCGACGCCAGCATCTCACTCACCGATGCACTTCACACGCCAGCGCTTAACGACGGCGCCCGCGCCGGCCTCGACAGTTCCTACCTGGCCATTTTGATTATCCTGGCTGTCGTTGCTGTCATTGCAGCGATTGCGACTGCGGTGGCATTCCGCGGCAACCCGAAGGAGACTGAATATGCGCACGAGTAAGCGCACTGCCATTCTCGACACAATCGTTGAGATTATCGAGACAAATGGCTTTTCCGAGGTCACCTACGAAAATGTCGCAACTCAATGCGGAATGAGTAAATCAGGGTTGATTTACCACTTCCCCTCCCGCGAAGACATGATTCGCAGCGTCCATGAGCACATGGCGCAGTTATGGGAAGAGGAGCTTATCGAAGCCGCGGGTGGGCCCGCAGAGGAGGTATCCCCCGCCAACCGCCTACGCGCAAACCTCCAGGTCTCGCTGGATACAGCAACGAGGGCCGAGCTACTCATGTCCATCGACTCTGCCGCCGACCCGGAGCTGCGCGAGATCTGGACGCGCCTTTTGCGCCGGTGGAATCCGCCGGTAGAACAGATTGCCACCGATGAGGAAGCCTGCATGGCCTACGTTGTCCAAATGATTTCCGATGGACTCTGGGCCAACGACTACCTCAACGGCAATCAGCTCACGAAAGCACAGCGTAAGGCAATCGCCGAGGCCGCGGCAAAGCTGATTCCAGAGTCGATGGAGTAGCCAGCTCTAAACGCCCTTGCGCTGAACGTCCTTGAGCTCGGAGTCAGTAGCCAGGCCGTAGTTAGCACCCTCATAGACGGCCTTTGCTCGACTCGTTCCGCCGAGCACATACTCACTAAAAGACAGCACCAGCGAGCCAAGCACATTCTTGGACGGATCATCCAGGTAGGTACCGTGGTAGGAACCGGTGACTACCGCTTCCCAGGCGGGCCCTTCAGCGTCGCGGTAGCCACGTCGATCCGCATCAAAAGGAACGATGTCCTCGTGCTCCGCAATGGCCACCAGGCTTGGAATCTCCGGCGGTGTGGAGATTAGTCCAGCGTCGGAAGGCCCTGGGGTGATGGCGACCAGACCACGGGTGACCATATCGATACCCGCAGCCTGGAAGGCTTTATCCATCCTGTTGTTCAGGAAGATTGCGGAGCCACCACCCGCAGAGTGCCCGACCAACATCGTGCGGGAGAAATCGATCTTGCCTGCAAGTGGTGTGGACTCATCCCCATTGGCCGCTGCGGCAACTGAAGCTGCCAGCACCATCTGTGGCGCGAACCAGTTGGTGAAGTTGTAGCCAAGAGCCACGACGTATCCGTGGCTTGCATAGAGTCGCGCTTGCGCGTCGTACATACCCGGCTCAGTACCAATGCCAGGGCTGAGAACCATCAGTGGCGCAGACTCCATCGAGTCAATATCCGCCGGGTAGATAAGCTGCGCGCCAACTGGGGAGGCGTTGGCCGATTCAGGCAGTACGTCATAGCAGCCGGTGGTGCCGTGGAGACCGTGGAGGTCCCGCAGTACGCGGTTATAGATGGTGTAGACGACACCATCACATGGCATTGCTTCGCGGGTTGCGGCAACTGGATGGGAGCCCATCGCTCCGAACTCCTTGCGCAGCTGCCCCGCCTCTGGGGCGAACGGCTCGGTGATATGGCCACTTTCGCCACCGGAAATGACACGGTTCACGCCACCCATGACATCCACCAGACCACCGCCAATTTTGTCCACGGTTTCCGAGTTCTGGTAGTCAATAGTGCTTTCGCGTGCAGTGATATCCGGCAGCTGACCAATGCGCGGTGCCGCCTGCGCTGGCACCTGTCCGCCGAGAACTACACCAGCTGCGAGCGAGAGAGCAGCCACCTTCGAGAACGTACGCCCCTGCCCTCGGCGGGATGCCGACACGGCCTTTCCGGCGGCACTTAGTGAACCAATCATCGTTTTTCCTTAACTCTTGCCAAAAGCCTTGGAATACGAATCTACCTAATGCGTAAAGACGTACGTAAAGACAGAATCATCCTCCCCCATACTTCACCCCTCAAACAATCATTCAGGGCGCTACAAATGTTCACTCTCGCCCACAATTAGCACTATTACCCCCATTTCCTACCCCCTTTCTAAGAGTGCGCAAACTCAGAAAAACCCACCTCACCACCGTTACCCACATATTTTTATTACCTTTTTCCACAAACGCCTCCGCTGCCTCCCCGCCAGCGCATACCTTATTGACACCAAGGAGAAAGCGGTCACGCCCACGCTCACTGTTAACCGACAACCGAGTGTGCATGGCCCTTAATAAAACCCCCGAACAGAAAAGAACTCCCACAATGAGAATCGGCATCCCTTTAGAACCCGATCCCCAGCAAACAATTGTGGCTGCGACCCCGGAGACCGTCGGCAAACTCGTCAAGCTTGGCTACGAGGTCGCCGTGCAGGCTGACGCCGGCCTGGCTGCTAAGTTCACCGACGCGGACTACGAATCCGCCGGCGCCACCATTGTCGACGAGTCTGTCTGGCACAGCGATATCGTCGTAACGCTCGACACTCCGCCGGAACAGTTCCGTGCACTGCTTAACGACGGTGCCATGCTGATTAGCCGACTTGCGCCAGGGCGTAACGAAGAGCTGGTCGAAGAGCTCGCGCACCGCAACATCACTGCCCTTGCTATGGATGCGGTTCCCCGTATTTCCAGGGCACAGTCGATGGACGTGCTGTCGTCGATGGCCAACATCGGTGGTTACCGCGCAGTAGTCGAAGCGGCTGCTGCGTATGGTCGCCTTTTCACTGGTCAGGTGACTGCCGCAGGCAAGATGCCGCCAGCTACCGTTTACGTCATCGGCGCTGGTGTCGGCGGACTTGCCGCAATCGGTACCGCCAACTCTATGGGCGCGATTGTCAAGGCAACAGACCTGCGCCCTGAAGCCGGTGAACAGGTCGAATCGATGGGTGCAGAGTTCATCCCGATTCCGGCCGCCACTGAGAAGTCCGAAGATGGCTACGCCAAGGAAATGACCAATGATCAGGCTGCCGCTGCCGCGAAGCTCTACTCCGAGCAGTCCGCGCAAGCTGACATTGTCATCACCACCGCGAATATCCCGGGCCGCCGCTCTCCGCTGCTGCTGACTGCTGCCGATGTTGCAGCTATGAAGCCGGGCAGCGTCATCGTCGACATGGCTGCCGCCGGTGGCGGTAACTGCGAGGTGACCGTTCCAGGTAAGACCATTGTCACTGACAACGGGGTGACCATCATCGGTTACACCGACCTTGCAGGACGTCTGCCCGCACAGGCATCGTCGCTGTACGGCCAGAACATTTTCAACCTGTTCAAGCTGATTACGCCAGAAAAGGATGGCTCTCCAGTTCTCAATCTCGAGGACGAGATTATCCGTGGCATCACGGTGACAAAGGCTCGCTCACAAAATGGCGCCGGCGCTACCGGAGCTGAGATTCTCTGGCCACCACCGCCAATCAAGGTCGCTGTCACCCCTGCTGCCCCGCTGCAGGAACAGCAGGCTCAGCAGGCTGCATTAGAAGAGAATGCGCCGGAGAAGGTTTCCTTCATGGGATCGGGCCTGGGCTCGAAGATTGCTCTGGGTCTGACGGCACTGCTGGCAATTGTGATTATGCTCAGCGCGCCGCACAGCGTGAGCGCCAACTTCATGGTTCTCACCTTGGCTATCGTGCTTGGCTTCTACGTGATCTCCGCGGTCACGCCGCGCCTGCACACACCTCTGATGTCTGAGACCAACGCGATTTCCGGCATTGTTCTGGTGGGTGCGATTCTCCAGGTGGGAAGCTCCAACCTGCTGGTTTCCGGTCTCGCGTTCGCGGCCATCGTGGTCAGCTCCATCAATATCTTCGGCGGTTTCGCCGTCACCGACCGCATGCTTGGCATGTTCGTGAAAGAGGAGGCATAAAGTCTAATGGCTAGCATTGATACTGCTTCGCTTCTGGACTGGACCTACCGCCTGTCCAACGTCGGCTACATTGTCGCCGCTGTCCTGTTCCTCGCTGCCCTCTCGGGCCTGTCCAAGCCGGAGACCGCTCGCCGCGGAAACGCCTTCGGTATTGCCGGCATGGCCGTCGCCGTTGTCATTGCCATCTTTCAGGCACTCGTCACCGCTGACACCAAGCCGGATACTCACTTCTCCCCGCTGATTACCCTGATTCTCATCGCTGTCGCTATCGGCATCGGTGGTGTCATCGGTATCACCCGCGCACGCAGCGTTGCCATGACTGGCATGCCGCAGCTGATTGCACTGTTCAATGGTCTGGTCGGACTCGGCGCTATCTTCATCGGCTTCAACTCCTACATCTTCGCCGAAGATGTCGCCCCCGATGCCCTGAAGTTCCACTTCGGCGAGGTCTACATTGGCGTCTTCATCGGCGCTGTGACCTTCACTGGTTCCATCGTCGCTGGCCTGAAGCTGTCTGAGAAGATCAAGGGCTCGCCGCTGCTGCTGCCAGGCCGCAATGCTCTGAACATTGCCATTCTGGTGGTCACTCTGGTTCTCCTGGCTGTCTTCATCGTAACCGGCACCGAGGGCGGCGCCATCGCATGGGCATGCATGGTTGCAGTGACTGCTTTGGGCCTGTTTTTGGGCTGGCACTTGGTCATCGCCATCGGTGGCGGCGACATGCCGGTTGTCGTGTCCATCATGAACTCGTATTCCGGTTGGGCCGCTGCTTTCACCGGTCTCATGCTTGGCAACCCGCTGCTCATCATCACTGGTGCGCTGGTTGGTTCCTCCGGCGCCTACCTGTCGTACATCATGTGTGAGGCCATGAACCGCTCCTTTGCCAACGTTATTCTGGGTGGCTTTGGCTCCGAGGCTTCGTCGGGAAGCGCCGTGGAAGGCTCCCACACCGAGGTCAGCCACGAGGACACCTCCGAGATTCTGCGTGACGCAGACAAGATCCTCATCGCTCCGGGCTACGGTATGGCTGTGGCACAGGCTCAGTACGCTGTTGCTGACCTAGTCCGTAACCTGCGTGAGGCCGGCAAGGAAGTGGTCTTCGGTATCCACCCAGTCGCTGGCCGCCTGCCGGGTCACATGAACGTGCTGCTGGCTGAGGCCAAGGTTCCCTACGACATCGTGCTGGAGCTGGACGAGGTCAACGATGACTTCGCTGATGTGGATGTCACCCTGGTCATCGGTGCAAATGACACCGTCAACCCGATGGCAGAGCAGCCGGGCTCCCCGATTGCGGGTATGCCGGTGCTGAAGGTGTGGGAATCTGAGCGCGTGATTGTTCTCAAGCGTTCGATGGGTTCGGGTTACTCGGGCGTGCAGAACCCGTTGTTCTTCAACGAAAACACCGACATGCTTATCGGCGATGCGAAGGCCAGCGTCGACTCTCTGAACCGCATCCTGGCGAGTTCGAAGGTCAACGCTTAAAACTTCAGGCAAGCAACGCCGTACAAATCGGAGCCTAGGCGATTAATTCCTAGGCTTCGCCACGGGCTGCATCACGAACCATCGTGATGTGCTCAATGCCGGCTTCTATGAAGGTCTCCCCGATCTCATGGAAGCCGGCTTTTGCGTACACAGCCTTCGCCTGCGTCTGGGCATGCAGAATCAGCCCCGTATCTGGGTGGTCAGCGATGACCTGCTGCAGCAGTTTCGAGGACAACCCCCTACCCCGGCTCGCAGCATCGACGACAACTCGGCCGATGGTGCGCGGGTAGCTCGTCGAGAACTCATCGAGCGTGTCAATTACACGCAAGTACGCAATAATCTTGCGGGCGTCATTGTCGTCGCGGATGAAATAGTGCTCTGCGGTATCTTCCAGGTCGCGCCAATCCATTTCCGGCTCTGTACAGGACTGCTCAAGATAGAACACATCGGTGCCCAGTGCCGAGATGGCATAAACATCCGTCGCGCTGAGTTGAGAAAAGGAGGCGTGTTCAATCATGGTGGCTGATTTTACTGCGAAGAACGGTGTGACGCTCATAGCTGGCAAACGTAGTGGCGCACCATCGCGCAGAATGAAGCCGCAGACCTATACCGCCCGCACCCGGCGGAATTGTACCTTCGCGCCGGGCACCAATTGCCCGGCCCTCGACAATGACGGCTCCGTCAACACACCAATGACCGGATATCCACCCGTCGCCGGATGATCAGGACCGAAAATAATCGGCTGCCCCGATGCGGGCACTTGTATCGCACCGGGGACCATTCCCTCGCTTGCCAACTCATGGGTGACCTGGCGCTCAAGAGTAGTCCCATTCAGCCGAAGTCCGACGCGGTTGGCCTCTTGCGTCACGGTCCATGTCTCGTGAAAGAAATCACTGACGCTTTCCCGCGTAAACCAGTCCGCCCGAGGGCCAGGAACAACATCTAAGCGCGCAGCCTCGCTCGACCAATGAGGCGCGGGATAAATTGCGATTGACGACCCCGTCGAATACTCCGGGTCGCCGACCTGCAAGACCTGACCGGCCTGCAAAGGCGCTGGGCCGAGCTTGCCGAGCGTATCGTATGACCTCGAGCCCAGCACTTCCGCGACATCGATGCCCCCTCGAATCGCGACGTACCCGCGAAGACCTGCATCGAAGGTACCAAGCCGCACAATTGCCTTCGCCCCGACCACAATTCGACTATTCATCGAGGTCTTGATGACCTTGCCATCCTGCTCGACAGTCACCTCACCGTGGGCTCCTGCGAAGGATATGATTGCTCCCTCCGCTACTTGGAACTCCAACCCGCCGACGACGCACTCAAGCACCGCCAGGCTTTCTTCGTTGACAACCATCCGGTTAGCAGCTGCCGCGGACTCGTGGTCGAACGCACCGGAAGTACTCACGCCCAGGCTGCCTTGCCCTGCACGGCCCAAATCCTGAATCGTCGTCAATATGCCGGGTCGAATAATCTCGATAGAATTCTTCATCTCTTCCGCCCCCTTTTTCTACGCCGCACTCACCGTAGAAGTCGCTTCAAATTGCACCTCAACCCCGGGCTCAAGCAGCGCCGGATTAGGCCGATTCAAGTCCCACATCTCCACATCTGTATGTCCCAAGAGCTGCCAGCCACCGGGCGAATCGATGGGATATACACCTGCGAATTGGCCCGCAAGTCCGACGGAGCCCTTGGGAACTCGAGTGCGCGGCGTCGTAAGGCGGGGAATATCAAGCGGCTCTGGCCACCCCTGACCGCTCCCGCGCACCATGTAATAAAAGCCCGGCGCGAATCCACCGAACGCGGCCGTCCAAGGGCGTTCGCAGTGCCAATCGATTAACGCTTGAGGGCTCATCCCAAGGCTTTGTGCCAAGGACTCAAGGTCCGCGCCGTCATAGTGAACGGGAATCGTCATTGTTTTTCGCTTGTCGACGGTCTGCCTCTGCGCATTGTTGCCCCGCAGCGCGGTTTCTACTGCGCCGAGGTAACGACGAGCCGGTCCGCGAAAGCGAAGAAGGAGCGTTTGGGCTGCAGGTACCCTGTCAACGAGTCCCTCAATCTCAGCCGCAGCAGAGTGTGCACGAAGTACCTTCGCCAACGGATTGGCCGATGATGAATAGTCGATAAGCAGCGCATTTGTTCCCATAGGGCGAATCTCGGCCATGGCGGTGCTGATCCTTTCTTTCTTGCGGGGTTGAAAAACTGCGGTTGATAAGACCGGTGTGCGAGTCCGCGCTATACGTGGGCAGCGACGGTGACTCCGGCGTCGACGAGCCCTTGGCGAATCATACGGGAGAGTTCGACCGCACCAGGGGTGTCTCCGTGCAAACAAATAGAGTCAGCCTGCACGGTCAACGGTGAACCGTCGTAGGCGACGATTGGTTCCCCGCTAGCCATTGCAATGACGCGTTTGACGACGGCATCGGGTTCTACAATGACCGACCCCTCGAGTACTCGGGACACCAGAGTTCCATCGGAGTTGTAAGCGCGATCTGCAAAAGCTTCCCTAATCACAGGGAGGTCCGCGTCGAGGCTGAGCCGTTCGATGACCGACCCCGGCTGCGCCATAATGGCAAGCTCATCTCCGCAGGTGGAGCGAGCGAGCAGGAGCGCCTCCACCACTGCAGCGGCCTGATTTTCATCCACTGCGATGCGGTTGTAGAGGGCACCGTGGGGCTTGACGTAGGAAACTTCGGTACCCACCGCCCGTGCACATGCCGAAAGTGCACCAATCTGGTAGACGGTTTCGGCTCGCAATTCTCGATGTGCGTAATCCATGCGACGTCGTCCAAACCCGGGGAGATCGCGGTAGGCGACGTGCGCGCCGATGCGAATTCCGCGCGCAGCAGCTGCCTCACAGGTCTCCATCATGACGCTAGCGTCACCCGCGTGATACCCGCAGGCAATATTGGCACTGGTCACAATGTTCAGCAGAGCGATATCATCACCCATCTTCCACGAGCCGAACGCTTCCCCAAGGTCAGAGTTGAGATCGATAGTGGCGCCCATAAACGTCACCGCTCCTTCCAAGTAATAATGCTGGTCTTTGTACCGTTGTTATGTTGGTTCTCATCTGAGCTGTGCGAGAAACCGGGGGGGATTAGCCGAGCATTTCAAACACACCGCCGAATGAGCGCCACGCCAAGAACCAGGCGACTGCGACACCCAAGATTCCGATAGCCGCCAACCACTTCGGGTACTTGTAACCATTCATGAGATCCGCACGGAACAGCGCGATGTAAATCAGCACAGTAACGCCAATTGGAAGAACCAAACCATTGAAGGCTCCGGCGAAAACCAACAGCGTCGCTGGAGCCGTACCGATGAGACCGAAGAGCAGCGTGGAGATTGCAATTAGGACAATGGTGATCGTGTTTTGAGTCTTGGCTCCAGCACCCGAGGAACGAGTCAGAAATGTTGCTGAGGTGTAGCTGGCACCCACAATCGACGAGATTCCCGCAGCCCACAGGACAACGCCAAAGAAGCGCATACCCCAATCTCCTGCCGCAGCTTGGAATGCCTCTGCAGCGGGGTTTCCATCCGTATTGAGGACCACGCCACCCGCAACCACTCCCAAGACAGCTAGGAAAAGGAGGAAACGCATGATGGCTGTGACGATGATGCTCGTAACAGATGAGCGAGTGGTCTGTGCGAGGTTCTCTACACCGCCGGCGCCAGCATCAAGCATGCGGTGAGCGCCAGCGTAAGTAATGTACCCGCCAACAGTGCCACCGACGAGCGTGATGATTGCCAACAAGTCAATCGTGTCGGGCATGACCGTGTTCTTCAGTGCTTCCCCTACTGGCGGGTTAGAACTGAACGCCACAATTCCAGTGACCAGAATCATCACGACACCGAGCACAACGAGTGCCTTGTCCAGCGCCATACCCGCCCGCCGGGAGAGGAAGAAGCCAATGGCGAGGATTGCAGTAACAATGCCGCCAATCTTTGCGTCCACGCCCAACATCGCGTTCGCACCAAGTCCAGCACCGCCGACGTTGCCAATATTGAAGACCACACCACCGATGACAATGAGAATTGACATTAACCAGCCCAGCCCCGGAAGCACGGCGTTGCCGAGCTCCTGCGCGCGGCGTCCAGAGACAGCAATCACTCGCCACACGTTGAGCTGAATCGCGATATCAAGAAGCACCGAGATCACAATGGCAAAGGCGAAAGCCGCGCCAAGCTTGGCCGTAAAGGTTGCGGTCTGGGTGAGGAAGCCCGGCCCGATAGCACTGGTCGCCATCAGGAATACGGCGCCGAGGAGTGCCGTTCGCCGCGCCTTATGGGCAGATGTTGAAGCGTCCATAGCGTAAGGCCTTTCCCTACAAGTCTGACGATTCCCACGTTGAAGGATTCCTACGTTGAAGATCGCCTGCACAGAGATTGTTGAACAATGTCTCGTATGTTAATTGGTGATGGCCGCCACACAAAAGTGCTTTAGTAGTCTGTATTACATGACTACCCCCGGAAGCATCCTCGACGATCAGACCCACACGTCCTCTGGGGAAAAACAACAAGACGTTTCAGTAGCGGATGTCACCGCAACTGTCCTGCGCCGAGAGATTCTCGCCGGAAAGCACTACAGTGGCGAGCAGCTCCGTGAAACCCAACTTGCTGCGCGACTGCAGGTCAGTCGCAACACCATCCGACAGGTCTACCGCAAGCTGGAATCTGAGGGGCTACTTACTCACATCCCTCATCACGGCGTGTTTATCGCTTCCTTCGACAAACAACGCATCCGCGAACTGTATGCCTTTCGCCATGTCGTCGAATGCGGAACACTGCGATCGCTAAGCAAGAGCCAGGCAAAGCTCCTCGGCGAAGAGATTCTTTCTATTTGTGGTTCACAGTCATCATTGAACCTTCCCGAACGGAATAATGCCTTTCACCTCGCCATCGTCAGAGCTTCCGGGGCCCCCGACCTGTTAGCCACCGCCGAATCAATTCAGGCCCAACTCCGTCTTTGCTTCCTCTCCTACCCCCAAAGCATCGAACTCCATGCCCGATACGCCGATCGCCACATCAGTATCGCCAAAGTTCTCATCGAGGACACCCCAAACCACGCCGCCGACCTCCTCAGCGCCTACCTCAATGAGTCGTTCAGTGCCGTCACCGCTGCCCTCCCGCTTGCCGACCGTTGATAATTAGCTGCTAGGACTACAGTGATGGACATGGCAGCAAATTCAGGCAACGCATACGCAATGACCATTCCGGAGTTCGGCCCCGCTGACATTTTCACCAGGACACTTATCAATCATGCTCAGCCCGGTCCCGGCGAAATCCTGGTCAAAACCACAGCCATCGGCGCGAATCCGCTGGATTACAAGATGCGCGATGGCTCTTCCGGTCTGTGCGCAAAATTCAACCCTCCCGCCGTCCTCGGACGCGAAGCGGCTGGTGAAGTCGCTGCCGTCGGCGAAGGCGTGGACAATTTCGTCCCCGGCGACCGAGTCTTCGGCATGCGCGGCTTAGACGACTTCCGCGGCACCTACGCAACGCACAACGTCTTCCCCGCCGACGGTGTGGTTCGAACACCCGATTCGCTTGACGACGTTACCGCTGCGGGCCTTGCCCTAGTGGGAATCACGGCGACCGTGGCTGTCGATCAGCTAGCGAAGGTAAAAAGCGGTGACACCGTACTCATCCATGGTGCAGGTGGCGGTGTTGGCCAGCTGATGACACAGCTGGCGGTTGCCCGTGGCGCAACTGTGTTGGCCAGTGCGTCGTCACGCCATCATGAAAAACTAGTGGGCTTTGGCGCGCAGCATATTGATTACACAGCGGAAGATGTATTCGAGGCTGTGCGCCGGCGGTTCCCCGAGGGCGTAGATGTTGTGCTCGATGGCGTGTACTTCGACACTTTCCTCCCCTCGCTGGATGTGTTGGCATCGGATGGTCGGATTGTGGCGCTGCCTTCACTGGCCGACCTGACACCGGCGAGGGAACGTGGCATTGAGGCACACATTCCGACTATTTCGAATGACACGACTATTTATGCCGACCTGGCCGACCGCGTGGTTGCCGGTGAGATTTCACTTCCTATCGGACTGACTAAGAATCTCACCGAGGTCGCGGAGGTCCACCGAGTATTGGAAGACGGGCACGCTGACGGCAAGATTGTGATGACCGTCGAGTAATTCAAGTGCGTTACTACAGCTCGCGACGAGCGTTCTGATACGTCTTCGTCAGCGAGCACCACAGCTCGTCGGCATCAGAGATGGCTTCCACCAGCTCCCGGTTAGTCATAGTTTCGCGCTGCTCGCGCAGTCGGTTGTTTAGCTTCCGGGCACGAGAGAGCTCACCGCGTAGCTCGATGAGCTCCGGCGTAGCCTCACCGGAGGCAAATACATCCTTGTAGATGGTGCCAACGCCCATTGTGGTGTTCACATTGTCCCAGGCAGTAAGGATTGCGGTGAGCTGGTACTCGGTGTCCATGGCAATCTGCTGCAGCTCCGCGTGATTACGCTCGGCGAGCTCGTGCGCCTCAGCACTACGCCGCACACCGGCCCAAGCCTGGTATGCGATGAGGATCGCAAGCACCAAACCCGCCACTGGCAATGCATATTGCAGAATCCACAGCGTGACACCGAAGAGCTGAACAATCAGGCCGAAGAAGAAAAATACGACAATGACCGTCGCGCACCCGTTGTCGGAGCCTGAGCGTTTACTCATCGCGGCGTCACCTCCGCCGCAGCATTCAAAATCGCATCGGCCCCCAGGTGGCTGGCGTAGCCAAGTCCGATGGCTGCTGCCAAAAGGAGTATTGCCAGCAACGTATAGACGATTGCCTCTTTGACGGTGCTAGCGACCGCAATGCGCTGCTCTTCGTAGTCCAGCAGTGCCCGCATGTCTTTGGTCGAGGCATTCAAGCGGCGTTCGAGATTAGCCATGTGTTCCTGCTGCTCAGCAGGCGAGATAGCGATGGCATTGAGTGGCACATCGACGCTCTCGACACTGGCATATGCCTGTCGACGAGCACTTTTCACGCTGTCGAACGAAACTGACGGTGCGGGTGGCACTTTAGTTGGCCCAGTGAGATTCCGCGACACCTTATAGTAAGAGCGCGCTGCGGCCCTCGTCAGTTCGTTGTTGGAGTCGCCTTGATTGCCCATAGTGCCGAGTCTGCCACATGAATTCTCTTTGGCTCGGTATCGTCCACCTCATCGAGGATGGCAAAGACATGCATGCCTGCATATGGTGCGGCTTCGGCTCGGAGCACGGTCCCCGGTCCTACCCCTGATGTCGCCAAATAGCGCAGTAGTTCAGGGTCGGAGTCGTTAATGCGATCGACTACCACCATCGCGCCGGCTTCGATATCCGTCAGGTCGGTGCGCACTGCGCTGGCGATGGTACCGCTTGCGCTGGGAATTGGATCGCCATGCGGATCGCGCTCAGGGAATCCCAGCATTGCATCAATGCGACTAATGAAATCATCCGAGACCGCATGTTCAAGCTTTTCGGCTTCCTCGTGAACCTCATCCCAGGTGTATCCGAGAGTCGAGACCAAGAAGCTTTCAATAAGCCGGTGGCGCCGCACCATGATTAGCGCAATATCCCGCCCACGGTCCGACAGGCTAATGCCCCGATACGGCTCGTGGTTGACAAGGCCACGTGCAGCTAGCTTCTTCACGGCCTCGCTGGCGGTGGGCTTCTTTTCACCCATCCGCTCAGCGACATCGCCAAGTGCCACTTTTTCACCGGTGCGCTCGTGCAAATCCCAAATGACCTTGAGGTAGTCCTGGGTCTTTGCTGGTAAATCCTCCACGTGCATTCTTTAGACTTTAGCGTTATTGCGTGTTGCCGCAATCTTGAGGGGGACATAGAAACAGCCGGCGCACACGCCAATGCAGCCGCCAACTGACAGATTCGCCGCCACCGCAATGAATAGCCCCACCAGGCCAATCGCGATACCCATCAATGGCGCCAACACGAATAGCAAACGGGTATCGTTCACTACCCCAACGAGCGCAGCTGCCGGGGCAGCTAGCAGCGCGATGGATAGAATCGTGCCGACAGCCGGAATCAGCGCCACCAGAGTCAGAACGATTAGCCCGCTGATGACCAGCTGTGCTTTTCTCCTCGAATGCGCGACTCCGAAAGACTCCGGGTCGAAGGTGAAGTAAATCAGCTGACGCCACCGAGCAAGCAGCACCAACGCCACCAGCAGCAAGAGGCCACCCGACAGCGCAATATCAATCTTGTTCACGTTGAGTACGCTGCCGACCAGGAAACTCTCAACCTTCACCGGCAACGGGGCGAACCACTTGTTCAGGAAGTAGCCCAGTGCGAACCCAAATGTCAGCACAATTCCCGCCGCCGAGGACGTTGTTCCCACCTTTGACAGACCAAACAGTGCCCCAATCGGAATACACATCAGAAATGCTCCGATAAAGAGGAACACCGAAATCCACGAGTGGCTCAGGCCGAGCGCTGCCGCAATAACAACGCCCACAACCGCGCCGGGAAAAGTCGCATGTGTAATCGCTTCTGCGAAGAACACTTGTTTTCCCAGCACCGCGAGCACCCCAACTACTCCAGCCAGGGCTCCTACCAGTATCAGTTCGATAATTGGCAAAATCAGGATGCTAGACACGGTCTCCTCCCAGCACGACGCGCAGCCCCAGTGCCATGAAATACAGTCCCACCGAGGTCAGCGCGACGACTGCCTGAGGCGACACCGGCCCCAAAGGCACCAGTGCCAAACCAACGATTCCGCTGAGGCAGCCCACTGCAATCGCAATCGGCACCATCACATGAACTCGGCGAGTCAGCAGTCTCGCCGCCGCTCCCGGCACGACCAGATATCCGACTACCAGCAGCACGCCCACAGCGCTTGCCGACGACACCACGACCGCAGCAATCGCCGCGTTAATGGTGAGGTCGATGCCCCACACATTGACGCCTGCGGCTTTGGCACCGAAGCGATCAAAGGCAACAAACACCTGCCGGCGCCAGGTCACTGCGATAAGAACCAAGGCGATGGCACAGACAATCAGGGCGCTGGTGAGACGGGAGTCAGTGACTTCCAGCAGTCGCCCGAACATGAGCGCTTCCAGCTGTCCTGACTGGTCACCTTTCTTCAGCGAGAGAATCACACCGATGGAAAAGAAGCTGGTCAGTACAACTGCAACTCCAGCTTCCGACATGTGCGAGCGCGATACTAAGGTCAGTGCTACTGCCACTACCACCGCACATGCTGCAGCCACCGGGATAATCATGTCGATGCCACCGAATACGGCACCGGCCACAATTCCGGGAAAAATCGAATGCACCATGGCCTCGGCATTGAACTCGAGGCCACGCAGGTTCACGATGACACCGACCAGGCCAGAGACCGCCCCGAGGGCAATCAGCAGCACTAGTGGCCTGAACATGAAAGGCGCTACCCCAAGCTCATTCGCAAGCTCAGTCCACATAGGCTGGCACCAACTTCGAGGTCGCACCAAAAGCTGGCTGCTCTGCCACGATTAATGTGTTTTCGCAGGTGTCCTCGGCAAGCACGAGATCATGGGTGGCCGCGATAATTGCCGTGCCATTTTCCTTCAGTTCGTTGAGGAGATTCAGCAGCATCGCCCGATTTTCAGTGTCGAGGCCGTTGAACGGCTCGTCGAGAAGCACGAGTTGCGGACGTGCGACGATGGCGCGCGCCAACAGGACGCGTTGCTGCTGACCACCGGAGAGGTTGCCGAAACGTTCACTGGTGCGGTCGGCAAGCCCGACTTTGGCTAGCGCTGCGTGGATGCGTTCTTTGCGGTGTCCAAGCGGTTGGAAGGGGCGCAGTTCGTGCAGCACCCCCATGGCGACGACATCGAACGCCGTGACAGGAAAAGTGCGATCGAGGTCTGCCGACTGCGGGACGTAGGACACAATCTTCGCGTTGTTGTGCATCTCACCAGAGAGAAGACGAGTCCCACCCAGGATTCCGCGCAGCACGGTCGTTTTTCCAGAGCCATTGGCGCCGATGAGTGCAAGCCCGGTACCCGGCGCGACATTGGCGGTGATGTGATTGACGATGGGTACCGCCGTGTAGCCGAATGAGGCATCGCGGAGCGTGACTATGGGCTCGGCAGACATGGGGTTGGCTAAGTGGTTACCGCTCACTTGATGCCCTCTGGCAGCGGCGCGACAGTTCCGTCCCATGCCGTCACAACCTGAGTGACGTTGTGGATGATGGAACCGATGTAGGTCTCGCCATCACTGCCAGCCGGACCAAGGGAGTCGCCGTAGAGTGCGTCCTCACCAACGATGGCCTTGACACCTGCGGCCTTGGCGATCGCCTCAATTGATTTCGAGTTGTTCGAGTTCTCCGCAAACAGCGCGGTTGCACCCGCGTCCTTCACGGTCTTTGCCGCCTCGGCGATATGCGCGGCCGTGGCATCCTGCTGCTCGTTGAAATCAGACAGCGCTGCGCCGATGAAGTTGATATTGAACTCGTGGGAGAAGTATCCAAAGGCATCGTGGCTGGTAAACAGCACAGGGTCCGACACGGTGGCGATGGACTTATTTGCCCACTCATCCAGCTGATTCAGCTTGTCCTGGTAGGCCGCAACGTGGTCGGCGATGGTGGACTTCAGCTCATTGTCGCCACGTTCCTCAGCGACCTGTTCCAGGGCGTAGCCGATATTGGCAACCTGGATCTTGGCGTTCTTCGGCGAGGTCCATACATGCGGATCGAAGCGGAATTCCGCCTCCTCACCGGGTTCTTCCGGCGGGAATGGCCATGGGGCGACATCAATCTTTTCCACCCCTCGGTCAATGGTGTAGTTACCATTCTTCGCCTTCTCTGGTGGCAGCGGCTTTGTTTTGTCCGTGTCCTTGGCTGCCTTCATGGCATCTACGTCACCTGCAGTGAGAACGCCACTGGTTACTGCCATCGTTCCGGAAAAGCCCGAGGACTCAATCGCCTGGTCCAGGAAGTGCTCCAAATCGACTCCGTTGACGAACAAGAGATCGGCGTTACCAGTCTTGGTCAGCTGCTCATGGGTCATTTCCAGCTCATGTGCTGTTGCATTCGGCGCCAACAGGCAGGTCAAATCAACTTCATCGATGTCCAGCTGCTTCACGTAATCACAAATCTGCGTCGTGGAAGCCACGACGTTGATTGGGTTCTCGCCGCTGGCTCCCTCACTGCCATCGCCACACGCTGCAAGGCCAGCGCCCGCTAGCAAGATCGAAAGGCCCGCACACATGGACTTAGCTGATCGCGAGAGTTTTCCGGAAATTGTCATGTTGGTGTCCGCTCTTGATTGTTTGTTATTGCTTTACGACGGCTACGCTGACCGGCCGCTTCAGTAAATCTGGTCACCTTAGGGGCGGTTGGAGCGCACTTCGCCGTTCATCTATCACGTGTGAGAGTAAACCTAACGACAACTTTTTTCAACCTATTGAACTTAAGTGTTGTTGGCTTTACAGCCTTTCAGGATAAATAATGAACAAGGTCTCACCCCTTACAGTTACACCGCTCCATCAACCGCCACACCACAACATCAGCCATGATGGAGGCATGGAAGCGAAGATTTATCACAACCCCCGCTGCTCAAAGTCCCGCCAGACCCTCGCCGTACTGCGCGAAGCCGGAATCGAGCCGGAGATCATCAAGTACCTAGACACTCCTCCAACCAAGACCGAGCTGCGCTCGCTAATCGAGGCGGCCGGCCTGAACGTCATCGATGCCGTGCGCACCAAGGAAGCAGAGTTCAAGGAACTGAGACTCTCCAAGGACTCCAGCGACGAGGAACTTCTGGACGCAATGGTCGCGCACCCACGCCTGATTGAGCGCCCATTTGTCGTCACCAATAAGGGGGTAAGGATGGCACGCCCCACCGAAGCCATTAATGACATTCTCTAGGCAGTGACAAGCGTTAATCGCTTTTACACCACCCCCCTTCAAAAGCCCCCAAGGCCGGGAAGTTAACAACCCGTTAATAGAGGATAAAGCCGCTGTAAACTCACTGCTGAAACGATAAAGCTATCCGCCTGCCGCCCTAGCCACCCGCACAGGTTGCACCAGAGGCAACGGCGGCCTTCAGCGAAAGGACTCTCATTATGAGCAGTCAGAGACTCGGCTGGCTCAGCGCCCCCGGTCCAGCAGCTCCCCTTCCCGAGGAAAAGATTGCCCCGACCTACCGGACCTGGCGGTTCAACGTATTCATGGGCATCTTCATCGGCTACGCGGGCTTCTACCTCATCAGAAATAACATCCCCCTGGTGTCCGCCGTACTGGAAAAGCACGACCTACTTGGCGCAGCCGGAATTGGCATCGTAGCCAATGCGGTTCTGTTTTCCTACGGCCTATCCAAATTCTTCATGGCCATGCTCTCCGACAGGGCCAATGCCAGGTACTTCCTCCCACTTGGCCTAGCACTGTCCGCGGTCGTAAACCTCTTTGTTGCATTCGTCCCAGCAATCAGTGCCTCTGTTGCAATTTTCGCGACAGTCATGTTCATCAATGGCTGGTTCCAAGGCATGGGCTGGCCTCCTTCTGGACGAGTTGTCGTCCACTGGTTCTCGACATCCGAGCGCGGCACTTTGATGTCGATCTGGAACACTGCCCACAATGTCGGCGCCGCCGTCGGCGGTGCTCTGGCAGCCTGGGGCTTGCATTCGTTCGCCACTTCCGACGCCGACTGGACTCCCGCATTCTGGCTACCGGCAATTGTCGCGCTCGTGATTGCCGCCATCGCATTCCTGCTGATTCGAGATAACCCGCAATCCATGGGCCTGCCTCCGGTAGAGGAATACCGGAACGACCCGGACAAGGTCGAAGGAACTAATGACGAGGCACAAGAACCCTGGTTCACAATCGTCAAGAACCACGTTCTTACCAATCCGGTTATCGTCATGCTGGCGCTGGCCAATGTGTTCGTCTACGCACTCCGTTACGGAGTTCTTAACTGGATTCCGATTTACTTGACAAACGAATTGCACAAGACCAACGTCACGGGCGGAATCATCGGATTCATGCTCTACGAAGGCGCAGCAATTGTTGGCACCCTGCTGTGTGGATGGGTCTCCGACAAGGTCTTCAAGGGTTGGCGCTCAGGCGCCGGCATGCTCTTCCTGATTGGCACCGGCATCACCATTTTCGCATATTGGCAGCTACCCGCCACGGCACCATTGTGGATGTTCTACGTGCTCATCTCCCTGATCGGCGCACTCATTTACGGTCCAATCATGCTCATCGGACTGCAGGCCATCGACCTCTCGCCTAAGTATGTTGCGGGAACCGCAGCTGGTTTCACTGGATTGTTTGGATACCTTCTCGGCGCAACACTCGCCTCGACTGGTGTCGGCCTCTTGATCGACTTCGCAGGCTGGAATGTTACATTCGTAACCCTCATTGGCGTTGTCGCTATAGCGTTTGTCCTCATGATGTTCGTCGGCAAGTACGAGCGCGATGTCATGCACAAGGCAGATGAAGCCCGCACCAAAACAGCTCAATAACTGTCGGTCACGGTGTTGCTAGTCGAATATCAACTTCACTCCGTGGGGCCAATACGGTCGCAAGGCCGCCAATTCATCGGTACACTCTATGTCACAAACGAAAAAACGCGAGTAGACATTAAAAATGGAAGGAGACTTCACCATGGGACTTATGGACAAGGCCAAGGAAGCACTGAGCAACGAAGAGAACACCGACAAGGTTCTGGACAAGGCTGAGCAGCTGGGCAAGGACAAGCTCGGCGAGGACAAGGCCGACCAGATCAAGAAGGTTCGCGACATGGCAGACGAGCGCCTGGGCGACAAGAAGTAAGCTACAGAGCTTCTTCACCCCGCATTAGCACCCTGTTTTCACAAGGGAGCTGGTGCGGGGTTTTGCTGTTCTTAGGGGACCCCACAGCCCCACCGACACGCCTTTATTGACAATTATTTTCAAATTGTCCATCATTAACCAAGTGAAAACTATTGTCGATAGAGCTTCTCTTCCGCGCACTCGAAAACAAAAACTTCGAGCCCGGCTCTTCGGCTTTCTACTTTTCCTGGCCGTCCCCGCCACAATCCTCTTGGCGATCTCCATAGGCCCCGCGGGAACAGGTTTCAGCAACGGCATCGTCGCGCTGCTCACCCCGCTCATCAAGACGCTTTCCGACGACCTCCCGGCTCTCAACCACCTTCTGCCAGAGATATCCCCTGCCACGCAATCACTTGTCTGGAGCATCCGGCTGCCCCGTGTCCTCCTTGCTGGACTGGTCGGTGCCTCGCTCGCTGTCGCAGGTGCAACCATGCAGGCAGTTTTTCGCAATCCGCTGGCCGAACCCGGTGTTACCGGTGTCTCCTCCGGTGCAGCAGTGGTAGCCGTCATTCTCATCGTCACTGGCGTGGCCGCGAAAGCACCGTGGGTTCTTTCGGCTGGCGCATTCATAGGCGCGTTGCTGGCTGTCATATTTGTCCAAATCGTCGCCGGTCTCAATGGCGGCAGTGGAGCAACCCTGTTGCTCGTCGGTATTGCACTCAACGCGTTCCTCGGCGCAGTCATCTCCGCCACCATCGCGAACGCGCCACACAGCGATGACGCTCAACAGGCCATGTTCTGGCTCAACGGCGATTTAACTGCTTCGAATTGGCAGGACATTGCACTGGCAGTCGGCCCCATTACCGTCGGCACGGTTATCTTGATGATGCTCATTCCCGAACTCAACCTGTTCCTCCTCGGCGAAGAACAGGCCGCTGCCACTGGTATGCGCACAGTGTGGATCCGGCAACTGCTGCTCGCCCTGGCTGCGTTAGTCACGGCAGCGGGCGTCGCTGTCACTGGCGTTATTTCCTTTGTCGGATTGGTCGTCCCGCACCTGATTCGCCTTGCCATCGGCCCCGATCACCGCAGCCTGCTGCCCATTTCTATGTGCCTCGGCGCAGTGTTTCTCATTCTCGCCGACCTCGTCGCCCGCAGTCTCTTTTCCCCAGTTGCTCTGCAAACTGGCACAGTCACCGCGTTCCTTGGCGCACCGGCGCTACTCGCGTTGATTCTTCGGCAAGGTGGCCGCCAGTCATGAGTCAGCAGACACAAAACCTCAGCGACCACGTCACTAAGCCAGACGCCGATAGCACCGCGCTGCTGCGGGCTACCGACCTCAGTGTCGGTTACCGCAATCGGACCGTCGTAAGTGGCGTGAACCTCGCTATTCGACCTGGCGAGGTCCACGGCATCATCGGTTCCAATGGCACCGGAAAATCCTCCTTGCTCCGTGCTATGGCGGGCATTGTGACACCGAGTTCGGGGCAGGTTGAGCTCCTCGGTGCGCCGCTGACGAAGCTTCGTGCCCACGAACGCGCCACCCGGTTGGCGTACCTGCCGCAGCACACACCGGCCGATGCCGCTATTGACGTTCGAACTGTCGTGGCACTCGGCAGGTACGCGCACCACCGTCGGCGTGACCGTTTCCGCAGTTCACTGAACTCCACGGACCACGACATCGTCGCCTATGCCCTCGACCGCGTTGGTGTCACCGCACTCGCCGACCGTCCCATCACGGCTCTGTCCGGCGGGCAGCGGCAATTGGTGTTCATCGCAAAGCTATTGGCACAACAGGCCAAGGTCATGCTTTTCGACGAACCCACTGCGGCCTTGGACATCGGGTTTCAGCTGGAAATCCTCGAGCTCCTCGGCGAGCTTGCCGACGAGGGCCACGGTATCGGAGTCGTCCTTCATGACCTCAACCTCGCGGCCCGCAGCTGCCACCGGCTCAGTGTGATTCACAACGGCGGATTGGGAGTCACTGGTTCCGCCGAAGAAGTGCTGACGCCTCCCCGAATAGATGCGATTTATCGCATCTCCAGCGCTGTCGATACCGATCCACATACCGGTTCGGTGCGAGTGACGGCGTTGGCTCGGGCTCGCCCGGCTGACTGATTGCAGTTGGCTGTTTCAGACTGTCTGACTCACACTGTCTGATTCCAGCTAGCACCAACGCAACCGAAAACTCCCCAACAATCAAAACTCAACACTCAAGGAAGTACTTTCGTGTTTTCACCAACTTCTCCTATCTCTGCCTTGAAGCGAAACTCTAAAAAGGCCGTCACTCTGCCGTTGATTGCAGCACTCCCCCTCGCTGCGGTGGTCGCTTGTTCTTCCTCGGAGGAGACGGCGCAGCAGTCGTCGTCAAGCGAAACTTCGACAAACCAGCAGGCGCAGTGGCCGCGTACTGTGACCGTCGGTGACCACGACGTTACGGTGCAGAGTCAGCCGAAGCGCATCGTTGCACTGTCGACCGAGGTTGCGGATCTGGCGTTGGAACTGGTTGGGCCAGAGCGTGTCGTAGCCGTGACGAAGAATGCGCTCGATGAGAGCTCGGGTAATCAGGTTGAGCTGGCGCGTCAGGTGCCTAACGCGATTGCCAACTCCACGAAGCCGGATCCGGAGCAGATTCTGTCCTATGAGCCGGACATGGTGTTGATGACCAGCCGCCATGATCAGGAGCAGTCGGCAAGTGAGCTGCTGGGTGCCAGCGATGTTCCGACCGCGGCGTTTGCCAGCAGTGATTTCGCCTCGCCGAAGGCGCTGGCAGAGTCGGTGACCAAACTCGGCAAGTTGCTCGGAGCCGAAGATAAGGCGGCTGAAATGGTTGCCAAGATTGAATCGGAAACCGAAGAGATTCTCTCGGAAATTGATTCCACAACTAAGCCAAAGACGCTGGTCCTGTTTGCCCGCGGTGGTCAGAAGATGATTATGGGCATGCAGTCGGCGACGACGAATCTCGTTGAGCTGGCCGGTGGCGAGCCGATCTCGCCAAAGGGCAAGCGTCCGGGTGCCGTTCCCGCTGATCCGGAGACAATTGTGCAGCTGAATCCGGATGTCATTCTGATTCAGGATTTCCACGGCCAGGGCAAGGCTCCATTCCAGGAGTTGCTGGATAACCCGGCGCTTGCCGACGTCGCTGCGGTCAAGAATGATCGAGTGCAACTAATTGATGCGAAGACGACCTCTGGCACCGCCGGAATGCACATGCCCGATGGACTGCGTGAGATCGCTGACGCACTGGCTAAATAGAAAATAGGTTTTCACGTCGCTATGTGGATTCATGAAGCACTGACTTCCCCACCCCGCGGAATGCACTGGGTTTTGTTATCCAGCTGGGGGCGCAGCTTTTTCTTCGCTCTCAGCGCCGTGTCTCTTGGATACACGCTCGATGCTCTCAGCAGTTTGTACGGCGGTGTCGCAGACACCAGTGGCGGCAACTGGTTTGGGCAGTGGGGACTTCATGAATCCCTGTCCGCTGCAATTGTGGCGGTCATTTTGGGAAGCCTCTGTGCTTATGTCACCGAGGCATTGCCACCACGGCTTGCTGGCGAGCAGGAAAAGCTGTGGCGCTCACATGTGGTTGGCAGTGTGCTGAAGCCGGAGTTTTCCGCTCCTGAACAAGCCCCGAAGCACGCGCATGGAAGAGGGCACGGTGGCGGGAAATCCGGTCACTCACACCGAAGCGCGTCCAACACTGGCGAAGGCCTACTCTTCGATGCCGCGACCACAAGCGTCGAACAGACCGCGAACTACCGAGCGACATTTCTCGCTCCCACGTTGGCCTCGTTTAGTGCTCCACTGATCATTTTGGCGGTCTGGGCTTTGTGGGTGGATACGAAAACCGCCTTGTGGCTGGCACTATTTTTCATTTCCACGCCGCTGATCATTATTGGTGCGGGAAAGATTCTGCGGAAATCCAATGCGACGTATCGCCGAAAGCAAGCGAAGGCCACGCATGCCTACTTGGAGATGCTCGAAGGGCTGGGAACATTCAAAGTTCTTGGAGCAATTGATCGAGTCATGGCACGTTTTGCCAGCCAAACTCGCACTGCGATGTCTGAGCTCACCGCCCTACTCGCCCGCAATCAGCTGATGATTATTGTCAACGACGCGGTTTTTGGTATTGCAATGTCGACGACCGCAATCGGTCTTGTCTTGCTGCGTTTGCAGGCAGATGCAATCAGCGTGGGCACGGCCCTCGCAGGTGTTTTCCTATCCGTTCTGCTCTACGAGCCCGTCAATCGCGTCGGCCGCACTTTCTACATCGGACTCGGCGGGCGCACGCATCGAAACGGAATAGTGGAGGTATTCGGTGAGCCTGCCGCTAAAGCGTTCACAACCGGAACAGCGCATTCCGCCAAAGCCTCCGCACCGCACGCACCGGAGATTTCCCTCCGCGATGTGAGCGTTGACATCGGCGAAAAGCGCATTCTCTCCGATATCAACCTGACAATTCCAGCCGGCAGCAGAGTCGGCATCGTTGGCCCCAGCGGTTCCGGAAAGAGCACACTCCTGCGTGTACTCGCAGGCCTACAGCCGCATTCCGGGGAAGTCTGCCTTGACGGCGACGCGCTTTCGACCCCGGAGTTGCTCGCCAACTCGCTGCTCATCTCCCAGCAGCCAGCCATTTTCGGCACCACCGTCGCGGACAATCTTCGCATCGCATGCCCGGACGCAACGGCCGTCGATATGCGAAAAGCACTTCGCGACGTGCACTTACTCGCTGAAATCGAGCAGCGCCCTGGTGGTCTCGATTCGGAGGTCGGCGATCAGGGCAATTGGCTCTCAGGCGGGCAACGACGCCGCCTGGCCATTGCGCGTGGTCTGCTCGGCGCCGCTCCGATTGTGCTTCTCGACGAGCCGACAGCGGACATCGATCGTCGGACGGAAGGTCTCATCAAGGAGTCCTTGACCCGCCTTGCTGAAGGACGAACGAGCATCATGGTCGCTCACCGCATGGAAGCGCTATCGGACGTTGATCTGGTCATTGTCGTCGCCGAAGGCCGGATCGTGGCTGCGGGCAAACCCGACCAACTGAGCACAAGCAATGAGTATTACGCACGAGCGCTGACCGAGGAGAGCTGACATGAACAACATCATCTGGTTGCTGCGCTTTTCCGCACAGGCTCGCGGAGCGCTCAGTGCATCTATCCTCGCACGCGTGGCTGGGCACATTCTGGGTGCATTGATGCTGGCTGTGCCCGCCTGGGCAATTGCCACAATTGCGCTGTCGAAGTGGGACGCAACCGACTCGTCGCAAAGCTTGAGCATGCAGTGGACGTGGGCGGTCATTGGCGTGGTTGCAGGGCTGGCGCTGTTGAAAGCGATTCTGCGGTATGTCGAGCAGTACCTCGGGCATCTGGCTGCGTTTCGGCTGCTCGGCGAGCTGCGGCTGTGGATCGTCGAGCGTCTTATCCCGCAGGCGCCCGCGGTAACCGATGGGCTGGGTACTGCCAGGATTCACACAATTGCGATTCGTGATGTTGACCGAGTGGAAGTCTTCTTCGCGCACACAATTGCGCCCGCGGTGACGGCCGTACTGATTCCGCTGATGGCGGTCGTGACAGCGGCATCGACTGCCGGAGCCCTGCCTGCGATTGCTCTGACGCTGACCTTCGCGGTTGGCTTTGTGATTGCGCTCGCAGGCTCTAAGAAGGCGACGACGGAGGCTTCCGCAACGAACTCCACACGCACGGACATTGCGCAGTACATTGCCGATACGCTGCGCCTTCGGGAGGAAATCCTCATCTACGGCGCAGCCGAGCAGCGGCTGCGGGGATTGCGTGAGCTCGATGAACAGCTTGCTCAGAAAATGCGTGCAGGCGGCAAGCGGGCTGGACTGCGCTCTGGCGCGACCGGACTTCGGATTTGGGGTGGCAGCATTGCCGTCTTTTGTGCTGGTATCCCGGCGCTTTCAGCCGACTACCGTATGCTCCCTGCTGTTTTGGTGACGACGTCCCTGGTGGCGGGAACTGCTTCATCAATGGATTCGATCGAGCGCCTGGCATCTTCTCTGCCAGCGGGACTCAATGCAGTCACTCGGATCAGGGAGCTGGCCGCGCAGCCGCCGACTGTGGAAGAGCCGAAGCAGCCGGAGTCGCTGGACCTGCACCACGCGCAGACCGCGAGGGCCAACTCCGGCGACTCAGTCCCTGCCCTCGAACTGAGCGATGTCAGCTACCGCTACCCTGGCGCCGATAACCCTGCACTGACCAAGATCAATCTGCGCATTGCCTCAGGCCAGTTCATCGGTGTGGTCGGCCCAACTGGTTCGGGCAAGTCCACACTCTCCCGGCTAATCCAGCGGCATGTCGATCCGGATGTCGGCGAGGTCATCATCAATGGCCACAATGCCCGTGACCTCGGCTCAACCAATGTCTGCCGAACGGTTGTTGTCGCAGATCAGAATCCCTTTCTCATGGAGGCCACCATCGCTGAGAATCTATGTCTCGGCGCGCCTGATGGCTGCGAGGTTCCCGAATCACTGATGCACTGGGCGCTCGAACTCGCCGCCATCAACCCTGCTGAGATGCCGCTGGACAGGCCCATTGGCCGCCGCGCGCAGCGGCTCAGCGGTGGTCAGCGTCAACGTCTGGCGCTGGCCCGCACCTACTTACGCGCGGTACTAGCCGACGGCACTAAGCCCAATGACCTCGCTGCACACCTCGCCGGAAAGATTGTTATTTTCGACGAAGCCACCAGCCACCAGGATCCACTGACGCAGGCTCGTATCGTAGACAATGCCCGCGCATGTGGAGCGACCTGCATCTTTATTGCGCACCGACTTCAGACACTGGCCGAGGCCGATGACATCCTGGTCATCGAAAACGGCCAGCTCATCGAACGCGGCACGTATGACAACCTCCTCAACGCAGACGGCGCATTTGCTCGACTTGCGCGCGCCGAGGTCTAGGCTCGGTCTAGCTCTCCGCGCTAAGACTCAGCGCTCGAATACTCATCTAGTGATCCTCGACGAGCTCGCGGAGCCGGGCAAAGATTGCCGCACCATCGTGGCGAATGCCGTCATGCTGGAATGCATTGGTCACATGTGGCCGCAGGTCCCGGTAGCAGTTGGCTGTCTCCATGGAGTACTCGAACGGCACGAAAATATCGTCGAGGTAAACCGCGGCTGCCGAGGTCGGGGCGTCGGCAAGCAAGCGTGCGGAATCATACGGCGAGCTTTCCCAGGTGTGCTGCGCAAATGCTTCCGCCTTTTCCTTGAAAGGAACGAGCGCGGGGTCCTCGTCGAATTGCCAGGGGAAAACGTGCTCACCGGTGAGATAAAACGGCTCGTCTCCTGCAGGATTGGCTTTTTCTTCAAAACCTGGGATTTCCTCGCGAATACGGTGAGCTGCCCAATTAGTTGTGGGCTGGTTCCCGACGCCACCATAAATGGATTCATGAATCGCGGCGTATAGCGGACCGTCGGCGAAACTCACGCGGGTCCCTACATCGGCCAGAAAATCGGTGCGCAATTGCTTTTCGCCATTGCGAATGTGGAATGGCTCTTCCAACAAGTACGCCAGATTGTGGAATCCATCTCCGCGGCCTAATTCAATTCCGATGGTGCGGAATCGGCGAGAACTCAGTCGCTCACCGGTGGGGAGAGTTTCTGCAGATTGCTCGAGGTGCGCGCAGATTTCTCGAATTCGGTTTTCGGCCCACGGATACTCGCGATAAAAACGCTCGTGACGGGTGCGCAGCTTCGCATACGTCGTGCGATAAAGGTCGTCAGCACCACGGTCCAGAACAGGTAAACCGCCTGTGAGATAAGCGTGCTCCACGGATTCCGGATAGCGGCTGAGATACGAAGTAATACAAAACCCGCCAAAGGACTGGCCATACAGTGACCATTTGGCAATGCCCAAATGCTTTCGCAATGCTTCCGCGTCTTCGACGATGTATTCCTGACGCAATTGGGCAAGCCGCTCGGCCGGAACATCTGCAATATTGGCCGCATCAATTCGATGCGAGCGCCCAGTGCCGCGCTGATCCAGCAGGATGACGCGGAATTCCTTCAGCGCCTCACCGATTACTCCGCTGGCACCTACCGGACGCGGTGCCGGAAATCCCGGGCCGCCCTGCAAATAGACAATTGCCGGCGCATCCTCATTTCCTGGCGCATAGATTTCCCTGGCGAAAAGCTCAAATGTCGCGGCATTCGCAGCTTCGGTAAAAGGATCCCAGGGCACCTCAACGGTGTGTTCCTTAATAATGTACCCAAAATGCCTGCTTGCAGTACTCGTCGATGCCATGTCTCTGCCGCTCCTCTAATCCCGCTGCTCGTATTTCTTCATCAGCTTTGCGACGAGTAAATCGGTCGCCTCATCGTCCGCAAGAATTTGATCCAACATCTCCCGGTATTCCCGCTGCCGCAGTGCCGTATCTTCTCCGTAGTCATCATAGGAATCACCGGATAGGTCCACACCGAAATCGGATTCGTCGCTGTCATCCTGCACTGTCTCCTGCTGCGCCGTCGGCATGTGCAGATCCGCTGGGAAGTCCGCATTGAACTCCTCCAGGAATTCCTCCGCGTTGGCCTCGGCGTCGGAACGCGACACTCCCCTATCAACCTCAGCCTGAATGCGACGCTGCAGCGCTTTTTCCATCTGTCGGTGACGCCAGCTGCGGAGGCGTGCGGGCTCGAAACGTCGACCAACCTCGCGGCTCTTGCCCTCTGCTCGACGTGCGAGGACCGCAATCTGCGCCGCGGTGTCGTTCAGTGGCGCCCACTCCGAGTGTGCCGACACTCGCCAATTACCCCAGTACCCCAGCAGCGAAAGCAGGATGCTGACGATAGGACCAATGACCATGGACACGGCCATAAACCCCAAATGGTGGCCTCCGATGACAATGACCGCGCAAGCCACGGCCGGGATGACCGTGGGCTGGTTGCCGCCGAAAACAGCGGGTACTCGCCCGGTCACAATGTCGCGGATCATGGAACCGCCAGTGGCTGTGAAAACGCCCATCATGATGCACGGCAGAATGGGCAAGCCATACGTGACACCTTTGACCGTTCCCGTAGCGGCCCAAAGACCCGAAACCACAGCGTCACCGTGGACCTGAACGTATTCCCAGGTCTTACCTTTGAAATAGAAAAATCGCGCGATAAGTGCACCGGTGAATGCCAGGATTAGGTACTCCGGCTGACTCATTGCGGCGACGGTGCCCTGGTTAATCAGAACATCGCGAATCATGCCGCCACCCAGTGCAGAGAACAGCGCGATAAAGAAGAACCCGATGATGTCGTAGCCTCGTTGCCGGGCGATGGTGCCACCGATGATGCCCATGAGCAGGACACCACTGACATCGGACCACCGGTACATCGACTCGATGAGCGGATCTACTTCTGCGACGTTCATGATGTTCAAGCTTAGACGCTGCTATTTTTCAAGCATCAACGAAAGGTCGGGATACCCATGGAAAACGCTGACACCTTTGCTTCGACACGTCCCAGTGGCAGGCTCATGCGCGGCATCGCAACTGCTTCCCGCGCGCACGATGGGCACTACCGAAAGGGCTCTGGCGTTCCCTATATCAGCCATCCAATGGCGGTAATGCTGATTGCGGCGAGCGTGACTAACGACGAAGACGTGCTGTTGGCAGCCCTCTTCCACGACATTTTGGAAGACGTGCCGGCAAACTACTCACGTGCCGAGATGGAAGATGAGTTCGGGTCTCGCGTGGTTGAAATCATCGCGGGTGTCACCAAAGACCCTTCCCTGCCCTCGTGGCAGGACCGCGCCGATGCCTATCTGGGGCAGCTTTCCCGTGGCAGCGAGGAGTCCCTCATCGTGGCCGGCGCGGATAAGTTCCACAATCTCAGCCAGACTCTGGAGGATTTAGACCGCGACGGCCACGCCCTGTGGGAACGGTTTCGTTCAACTCCGAGCCAGCAACTGTGGTGGTACACAAGCGTCCGCAACGTGATCGCCGAACGACTGCCCGGCATGCCTCTGCTGGACGATTTGGACGTTCTAATTGAGCGCCTCGATTCCTGGGTACAAGCGGCATAACCTGCGTTTTTCCAATCGCTTTAAGTTATAAAAACATGTCTAGGCATAGCCTGAACCACTCCGGCAACGGTACAGTGGCAGCCTACGTGGCTCGGATATCTATCACGATATAGAGGCCACGCAACAACAATCTGACAATAGATCCAGGAATACGCAACAGGAGAAAAACAGTGACTTCCACTGATGCATCGTCCACAACCGAACTGCCCACCACCACTCAGCAGTGGGTTCTAGCTTCCCGACCGACCGGCCTGCCGACTGACGAGAATTTCCGCCTCGAGACCGTCGATTTGCCAGAGCTTAACGACGGCGACATTTTGGTAGCCAACTCGGTCGCTACCGTCGATCCCTACATGCGTGGCCGTATGAACGACACCAAGTCGTACGTTCCTCCTTTTCAGCTTGACCAGCCAATGACTGGCGGCGCTGTGGGCACTGTCCTTGCGTCCAAGTCGGATAAGTTCCAGGTTGGCGACGCTGTCCGCCACTCTTATGGCTGGCAGACCAATGCTGTTATTGCCGATTCCGAGGCAACACCGGTTGACCTGAACGTTGCACCGGCTGCTGCCTACCTGGGCATCCTTGGTCTTACTGGCCTTACTGCTTACGTTGGCCTGACTGCTGTCGGAGAGATGAAGGAAGGCGACGTCGTCTTTATCTCTGGCGCTGCTGGTGCGGTCGGCTCGGCTGCTGGTCAGTTTGCCAAGCAGATGGGCGCATCCCGTGTCATTGGTTCCGCCGGCTCGGACGAAAAGGTTGAGCGCCTACTCGAACTCGGCTTTGATGCCGCCTTCAACTACAACGACGGCCCGGTTGCAGAACAGCTGGCACAGGCAGCGCCGGAGGGCATCGACTTCTACTTCGACAACGTCGGTGGCGACCATCTCGAGGCAGCCATCGGCGCGATGCGCACCTTTGGCCGCGTTGCTATGTGTGGCGCAATCTCCCAGTACAACAACACTGGAGCGCCGACCGGACCACGTAACTTGGCTCTGGCGATTGGCAAGTGCATTACGCTGCGCGGCTTCGTCTTGGGCAAGTACCTGCACCTGGCAGGTGAATTCCAGGAGCGAATGGCTCCGCTGGTCGTCAGCGGTAAGGTCGCCTACGATGTCACCACTCGCCACGGTATCGAGAACATGCCAGCTGCATTCCTCGAACTGTTTAGCGGAGGCAATACCGGCAAGATGGTCGTAGAGTTCTAAATAACTGTCATCGAGTTTGGAGCTAATTCGTGAACACACAGAAACCTCGACTGCTTACGACCGACACACTGCTGATTCAAGAAACACGCAACGTTATGCGCAGTGAATACTCCATTTTCGATGACAACGGCACCCAGATTGCCCAAATTGCCCAAGCGGGATCACTGGGTCGCCGCATGTTGGGCATCGGTGTCAAGTACGACATCTTCGATGTGGACGAGGATGGCAAAGAGGGCGACAAGCTCCTCACCATCACCGACCCCGCGAACGTTTTCGGCGACACATACAAGGTTCTCACACCCAACGGCGCTAAGATCGCCACAGCCAAGACCAAACGATTCAGCCTAAAATCACGGCTAACTTTGTCCGTCAAAGGGCTTTCCGACGTCGATGTTGACGGCGGCTTCCGCGGTAAAAATTACGCACTGACCAGCAAGGGACGCCCGATTGCGAAGATTGACCGGAAGTACCGTGGTCTCAAAGGCGCTATTACCGGCAAGGACACGTACGCTCTGCATTTGGAGCCGAACTTGAACGAGGAAACGCGGGCTGCGGTGATCGGTACTGCGCTGGTTATTGACATTGTCAGGCGCAAGAACGATGAGGCTGTAGCGGTTAGTGTGAGCTAGTGCTTCCGCCTTGTTAAAGAACTGCCCTGCTAAGGCGTCACCTTGTGCGGCGCCGAGACTTCCTTCAGCCTGCTGGACATAGCGACACCAACCAGTCCCATTAGTGCCAGGAAGATTAAAGCTGCCGCAGGGCCGAAGCTGGCGATAACACCCGAAAGCGCACCGACGATGAGCAGGACAACGCCCATGATGGTGTTGGCTGCTCCGACATACTCGGTGCGCTTGTCGCCTTCTGCCATGTCCACAACATAGGTCGAACGAGCCACGCGAACACCGGCGTGGACGACGGACATCGCGAAGAAGCCGAGCGGGAAAATCCAAGCGTTCGCACCGGCGGAAAGCCAGTGAGCACTTGCGACCAACAAAAAGAGAACAATAGAACCGACCAGCGAAGAGTAGGTCAACACCTTCTTCGAGGATTTATCCGACCAGATTCCGGCGACTTTTCCACCAACCAAAGAGGCGAAGCCTGCGGCGAGCATGAAGATACCGACATTGGCGCTTACTCCCCCGCCGCTACCGTCAGAGGCTTCCAGATCAGCTCCCACCTGTGCACTTAGGGTTACGATGAACGACGTGGATAATGCTGTGACCAGCAACAAACTACGGACGATCACAAAGTCGCGGAAGTTCTTATCCTCTTTAAAGAGCCGCCAGGTGTCCTGCCACCAGGTTTTATTCGGTTCTTCCTTGTCCCCCTCGTTGGTGGGCTCAACAATCCCACGGAAAATCAAAACTGCTGCTACCCACGACAGTGCCGCAACAAAGATGAGCCCCGCCACGATTGGTTTGGTGACGTTGTCGCGGATAATCCACAACACTGCACCAACAATAATTGCGGCGACACCGCCCAACATCGCAGCTCGGCCACTAATCTGCCCGCGCTGCCCCTTCGGAATCGTGCGGCCCTGGACATCCTTTGAGGCCATCGAGCACAGGGCTCGGGCCGTCGCAAAGCCTGCAAGCGCGACGATGACAGCGACGCCGAGCGCGGTGCCTTCTAGGAACAACGCAGCCAGACCAATCAGCGCTGCTGCGATGGCTTGCCCCAAAGCACCAGCGATCCAGACGGTTGTGCGGCGCGGGCGAGATTTCACCCAAGGTGTGAGGGCGGCCTGCGGAAGCATCGAACCGGACTCGCGCACCGGCACAAGCATGGCGATGAAGAAGCCCGGCGCGCCAGCCGAATGCAGCAGCCATGGCAGCAGCGTCTTGGCCGCAACAATCTGGTCGCCGATATTCTGTAGTCCGTTCGCCCAGACGTAGCGCTTGGCATTCGCGCGGGCGTGTTTTTGCACCGACTCTGGGTTGTTCCCTGCGTCCGTGGGTTTGTCAGCTTCCGAGCTATCAGTCATGCCTCTCACGCTACCTTCCTGCAGCAACGGCGCTACCGCACACGGTCATTTGCCCCAGGCCGTTCCAGGAGCGAATCGCGCTGTCTCATCTGCCGCTACACTCGCGGGAAGAGCACCCAACTTCTCAACGAAAGTAGAAATATGCCCGCTGACCTTTATCGACGTCTCTCCAACCTCGATGGCAAGAGCTACGGCGCATACAAATCTCTTCGTGGCTCCCACGACCTGCCGGATCTGGACGCGACGCTGTTTGTCGACAAGGTCCAATCCGACCCTTACGCTCCAGCATCACGGGCACGCGTCCACATTCCGCTGTCAGTGCTGGACTATCGCGGAGCCTCCCGCTCACAACCCGGCAGGTTCAGCACGGCAGAGCTCGATTTGTTGAACCGCAGCCTCGTGCGAGCTTTTAAGAAGTATGGCCGCGGGCTGTTTATCGATTCTCCGGGGCAGCAGGTCTTGCGCCGAACAGCTGTCGCTGAGCTCCGTGGGGATGCGCACGACGTCGATAAGCATGATGATGCCCTCCAGATCTGCCTGGAAATCCAGCTGCCCGCCCGCGGCCGGCGCATTCTCGGGCGTGAGGCGGCGCGCTTGATCTGTGAGGATTTGTTGGACGCGCTTGACGACGCCATTGTAAACGCACCCATCGATGCGCTCGAGGCAGCCGCGGAATTGGAGTATGACCAGCTCTTTTTGCGCCGTGCGGTAGCGGACGCGGACCTGATTGGGTTTGTGACAGACGGGTCGGTGTTGCCCCGTCAGGCGGGCAATAGCCAGCTGCCGAAGCCCGGCGCGACTGCGTTTACCTCGCCGGAATCGTTGCAGCACAGTTTTCAGTTGCCGTCGGGTAAAATGGTGCACGGCATGGGCATTCCGCGGGGCGTGACGTTGATTGTCGGTGGCGGTTATCACGGCAAGTCCACGTTGTTGTCCTCCCTGGTCACGGGTGTTTATAACCATGTCGCTGGCGATGGCCGCGAGTTTGTAGTCGCCGACGAGACTGCGGTTGCGCTGCGTGCCGAGGACGGCCGAGCCATCACTGGTGTGGATATCTCGCCGTTTATCAACGGCCTTCCCTCCGGTGATGACACGACTCGATTTTCCACCGCGAATGCATCGGGGTCGACGTCCCAAGCTGCAGGCCTGATGGAGGCGCTAGGTTCCGGTGCGCGCGTGCTGCTCATCGACGAGGACACTTCCGCAACCAACTTCATGATTCGCGATGAGCGCATGCGCCGCCTCATCCCCGATGACCGCGAGCCGATTACTCCACTGGTCGCACGGGTCCGCGAGCTCTGGGAAAACCACGGAATCTCCACGGTCATCGTCGCTGGTGGGTCCGGCGCATTCATCGATGTCGCGGACACCGTGATTGCTATGGATGCGTACACGCCTTACGACGTCACCGAGCGCGCCCGTGAACTTCGCGAATCGGCTACTCCGGCTGAGCCTTCGCCTGCTTTTGCGCAGATCGGTGAGCGTTTTCTGCAGGCTGACTTCCCTACCGGTGGTGGCCGTGGTGGGCATGGCGGCCGCGGCGGCGGTCGCGGTGGGCGCGGTGGCGGTGCGAAACCACCTAAGCCACCGCGTGCTCGTGGTCTAGAGCTGATTCAGGTGGGCAAGGACAATCTTGATTTGCGCGCTGTCAGCCAATTGATGGACTCCTCCCAAACAGAAGCAATTGCCCGGATTCTGGGCGCCGTCGTAAAGCAGCTCGATGGGCGTACTGACCTCACCGACCTAATCCAGCGCGAGTACGACAACTTTTGTCATTCACTCTTCGATGTGACAGCTGAGTTCACCAACTCTGGTCATCTGGCCGAGCCTCGCGTCCAGGAGGTCGCAGCGGCAATCAATCGGCTTCGGCTCTTGCGGTAGAGCCTCGAAGATTGGCGGACCCCGGCCCCGCTCCCTCCCCTGCGGCTGCCCCAGCTAACTTCCTCGACGGATTTCGGCGTCAGGTCTTGACCTTGACGCGGCGTCAAACAGAAAGATGATTCCCGTGAGCAACAACGACAACGAGTACACCATCGGCGAGGCAGCCGAGCTCCTGGGCGTTACCACGCGCACGCTGAGGCATTGGGATGCCATCGGACTACTCAGCCCGCAGTATCGCACGTGGTCCGATTACCGCCTCTACACCGATGAGGACATCGACACCGCGCTGGAGATTCTGGTCTACCGCGCCGCCGGTGTGCCGTTGAAGACTATCGAGGAGTTCATCCACGGCGATTCCTCCCCGAGAAGTCGGAAAGATCGTTTACTCGCACAGCGAACTGTTCTCACCGAGAAGATCGCTGACCTGCACCACATGGTGCAGTCCTTGGACAAACTGATTGAGGAAGGAAATACCATGAAAGCAAAGACGAAAGCGGAGCTCTTGGGCCGCGACTGGCAGAATCTAGAAGCCGAAGCTGAGGAGCGCTGGGGCGACACCACTGAGTGGGAGCAGTCTCAGCAGGCTCAGGAAAAGATGAAGGACAGCGACTGGGCCGAGCTTGAAGCAGAGGCTAAGGATTTTGCCGATGCGCTTGCCGACGCCGCCGAGCGCCACGTCGAGCCCGGTTCCGCTGAGGCGGCCGAGCTAGTTGACCGTCACTTGGCCTCTATTACTCGCTTCTACGAGGCTGGTCGAGAAAAGCAGATTCTGTTGGCTCGCATGTACGTCGCTGATTCCCGGTTTGATCGGTACTACCGCGGCAATGCTGGCTACCTGCTGGAGCTGATTGAAGCTCAGGCCCGTAAGGAAGGCATTGACCCGGCAACTGCCGAGTGGCGGTAAATACAGGGAAGCAGCCGTTCAGCCCGGCCTTCCCATCCGGGACTGAATCGGCATAGAATTGCCTCATGAAATTCTCTCGCTCTATCGCCGCTGTCGCCATCGGTGCCGCTACTGTGCTGGGCGCTGTTGCTGCCTCTCCAGCTGTCGCACAGGCTATTGGTTGCCCCTTTGCACCAGTGCACAAGTATGAAGAACACCGTTTCTCCGGTTCTTCGACTTCAGCAGATGCTTTCAAGGTTTGGTTTAACGGTGGCGTCTACATTGAACCAATCGTCGAAACGCTGGATTTGGTTGAGCTTCAGGTTAACGACACCCAGGTCGCTCACGCTGGCGACATCATCTACAAGGATGAAGACGGCAACTTCTGGGTGAAGTAGCCTACGCAGGAAAAACAGGGCTCAATTACAGGTCTCACCCCGTGGCAGATTAACCTCATCTGAATAGGGCTATAGCGCTTAGCGTTGTGGAGTCACTGGTACTCTGTCTCGCACCTTTTGCAATTTCTGCCACGAGCCCTCGTTTTCAGGAGTGTTCCACCATGGAAATCATCATCGTCGATTCTGAGGCTGAAGTCGCGAGCATCGCTTCGGATTACCTCGCGCACTACGCCAACAAGGGTGCAAACCTCGGTGTAGCAACAGGATCGACCCCGCTTGCGACGTATCGGGAGCTGATTCGTCGCCATCGGGCTGGTGAAGTCACTTTCAAGGACTGCAGCTTCTTCGCACTCGACGAATACGTGGGCCTGCCCATCGAGCATGAGCAGAGCTACTACCACGTGATTCACAACGAGTTTTCCGATCACGTGGATGTCGACCCGGCGCGGGTCCATATTCCCGATGGTCTCGCAGACGACATTGGCGCTGCCTGCGAGGACTACGAACGCAAGATTATCGAGGCCGGCGGCATTGACATTCAGTTACTGGGCATCGGCACAAATGGGCATGTCGGTTTTAACGAGCCCGCCAGCTCTTTCGGTTCCCTGACTCGCATTAAGACGCTGCACCCGCAGACCGTGCTGGATAACGCCCGCTTCTTCGACTCCACCGAAGACGTGCCGTACCACGTGGTCACCCAGGGTCTTGGCACCATTTCACGTGCGGGGCACCTCCTGCTGCTGGCCACAGGTTTTGCAAAGGCGCATGCCATTGCCGCCTCCATCGAGGGCCCGCTGAGCGCTTCTATGCCCGCGTCCGTATTGCAGCTGCACCCACGGGCCACGGTTGTGATTGATCAGGCTGCAGCCAGTGAGCTGAAGAACAAGGAATACTACGAGTTCACCTACGCTCATAAGCCGCAGTGGCAGAAGGATATGTGGAAGTAGGCCCCAGCTGCCCCCCCCCCTACTATTGCCCTACCGCACCCCGCCACACACGACTAGTCTGCACTAGTCGTCGTCATCGTCATCCATCTCCAGCTCGGGGTCTTCGGCACGCGCCTGCTCGTAGACCTCCTTTGCGGCCGTGAGATTAATGACGCCGATGACAAGTCCTACGACGATGTCCGGCCATGCGCTGAACCAGAAAATGGTGACCACTCCAGCGGCGAGAATGAGCAGGTTCGCCAGGACGTCGTTACGCGCCGCCAACCACGCGCCGCGCATGAGCGCACTGTCGGCTTTGCGCAGGTTCATCAGCAAAATCGCGCAGACCAGGTTGATGACCATCGCAATAATCGCAGTCACCGACAGCGTTAGCGGCTCTGGCGGCTCACCGCTGATCATCTTCCAGATGGCAGTGCCGAACGCCGCAATCGCCGGAATCAGGATTAGCCCGGCAAGGCCGAAGCTTGCTTTACGACGGCTCGCCAGCGACCAACCCAATGCGGTGAGAACCAGCAGGTTCATGAGGAAATCTTCAAGAAAGTCTGCAGCGTCGGCGAACAGCGCTGCGGAGCCAATAATTGAGGCAACAATTAATTCAATGAAGAATCCGAGAAGATTCAGGCCTGCTACCCACGCAACAATTTTGCGGGCACGGTGATCCAAAGTCGATGAGGTAAACACGGGGGGGGCATCGTAACGCCCGGCACGAGTACCATCGAAACCCATGACCCCCGCACAGAAATTTCACTCAGAAATGAAGGTTCCCGGCGGCAAATTGGTTGTTGCCGACTGCGAGACCACAGGTGACACGATTTCGTCGATAAGCATTTCGGGCGATTTTTTCCTCGAACCCGATGAAGCCTACGACATTATTAATGACGCTCTCCTCGGTGCGCCTGCCGGGGACAATACGGAACGCCTACAGGCTCGCCTCGATGCGGCGCTGAAGGATTTTGAGGATCAGTCTGGCCGCGAGGTGCGACTGCACGGTTTTGATACCCACATCATTGCGCAAGTCGTTCGACGTGCACTGACACAGGCCGTCGACTTCACTGATTTGGAGTGGGAGGTTTTGCAGCCGGGTGTCCTGCCGACGGTGATGAATGTTGCGCTCGACGAGGTCCTTCTTGATCAAGTCAATTCCGGGCAGCGCGGACCGACTCTGCGTTTCTGGGATTGGGATGATCGTGCCACTGTGATCGGTTCATATCAGTCTTATGTCAACGAACTCGAGCCCGAGGGTGTAGAGAAGCACGATGTGCAAGTGGTGCGTCGTCTCTCCGGCGGTGGCGCGATGTTCATGGAGGGCGGCAACTGCGTCACCTACTCGATCTATGTACCAGAGAAGCTGGTCGCTGGTCTTAGCTACGTCGAATCCTATGAATTCCTCGACCGCTGGGTCATCGCTGCACTTGCGCAGCTCGGGGTCAATGCGTGGTATGTCCCCATCAATGACATCACCTCCGATGGCGGCAAGATTGGTGGTGCCGCACAGAAGCGCCGTGGCTCAACAGTGCTTCACCACGTCACCATGAGTTATGACATCGACGCTGACAAAATGATGGAAGTCCTGCGCATTGGCAAGGCCAAGATTGCCGATAAGGGCCTGCGCAGCGCGAAGAAGCGCGTCGATCCGCTCCGTCGCCAGACCGGTGCCAGCCGCGCGGAAGTCATTGACACGATGAAGCAGACATTCATCAACCGCTACGGTGCCGCCGAGGCATCGCTTTCCGATGAGGACTTCGCTGCGGCGCAGCATCTTATTGACACCAAATACGGCACGGAGGGCTGGACTCACCGAGTCCCCTAATGCCCACGCCAACTATCTAAATGAAGAAAATCTTCGGGAAAGAGAGTTAACTGGATAAAAAGTAAACCAAGGAGACTCGGCGTGGACGACGAGAAGAAACGGCGTCAAGTGGAAAGAAATCTGACGATACGTCCACTCATTAGTGAGTGCGTCGCCGAATATTAGCTCTCCATGCCCACCAGTTTCTCCGCCAACTCCGCAACATCGTTTGGGTGATACTGCGCGGGCCGGTTTCGCTTCGGCGAGCAGGAATCAATGACATCCCGCCACCGCTGCGGAATGCCGGAGGCCCCAAAGACGCCACCGAGAAAAGCACCAACAATGGCCGCGTTAGTGTCGGTGTCGCCGCCACGGCCAATGACTCGGACCAGAGAGTCCTCAAAGGTCGTGGTTTTGTCTTCTACCCGGCGCAGTTCTTCATGCAGTGCCCACAGCGCAAAGCGCAGCCATCCCTGATGCACCGAGAAATCCGGCTCCCCGCTATCCACCACGGCACCGCTGGCCTGCCACTCGGTTTCCCACTGCGCGCGCTGGGAAGCCAGCCACTCCATCAGCGCACTCACGCCAATGCCGCGGCGCGGCTGGTGGAGGCCGCCGCTGATGACGTCGGCAAGCGCGGATGCGTAACGTGAATTGGCCTCTATGCACACTGGGTGCGGGTGCGTGATGGCGGCGTCCTTGCGGGCGAGTTCGCCAGCACGTGCGGGGTTGCGCCAGTACACGATAGCCAGCGGTGAGATACGCATGAGCGCGCCGTTAGCCTGGGAGTTCGGGTTCGGCGCGCGCCGGAGCAACGCTGCCGTGGTGGCCTCTCCGATGTCGAAAGCGTCGGAGTTTGCCCAGCGCACATAGGACTCGCGGACATCGGCGGCATCGTAGCCTTCGCAGCGCACCAGTGAGCGTGCCAGCGCCAGCGCCATTTCGGAGTCATCAGTGGGCTGGCCGGCGGCGGTGTTGTGGGTGCCGCCATCGGCAAGTTCACAGACACCGTGTGGGTAGCGCTGTGCAATCTCCTCGGCACTACAAAACTCCACTAGCGCGCCGAGGTTATCGCCGATGACCTGGCCATAGAGCACGCCGCGGGCACGGTCGACTACGCGGGCGAAAGCATCGGAATTGTGATTCACAGGCACCTCTTACAGAGCTTGACGGCGTTGGCGGCTTGAATGGCATCGGCGAATTCACCGAGACACCTGTACAACGCCGCTACAATCCCCGCGAGAGGTTCCAGCGCAGAACCGCAGGTCGGTCATGGTAGCGACCGAGCACGGACAGGGATGCGGTATTCAATGGGAAGGACTGGCCAAGTGCAATGGGCAGTTCCAACCAGGCTGTGGTGAGCGCACGCAGCGAGTGACCGTGGGCGAACAGAATCGCCTTGTCTTCGCCCGATTCACGCACCCTTTTCACCACTCGCTCAACTCGCTCACGGACTTCCTCCGCGGTTTCGCCATTGGGCACACCGTGAGTCCAAATCTGCCAATCGGGAACGGTCTTTTGCACTTCCTTCGAGGTAATCCCCTCGTAGTCGCCATAGAACCATTCCGCGAGATCCTCTTCGACCTCGAAGTCGTGGAACCCCGCCAATCGAGCGGTCTCCTGGGCGCGCTGACGGGGTGATGCCAGCACTAGCCCAAAGTCCTTCGGATCCAGCCAGCCGTTGAGGGCCTTGGCTTCTTCCCGACCGTTGTCAGTCAGCGGAAGATCAGTTACCGATGTGTGCTGCCCAGTGCGCGACCACTCAGTTTCACCGTGCCGCACGAGATATAAATCAGTCATAGTTCCAGCTTAGGCTTATTTGAAAATGCTGTTAGCCGCGGTAACCCTGCTAGCCCATCACGGGGTCACGGACTTCCAAGCCATGCTCCGGGTCCTCACACACCGTTACCGCTCCCAACTCCTCAGACCTCGCCGCCGTCGGAGAGCTACAGGTCCAGTCCCCTACTTGAGCGGTCAGGGTGTTGCCACCGCCCTCAGTGTCCTTGATTGCGTCGTACCGATCCAACACATCCATGGCCTCAGCGCAGGTCATCTCACCCTTGACCACTTCCGCCAGACGATGGCCCTCCATGGCACCGCACATCATCGGCCCCTGAACAAGTGCATCCGTGCCCTGACTGTAGCCCCTCGCCGGCTCACTCCCCTGGGCCATGAGTTCCTCGGCGGAATCGAAAACCTTGCCGGAGGTGCGAATATTCTTGTCCTTGCCTTCGATGGCAAAGGCCGCGTTATCCGACTGGCACACCAGCTTGTTCGCATCCGTCTTCGCACACGCAGCGGTGCCGAAGCTCGTCCATTGGCCGTCGTCAAGCTCTTCCTGAGCCGGCGGTACCCCTTCGACGAGCGTGTACGCGGCACCTGAAGTATTCAGCATGATTGCGCCCGGCGACTGTGGTGGGAACGGCGGAACCTCCACGTCGGGAATCGACGAATCAGCCTTACCGATGCACGTCACCGCGCCGTCTGAGTAGAAACACTCGCTCTTTTTCCCGTCTAGCGTGACGTAGAACGCCTTGATTCCGTTCTGGCTAAACCGCTGAACGTCAATTTTCTGGTAGGCGCTTTCATCAAATCCGATGCTGTCGACGCTTGTCCCCTTCGTCGGCGACGGCATCTTCGGATTATCGCCCTCGCTTGCCGACGTCGATTGCGACTGTACCTCACTCTGATCATTGTTGCTTTGTGATGCGGCGGCATCTTCGGAATCTGAAGATGAGCAGCCGACGAGAGTTCCGAGCATGACAACAGCAAGGCCCGCGGTCATCCGAAACATCGCACTGCGACTGGATCGAATAGGACTCGCGGGCATCTGGTTTTGGGTGACTGACATGAAATCAGCTTATCGCCGAACGAATCGGCTGGCTTGTTGTTTGCCGTATTTAACGGATGCGACTAAGACCGCTGCTTAAGCGTCTCCACTGCACGGTCGGCGAGCTCCTCGCCAGCACCGTCGTAGAGGTAGACGGCCATGTCGGCACCAACGTTGAGAAGCTGATCCTTAAACCTCTGCACCTTAGTGGTGGTAGCAACCACGGCTTCGGTGTCCTGCTTACGGATGTTCTGAATCATCGCGTAGGTCTCAGCGTGCTCAGACAGCGCCAACACGTACAGCGCTGGTTTCTTCTCCAACTCGATGTGGTGCCAGAGCTCTGGGTCTGTCACATCGCCTGGGATGACCTGGTAGCCCTGCTCGCGCAGCTCTTCGATGCGATCCTCGTCGAAATCAACACCGAAGACGTTCATGCCGTACTCGTTGACCAACCTGCCGTAGACACCAACGCCGACTCGCCCCATACCCATGATGAGAGCATCGGCGTTATCAATAATGACCTTTGCCTCTTCTGGCACCAGGCGGTCCTCTGGGGTTTCTGGGACGAACTTCTGCAGGAAGCTGACAATCTTGTCTTCGTGCGGGGCCATCAGCGAGCTGGCAATGAAGCTACCCGCCACGGCGACTGCCATAATCGAGGTCCATTCTTCCGGCAGAATGTCCTGTTGCGTCGCCGCCGCCATCACAATTAGGCCGAACTCCGAGTAGTTACTCAACGTCAGCCCCGCCAGCGCACTCGTGCGCAGCGACAGTCCCATGCGCTTGAGAATCCAGATGAAGATAGTGGCCTTGAACACCAGGAACAGCACCATAATCGCAGCGATGACGTAGCCGCCCGCGCTTGGCAGACCACCGAGACCAATCTCGATAAAGAACGCGACCAGCAGTAGCTCACGAATACTAATCAGTGCTTCCGACAGACGGTCAGAAATTGGGTGCGAAGACAGCAGAATACCGGCGACCAGGGACCCCAGCGAGCCAGAGAGCCCTGCCAGTTCGAAAGCCGAGTAAGAAGCCACTGCAATACCAATACCGGTGAGAACCAGCAGCTCAGTGCGGAACATGCGGTTGGGAAGCCGCGCCGCCAGCGGGCGAATGAAGAACAATAGTGGCAGCGCCAGCGCCCACAGCTCCGGGGTCTTACCCGACGATGCCACCAGCACGCCGACCGCAATGATGTCCTGCAGAATGAGTACACCAATCGCGATACGTCCGATGGCCGAAGCACCGCGGTTCTGCTCCTCCAAGTGGCTCATCACAAACACCGTCGACGAAAATGAAGTCGCGATGCCGATGTAAATTAGCGCGGTCACCGACAGCCCCGTGAGCTCACGCAGCGGCAAGAAACTGGCGACACCGAACAGCACGGCAAAAACTACCGTGTTTAAAAACGCGTGGCCAAGCCCCGAAAAGACCACTCGTGGCGCCACGATATCCTTCGGATTTAGCTTCAGACCGATTGTGAACAGCAAGGTGGTAACACCAAGCTCGGCCAGCGAATCAATGAACGGGATTTCCTCAAGCCCCATTGCATGAACGGCAAAACCGGCCCCAAGGAAACCAATCAGCGGCGGCAGCCGAAGCAACGACGCACCGAGTCCGCCGATAATCGAAAACAGTATTGCTGTTAGGTATACGGATTCCACCCATCAAAGATATCAGCTGACACTACCGATTGATGCAGTGGCTAACCATTAACAGATTTTTAACACCAAACCGGGGTTAGCTTCTTGGGAGTTAGCGCCGGTACGGGACCTCGCCCAACGCAATCGGCTGCGGGTGCTCTGTAACCCACTCGATTGTCGCCTCCGTCAGCGCATCAATGTCCGCCTCACCAGCTTTGCGCTGCTTTACGACGGCCATGGCATCCTCGGCGGCCCCAACCGTCTCCAGCCAGAAGTCGATCATCTTGGCATAGTCTTCGTCCCAGTTGACGTAGCCCATCTCCAGCGCTTCGTACCCGAGCCGGCCCACGATGCGGATAACTTCGCCCTGCACAGTCGCGGCTGGGCCACCACCCGGCACCAGGTAGTTCCAGAGGTATCGGAACTGGCCGTTGATCGACTTGTCTGCGGGGACAATAATGTCGCTGTGGCCGTCGTGAGGCGTGATTTCCTGCGGGCGGTCAGCACCGATGCGCTCATATAGTCGATCCATGACTGGCTGGTACTTGTCGCGCTGCTTGTCTGACAGGCGGTTGTAGCGGCGACCGAACTTAGTGAACTCTTCGCGAGCTTCGTCGTCGATTTCCGAACCCGCGTCCAGGAGCACCTCGATACTCGCTAGGACTCGACTGAGGGAATCGATATCGGCGGTAGCGACGGCCTCTTTGAACGCTGTCCGGCCGTGACCGAGGCGGTTCTCGCGGTGAAGGTCAGCGCCATTTTCCAACAGCAACGCAATGGCCTTGGGCTGATGGCTCTTCGCTGCCTGGAATAGAGGCCAGTGTTTGCCAGCTTCGATGTCAGCACCGCATTCGAGCAGGACTTTCATCTTGTCGGTATCGCCCCGGCTTGCGTGCTCTGCCAGGGCGGTTTTACCGAAGCGGTTCTCGGTGTTGACGTCGATTCCCTGGTCGATTAGCCAGCGCATGAGCTCCGGCGGGGTGCCACGGAGCGCTAGTGCAGTGTCCTTGCTGTATCCGAAAACTGCGTTGAGTGCGCAAGCGTCATAGACGGCCTTCAGCGCATCCATGTCACCGGCTTCGAGCAGCTCTTCGAAGTCCTCGACCAGTTTCTTCCGCTTCCGTGGCATGCAGTTTCCCCTCTACTTACCGCCTTCATCAGTGGACAGCGCAGCCACGAATGCCTCCTGTGGCACTGAGACCGAACCGATATTCTTCATACGCTTCTTACCGGCCTTCTGCTTCTCCAGCAGCTTGCGCTTACGGGAAATGTCACCGCCGTAGCACTTGGCAAGGACGTCCTTGCGCAGTGCACGAATGTTTTCACGGGCGATAATCTTCGAACCGATTGCAGCCTGAACCGGGACCTCGAACTGCTGGCGAGGAATCAGCTCGCGCAGCTTCTTGGTCATCTTGTTGCCGTACCACTGGGCGTTGTCGCGGTGGACGATAGCGGAGAAAGCATCGACGGCCTCTCCCTGCAGCAGGATGTCAACCTTGACCAGATCCGCAAGCTGCTCACCGGCATCTTCGTAGTTCAGCGAGGCATAACCCCTGGTACGGGACTTCAGCATGTCGAAGAAATCAAAGATAATCTCGCCCAGCGGCATCTTGTAACGCAGCTCCACGCGGTCTTCCGACAGGTAGTCCATACCGCCCATCTCGCCGCGCTTCTGCTGGCACAGCTCCATGGTGGGACCAACGAATTCACTCGGCACAACGATGGTGCACTTGACCATCGGCTCGTAAATCTCGCGGAGCTTGCCCTCCGGCCAGTCACTCGGATTGTGAACGGTGACCTCGGTGCCGTCCTCAGTGACAACGCGGTAGACAACGTTCGGGGCCGTCGAAATCAGATCCAGGTCAAACTCGCGCTCCAGTCGGGCGCGGGTGATCTCCATGTGCAGCAGCCCCAGGAAACCACCGCGGAAACCAAACCCGAGAGCCACCGAGGTCTCCGGTTCGAATGTCAACGAAGCGTCGTTAAGCTGGAGCTTTTCCAACGCATCGCGCAGGTCAGGATAGTCGGCCTGAGAAATTGGGAACAGCCCGGAGTAGACCATTGGCTTGGGCTCTTCGTAGCCTTCCAGCGGCTCCTCAGCCGGTGTGGCGTTCAGCGTGACGGTGTCACCGACCTTGGACTGACGGACATCCTTCACACCGGTGATGAGATAACCGACCTCGCCGACGCCAAGCCCCTTACACTTCTTCGGTTGCGGCGAAACAATGCCAATTTCCAGCAGCTCGTGCTTAGTGCCAGTGGACATCATCTGAATGACTTCACGCGGCTTGAGCTGACCATCAACAACACGGATGTAGGTGACCACACCGCGGTAGGTGTCGTAGACCGAGTCAAAAATCAGCGCACGGGCAGGTGCCTCCGGGTCGCCGACCGGTGCCGGGACGAGCTCACAGACTCGGTCGAGCATCTCCTCAACGCCCTCACCAGTCTTACCCGAAACACGCATGACATCTTCCGGTTCACAGCCGATGATGTGCGCAATTTCCTCCGCGTATTTATCCGGATCCGCGGCTGGAAGGTCAATCTTGTTCAGTACCGGGATGATTTCCAGGTCATTTTCCATGGCCAGGTACAGGTTGGCCAGTGTCTGCGCTTCGATGCCTTGAGCAGCGTCGACCAGCAGAATTGCGCCTTCACACGCCTCCAGCGCACGCGAGACTTCGTAGGTGAAGTCAACGTGACCCGGCGTATCAATCAGGTGCAGGACGATTTCTTCGCCTGCGTGCTTACCTGTGCGCGGAACCCACGGCAGGCGCACGTTCTGAGCCTTAATGGTAATGCCTCGTTCGCGCTCAATATCCATGTTGTCGAGGTACTGATCGCGCATGTCGCGCGCCTCGACAACACCCGAGAGCTGCAGAATTCGGTCCGCCAGGGTGGACTTACCGTGGTCAATGTGCGCAATGATGCAGAAATTTCGAATCCGTGAAGGGTCCGTAAAAGTCTGCTCCGCAAAATTCTTGGTCACGTTGGGTCTACTCCGAAAAATAAAGACGTTATGGGCATTGGGGCGCGGCGTTGGCCGACCCATATGCGCCGGCCTCGAAAACCGACCAGCCGGGCTTAAATACAATCACGCACAATCTTACCTATCGATTCCCTCCGCACTAAACCTCTAGACTTAGATTCCATGAGCTCCACTTCGTCCACCGATCAAAATGAACGCGAAAGCTGGCCGCGGCGCCTGCGTAATCGCATCAGCGCGCGTCTTTTCGCCGGTACCGAGTGGTTCCGCGGCCCCGACACACTCGATGAGGCGCTGTTTAAGCTCAACACGCAACTTGGGCTCGCTCAGGACACCTCGCTTTCCGACGAGTCCAAGGAGGCCCTACTTCGCCTGCGAGACCCGGTGACCATCGCGCGTCCAACCGCGGAGCTGGCCCGTACAATCGTCTACAGTCCCGACATGGATGGTCAGGCCGACCCCGGCGAAGTGGTATGGATTCCGCTGCAGCTCGAAGGTGAAAATGCCGCTTTGCGTGAGCGCGCTGTGGTCGTGGTTGGTCGCCACGACCAGTATCTTCTGGGCATGCTCATCTCCACCCGCACCGAGCACAGTGAGCACCCGGAGTGGCTATTTATTGGCAGCGGATTCTGGAATGAAGACCCCCAGCCATCGTGGGTTCGCATGGACCGCATCTTGCTCATCCCGGAATCGGGCATTCGCCGCGCAGGCGCAATGATGCCCCGCAGGCGCTTCGAGCTCATCGCCGCCCGACTTCGCGGTGACTATGGCTGGAATTAGCCGAAGCTGGAATTAGGCAGCGGCTGGTATTAGGCAGCGCTGTTTGCTAAGATTCTGCAAGTTGTTTACCGTTGCGTTCCTTTTCGGCGAGCGCGGGCAGGACCTTGGGTTCGCGTTTTCATCGTCGTATAAGCGCAGTGGGTGGTTTTAACTCGCTGGTTAATTAGTTTGACCAGCAGAGGTTCGACCCGAAATTTGCACTGTGATCAGGACTTTTCTTGGTGGCGGACGGTAGCAATTCCAACTACTACGGATACAAGAGGTATTCACGATGGCAAACATCAAGTCCCAGATCAAGCGCAACAAGACCAACGAGAAGGCTCGCCTGCGTAACCAGGCTATCCGCTCTGCAGTCCGCACCGAGATCCGCAAGTTCCAGGCTGCTGTTGAGGCTGGCGACAAGGCTGCTGCTGAGGCTCAGCTGCGCGTTGCTTCCCGCAAGCTGGACAAGGCTGTCACCAAGGGCGTCTTCCACCGCAACACTGCGGCTAACAAGAAGTCCGGTATGGCTAAGGCTTTCAACAAGCTGGAGGGCTAATTCCCCTTTCGGCGCTGTGCTGATTCTGCGCTGCGCTTGCGCCGTGCTAGCGCTGCTTTTGCCGCGCTTGTGCCGTGAAATTAACCGCTTCCTGCTATTTTCCGATTTCTTTTCGGATGTGGCGGGAGGCGGTTTTTATTATTTAACCCCAACGTGAGTTAGTGGCTGCGTTTATGGCTGGCGGCGGTGGGGCGATGCGAGTTACTGACTACGTTTATGACAAAAATGGCCTGAAAAATGGCTTGAAAGTGTCATAAACTCACACAGTTTCACATTTGCAGCCCGTAAATTTTAACGCCGATGGGACGAATGGGCCAGCTCCGCGATACGAAGCACCGACTGTTCCAGCGACAGCTCGGGAGTCGACGAGGCTCCCTTGGTGTCCGCATCCAGCTGTGCCGCAACAACCACAGCGCGAGCAACCGCCGGAGTTGACCAGGCCGAAGCCAACCGCTGAGTTTTCTCCAACTTCCACGGCGGCATGCCATAGCGGTGGGCATCCCTGCGAGCATTAACGCCACGTGCGCCGTGGAGCCGAGCTACATCACCGACCATTCCCGTGATTGCAGCCGACAGCAGTGCCGGTGCCATTCCCAGCTGCAAAGCACGGCGCATCTTCGCCAACGCTTCCCCACCCCGACCGCGCAGTGCGAGCTCGGCAATCTCAAAGCCCGAGACCTCCGCCGAAGCACCGTAGTAGGTGCGCACTGCTTCCGAGGTGACCTTGCCCGCGGTGTCTGCACAGAGCTGGGAAATAGCGGTGGCTAGTTCGCGGAGGTCTGAACCGACCGCATCCAGGACGGTATCGATGACGTCGCGACGCACCTTAACCCCGTGTGAGGCGAATTCTTCGCCAACAAAACCGGGCAAGTCGTTTCGCTTAAGCGGTTGAGCTTCGAAAAAGCGGACCCTCAACTTACGCAGGTCAGCGACCATCTTTTTCTGACGCCCCTCACCGCTGTGAAGGAGAATCAACGTGATGCCCGGCGCGGGATCCTTAACCGAATCCATCAACAGCTTGGCAGGCTCTTTGCCGGCGTCTTGGCAGTCGGTAACAACCACGATCCGGTCATCCCCAAACAATGAGGGGCTGAAGAGCTCCACCGCGTCAACAGTGGTCATGTCCCCTGCACGGATGGTGGTCACAGGCACCGAGCGTCCGCCCGGATCGGACTCCGTTGCTGCCTGCGCGCGGACGGCAGCGACAATGGCGAGGCGGGCGCGGTCTTTCAGCAGTTCCTCTTTGCCCACAATCAAATTCACGGGTGCGACGGCGCTCAATCCCGACCTCTTTTCCGCGTTGATTCCTGCGACTGTTGTTTCTAGCCTACGGGACAGCCCGGATTTCACCTTCCTCGCCAGACTTCGCCATTCGAATAGAGAGCTTGCGGCCCATCTCGCTGTGGGCACACCACAGGAATGTGCTCGGGTGTCATTACGGTTTCTCGCACGCGCGGACCACACTCGCGGGCGATAAACCACTGGGGTGAGCGGTGCGATTGGAGCGGTTGGCCGCTCACGGCTTCAGCGATATACGACGGGGATTCCACCACCACGGTTTCTGTCGTGGTGTTATCTGCGGCAGTATCCAGTACCTGGGTATGCCACGTCATTTGCTCGGTGAGTCTGAGCGCAATTCGGCACTGCCGGCTGAGCGGGGTCGGTGCAGGGTAACCAACCGATGCAACATGGTTGGCGGGTTCTCCGGCAGTACCCGCGTGAATGAGAACGATCTGGTTCTTCTCAGCGCAGGCTGCAAGCTTCCACCCCTGTGGGGCACGCGCAATGTCGAGGCCGAACACCCAAATAACGGCATAACTACCGGCTGCCAAGACAGCAGCGAAGGCCCCAGCGCGGAGCGCAAGACGGGGCCACGCCCAGAGCGCCGTCAAGCATGCGAACGTGAGCGTGCAGGAGATGACCAACGTGACCGTCCCAGTGGCGGGCGCGACGATTCCCGCAGCGAGGCGTGCGACCTGATGAATCCACCATGCGCACGGCGCGGCGCACCAGAGCAGCGCACTGACCAGCCAATTGAGATGCAGTGCGGCGGCAACGGCAGCGAGCGAACCAGCGATAGTAACCGGTGCGACGGCGGGCGTGGCGAGGAGATTGGCGAGCAGTGAGACGTGACTAATTTCGCCGATGAGAAGCGCCAATACGGGCATGGTGACCACGTGTGCGGCAATCGATACGGCGACGGCGCGGACTACTGGGGCGGGCCAGGTACCCATAACGGTGGTGGCGGACAGGCGTCTGGCAAGGGGCTCGGCAAGAAGGACTAACCCAGCGGTGGCTGCGACCGACAGGGCGAAGCCCACTGATACCGATAGGTCTGGTGCCAGGAGAATCAACCCAATAATGCCAGCCGATAGCGCCGCGATGGCTTGGCCAGCTCGTCCTACGAGAATCGCCAACAGCCCAATGCAACCGGTGACCACTGCGCGTAGCACTGACGGTTCTGTGCCCACAATTGCCACGAAGCCGTACAGGGCAAGTGCGGCGACTGCGACCCGCACCCGCGGCCCAGCCCACGAGAACACGGTTACAACAGCCCCGATAACAAGCGCAACGTTCGCTCCAGAGACTGCTGATAGATGTGAAAGCCCAGAGGCAGTCATCATGTCGCCGTCGTTGAGGCTAAAGCCGCGCTCATCGCCGATGGCCATGGCGGGAATCAGGCGGTCGGGACCAACGGGAAGATTCTGCGCCGAGTCAAAGAGCTGCTGGCGCACCTGAGCTGCCAGCCCCTGCGGTGGCGCGATGACCTCAATATCGCCGCGCAGATTCAGCTGGATACCACTAATGCAGGGTTTGCTGGCCACACGTATACCGGCTGTGGATTCAACTACGGCGTCTCTCGTGACCGCCAACAGTTGCTCGTCTCCGAAAACCGACACCTGCCCCGGAAGGCCCTCGATGCGGGCCTTCGCGCTGGCCCCGAACTCGGTAGCTTTCGGCTCGGTGACGAGGCGCAATTGCACTTTCGACATCCCGCCAATGTCGTCATAGAGCTCGTGGGCTCGGGCTTGCGCTATGCGGATTCGCGTGGCCACCGCAACACTGGCCACCGCCACAGCTGGCACCACGATAGTGACGATTGCTCGCCAGCCGGAGGTCACCGCACCTCTTCCCCATCGCCACGACCAACGCTGCCACGCCCACGGCAACACCACCGCAGTCACGATTGCGGTTGGTGCCACAACTATCGCCCATTCTGGGCGCATGATCACTGCCACCGCAGTCGCCCACGCCAACACCGCTGCTGGCACTAGCCGCACGTCGAGCCCAGCACGAGCGCGCAGGTCAGACGGTGGCGGCATCGCGCAGAGCCTCTACCTTAGCCGGGCCGATTCCCGGAACCTCCTCAAGTGCGTCGATACTCGCAAAAGGCCCGTTCTTTTCACGAAAGTCGATGATTTTGGTCGCCGTTGCGGGTCCAATTCCGGGCAATTCCTCCAGCTGCGTAGCAGTGGCGGTGTTGATGTTGATCTTTCCGTCAGAGCCACCCGGGCCAGCCCCGCCTGCAGCACCGGCGCCAGAACCGCCAGAAACATCGGAACCGCCCTCCGCCGTCCCTGCTGGCAGCGCCTCTGTCCCAACCACAATCTGTTGACCATCTACCAACGGTGCCGCCAGGTTCACGCTGGCAGGATTAGCCTCCGGCAAAAGCCCACCCGCACGCTCAATTGCCTCCACCACCCGCGCACCCACTGGCACCTCCACCACGCCTGGATTCACAACCAATCCCACCACCGACACAATCAACGGCCCCATCTGTGCCTGAGCGTTAGTCTCCTTTCCCGCACCGGCTGGCGTCTCCGCTGGGGTTTCGGTCGTCTCCGGTGTCGTCCCCGCGACAGCCGCGTCCTGCACCGCAGGCATCTCCACCTGCGGCGTCGACGGCCACACCACCGCAGCGATTACTCCCAAGGCCAACACCGCAATCACAAGGCACGCAGCCATCGCCACCCGCGGCGTCACCACCGCCCGGCGCGTGGAAAAGTCCACCGCCATGCGCTTGTCTTGATCAATCGGTTCCAGATAGTCCGCCAGCCGATTCCGCAAATTCGTCACGATGCGCACACTAGCGCCCCGCCCCACATGCCACCTCGACGAAAGCACTCATCGAGGCGCCATCTGTGGATAAAAATTGGCCTGTGGGGGTTATCCACAGGCCACATCATCTTCGCAGTTCAGCAACTACTTCTTCTTCTCGTCGCCGTCATCATCACGCTTGTTGCTTGACGACGACTCCCGCGATTTCTCCCCTTCGGTGCCAAATACAGCTCCCTCGGGATCGGACTTATCGCGCAGCGCCAAATCAGAGATAGCCTTCGCCAGACGCTCAGCTTTATCCAGAGCTGCTTGGCGATTCTCACTCCACGTTGGCAATTTAGAAACCGCCGTGGTGAAAAGCGGAATTCCCTGTTCATTAGTCACGACTGTGCGATGGATTCGTTTATTGCGGTTGCGACTGGCAGCCGGATTCTCAACTACTTTCACCGCAGCCTGGTCGGTGATTGGCTCACCTGGGTCCGTGGTGCCAGCGTTTTCAGCCGAACCATCCGTGTCAGCAGAGTCACCGGAATCGACTAAGTTCCCGGAATCGTGTTCCACCGTGTCCGCAGCCTCAGCATCAACAGCAGGCGCGTCACTCTCCTCCACGCTGTGGAGCAGCGCTGTCACGCCCATCTCTGTTTCAAAATCCATGGCATCCGAATCAATCGAGCCACCGGAGACCATGCCAACTGCATAGGCTCCCTGTCCGACATGAGCGGTAAGAGACTCCGGCAAATCGAGGATTCTAAACCGGGTATCGTCGGGTAGCTCTTCGGCAAGCATGGCCTGGAGCTCGTGAACGTCGTCAAGCGCGTCGGAATGATGCAGCAATACCGCAGGCGGACGGTTCGCCGATGACGCGGACCGCACCATCTTCGTGGCGAAATCCACCATGCGCTGCTTGACCTTCGCTTCTGTCCGGCACTTGGCGACGAGCGCCAGTGAGCCATCTTTGATGCCGACGATGGGCTTGATAGCGAGAGCCGTGGAAAGCATCGCTTGGCCCGCGGAGATGCGACCACCACGGCGCAGCGAATCAAGCTTTGGTACGAACAACCAGAGTCGATAGCGCTGCAGCACATCACGAGCAACATCGGCAACCTCATCACGACTGGCCCCGGCCCTCGCAGCCTTGGCCGCCGCGATGGCAGCGGCACCGACTCCGGCTCCGACTGTGTCGGTATCGATGACGGTCACACGGTCAAGCGCACCAGCAGCTGTGACAGCGTTAGACCAGGTCGCGGACATTCCCTTGCCAAGATGCAGGGCGACAACGCCAGCGTCAGAACCATCCTTGTTGGAGCGTTCCAGCGCACGCGCATATGCGGCGCACAACTTCAGTGGACTGACTGCCGACGTGGTGACGGCGTCTTCATTGATGTCATGGCCGATGGGAACCACGGTGATGTCGAGCTTGCGGGCAACCTCGGGCATCAGGCACGCGGTGTCATCAACAACAATGCGAACGCGACCGTCACCGGGCATGGCGGCCTCCTGAAGAATCAGAAACCTGCGACTCCCGCTCACGGACCTTCGCGTTAAAAGCATTCAGGTACCAGGAGGTCTCACCATTGACGCGCGTGCGCTGCTCCATTTCGACCCACGCAGTGTTGCCCAGGCCGTTGAACGTGCTGAAGTAGTCGCGCGGCATCTGCAGCAGGGCTGCGGTAGCGGCAGCAATGGCACCACCGTGGGATACGAGCACAAAGGTATCCAACTCCCAATCGGGGTTGGCCGCTAGCTCAGCAATGACCGCCAGCATTCGGTTGGAAACCTCAAAGCGGGTCTCGCCGCCCTTGGGTGCCCAGTTGAGATTATGGCGCCAGTGGTCACGCATACCGGGAAACGCGGAGTCAATCTCGTCGTAGGTGCGCTCTTGCCATTCACCGAGGTTGGTCTCACGCAGGCGCTTATCAAAACTCAACTCTGCACCGGTGGCCTCGGCTAGCGCGCGGGCGGTGTCGGCTGCCCGGGTCAGGTCAGAGGACACGATTTTTGTGATTCGCGGTTCAGCCTCCGCCAGGTACTGCGCCGCAGTACGGGCTTGCTCGCGACCAACGTCGGAAAGCTGCGTGTCCAGCTGTCCCTGAATGCGGCCGGTAGCGTTATACGAGGTCTGCCCGTGCCGCAGCATAATCAGGCGACGTCGAGCGGCAACATGTGCCTCGCGTGAGCCCGCCACAATTAAAACTCGTCCGTGTCCGGGTTTTCGGCAGCCAGCGGAATCTCGTCGATAGAACGAGCATTGCGGGCGGAATCTTCGCCGTCCTCGTTGCTCGGCTGCTCGATGCCCTCGACCTCGATGCGCGGGCAATCGCGCCACAGTCGATCCAGGCCGTAGAAGTCGCGTTCTTCACTGCGGAAGACATGCACGACAATGTCGCCGTAATCCAGCAGCGCCCAACGTCCCTCACGGACACCTTCGCGGCGAACCGGCTTTGCGCCGAGGTCACGCAGATCGTCCTCAATTTCGTCGACGATTGCGGCAACCAGACGCTCATTGTCAGCACTGACCAGGACGAATGCGTCCGTAATCACCACCGGGCCAGAGACATCGAGAACAACGACGTCCTCACCCTTTTTGCTATCGGCGGCCTTCGCCGCGGCGGTCGCCAGCTCAATGGCGCGTGGTTGTGCAGTCACGAAAGACTTCAGCTCCTTGTGATTAAAAGTCGTGAAAAACAGCGTTTGTACTTGTAACTTACCGTCTCAGCGGGATTTTGCTAACTTTCAGTCCACGGTATCGGACTTCGCATCCACCGATGCCGCATCCTCGGAGGTCGAGTTCACCGATGCGGGGCCCACAGAACCAACCGTGCCCTCAGCAGACTGGTACAGACCCCGCTTAGCGATGTACTGCACCACGCCATCCGGCACCAAGTACCAAACAGGGCGTCCTGCCTCCGCACGCTTTCGACAATCGGTAGAAGAAATAGCCATGGCGGGAATCTCGATGAGGTGCAACCGTGAAGCGTCGATTCCTTCCAGGTCCTCTGCCCGCAGGTGAACCCCTGGACGAGTGACACCGACGAACGTTGCTGCGTCGAACATCTCCTCCCAGTCCCGCCACGTCATAATCTTCTGCAGCGCATCGGCACCGGTAATGAAGAACAGATCCGCGTTGGGATAGATGACCTTCAAATCCCGCAGCGTATCGACGGTATAGGTCGCACCCGGCCGATCAATATCAACCCGCGAGACCGAAAACTGCGGGTTCGACGCAGTGGCAATGACCGTCATCAGGTAGCGGTCTTCGCTGTGAGAGACCTTCCGGCCGCGTTTTTGCCACGGTTCACCCGTGGGCACGAAAAGCACAAAGTCGAGGTCAAAACGGTCTGCCACTTCGCTCGCGGCAACCAGGTGACCATTGTGAATGGGGTCAAAAGTGCCACCCATTACGCCAATGCGCTGCCGGGGCGCTTCCGCCGACTTCGCTGTCAACGCGGCGTGTACTCGCGACCGCACACTTTTCTTGCGCTTAATCATGACTGGCACTTTACCCGGGCACTACGGACGAGTCTGTCCACGACCAGCCAGAACCCACTTGCTGCTGGTCAACTCCGGCAGCCCCATGGGCCCACGGGCGTGCAGCTTCTGGGTGGAAATACCAATCTCTGCGCCGAAACCGTACTGCTCACCATCGGTGAACGCAGTGGAGGTATTGACGCTGACAGCGGCAGCATCAACACGGTCGACGAACTCCTGGCACACGCCCCAGTCACGTGCAGAGATAGCTTCCGTGTGACCCGAGGAGTACTCAGTGATGTGATCCGTCGCGGCCACCACACCGTCGACAATGCGTGCGGCAATGTCTAGCGAAAGGTACTCATCCGACCAGTCTTCTTCCGTCGCAGGAATGACCTCACCGGTCCACCCAGAGGCCGCCAGATTATCGACATCGCCGTGGACCGCAATGCCCGCGTCGGCAAGCGCGTCCAAAATGCGGACCTGATCCTGCGCGGACAGCGCCGAGTCAATGAGAACCGTTTCAGTGGCGTTACAGACGCTCGGACGGCGGGTCTTGCCGTTAATCATCAGCGCAATCGCCTCGTCGATATCGGCGGAAGCATCGATGTAGATATGGCAGTTACCGGTACCGGTCTCAATGGTCGGCACCGTTGCCTTCGTCACGACGGCCTCAATCAGACCGGCACCGCCGCGCGGAATCACTACGTCAACCAGGCCGCGGGCAGTGATGAGATCCTGCACGGAATCGTGGGTCTCACACGGCAGCAGCTGAACAAGGTCCTCCGGTGCATCGTGGTTGGCCAGCACCTCACGCAAAACCGCGACCAGCTGCGTGTTGGAGTGGACGGCGGACTTGGAGCCACGCAGCAAGGCCACGTTGCCCGACTTCAGCGCCAGACCAAAGGCATCGACAGTAACGTTCGGGCGAGCCTCATAGACCATGCCCATCACGCCCAGCGGAACGCTGACCTGGGAAAGCTTAATGCCGTTAGGAAGAGTGCTTCCCCGCAGCACCTCGCCTACCGGATCCGGCAGGGCCGCAACCTGGCGCAGCCCACCGGCAATACCCTCAACACGATTGGCGTCAAGACGCAGGCGATCCAGCAGGGAGTCACTAAAACCACGGGCCTTACCGGCCTCGATGTCCTTGGCGTTGGCTACCAGAATCTCTTCAGTACGGGCGACCAGCGCATCTGCTGCGGCCAGCAGGAGCTCGTTCTTGCGTACCGACGTAAAGCGAGCCAGCTCTCCCGCGACAGCCTTGGCACGCTGTGCCTTATCTAAAACCTCGGCGCGCTCAGCAGCACGCTCCGGGCTAAGAGCCGAATCCTCGGCAATGCCCTGTTGAATGGTGTTAGCAGTTTCGTTCGTTTGAGCAGTCATGCCTACCAGCATAACTAGAGTGAGACATCATTTGAAGGAATTAGCTCAGCAACCCAAGGAAAGATGTAATTCATCAACAGCAGGAACACGATGACGGCAATCACGATGGTGATGATCGCTTTCACCCACCACGGACCCGGCAGGGATCGCCAAAAAGCTGCGTACATCTAGTTGACCTCCTTGGTCTCAACACCGGCGAGAACCGCGTGAATAATGAGCCGATGAGTGTTGTCCCACTGCGGATGGCAGGTAGTCAGCGTAAGTAGAGTCGCGTCACCGACCGGATTGAGGACATCGGCGCGGTCTGGAGTGACAATGTGCTGGCCGGGAATCTCGGGGACGTTAGTTCCTTCTGGCACGCAGTCGAAGCTTTCCCCTGCGCCAGCCATACCGTCGACCGGCAATACCTTGTAGCGGTAAATAGCATCACGCGTCTCTACGGTGATGTCATCGCACGTCTGCAGGCGGTCAATGTTGTCAAAGGGAGCTCCGTGGCCGTCACGATGGGCGGCATAAGAGCTGTTGCCCACCTGCCCCGGAAGGGCTGTGCTCGGATAATGGCCGGGGCCACCGCGCAAAACTTCCTGAGAGACACCTTCGAATACGACCAAATCGCTAAAACCGGCCTTAGGAGCGGAAATCATCGCCACCGCAGAGCCAGGCACCCAGGAGCCCTCAACAGCTGGCTCCGTGCCTTCTGGCGCCTGAGCTGCGGCCGATGCCGGTGCGGACCATGCCTGCTGCAGCTCATCACGAGCCTGCTGCTGAGCTTTCCCAGTTTCAAGACCAGACCAGTACAGCAGATAAAAGGCGAAGAGCGCCACCAGCACTCCAGCTGTCAAGAGCAACTCGCCGATGACGCCAATAATTTTCGATAACACACTTAGGATTATGCCCGAAAGTTCCTCATCCAGGCAGTCCGCGCTCAGGCGCTCCTCCCCCCAGCCAGTCCGCACTCAGCTAGTCCCCACTCAGCCGGTCTTTGCCGAGGCACCTCTGTCCGGGCGCGCCCAGGTGCGCGTCTTTAAGCGCTGCAGCTCTCAGCGCAACGCTCTCCTAAGCGCGGGAGGCGAAATCCGACAGGTAGTCGGCATGGACGACAGGCTTCTGCATGTCATTCGGCAATTCCTCGGTGTGGTAGCCGATCATGCCCAGCAATTCTTCAGAGTCATAGTTGACCTCGCCGCGTCCGATGACCTCACCGCTCGGGCCAATCAGGTCGACGATGTCACCAGCGGAGAACTCACCGTCAACCGAGGTGATACCGACCGGGAGCAGCGACTTGCGCATGCGGGTCACAGCGTCGACCGCGCCGGCATCCAGGCGAAGCAGGCCCGAGCTATCCGCTGCGTAGAGCATCCAGAACTTCCAGGCGCTCAAGCGGTTGTCCTTCGCGGCGAAAGCGGTTCCCACATCTGCCTGGTCCAGTGCTCGCTCAATGTTGGACGCCGAAGTCAGCAGCACCGGCACCCCAGCACGCGAAGCCAGGCGTGCGGCAGACACCTTCGAGGCCATTCCACCGGTGCCCAATGCCCCACCGTCACCGGCGATAACACCACGCAAGTCGTTACCGCTGCGCACCTCTGGCACAAAGGTTGCACCTGGATCGGCCGGGTTGCGGTCGTAGAGGCCGTCGACGTCGGAAAGCAGAATCAGTGCATCGCAGTACGCCAGGTGACTGACCAGGGCGGCCAGGCGGTCGTTGTCGCCGAAGCGGAACTCCGAGGTCGCGACCGTGTCATTTTCGTTGACAATTGGCACTGCACCCAGCTGGCGCAGGCGGTCGATAGTGCGCTGAGCGTTGCGGGCACGCGAACGCACACCTGCATCGTCCGAGGTCAAAAGCACCTGCGCAGAAGTGCGGCCATAGCGCAGGAAGGAGCGTCCCCACTCCTGTGCCAGGCGCACCTGCCCCACCGCTGCAGCCGCCTGCTTGGTCGCCAAATCAGTGGGACGCGAAGTCAGCCCCAGCGGCCCCATTCCGGATGCCACCGCGCCGGAGGACACGACAATGACATCGCTAAAGCCCATCCGCTTTTCCAGGGCATCGGCAATGAAGTCGATGCGTTCGGGATCGGTACGACCGTCAGATCCGGTCAACGAGGAAGAACCAATCTTCACCACGACACGCTTCGCGGTCCGAATTGCCTCACGAGTCTCGGAATCGAAACCGCCTTTGGTTCCCGGAGATAAATTCTCAGTCGCCTTTTCAATCTCAGCGACGGTGGACTCAGGATTGTTGTGAAGCAGCTCGTCGACCTCCTCACGGGAAATCGGCGCGTCCGATTCAGACTTCGGGGTAGCTACCGGGGCATCTAATGCATCTGCTCCAGTGACGTCAACATCGTTGGCAACGGTGTCGGAAGGGATAACTGACTCACTCATTTCACTAATGGAAAACATGACGGTCTAATGTAATTCTGACTATATAATTGTTTAAACAATTAATGGCAAAATGCAAGTTTGAAGTCTTCGCTTGCCGACGACGCTGGCGCCCGCGACTATGAGTACCGGTCGCGAATAGCCTCTTCGCCATCTCCGAAATCGTACTCGTCAATCAGACCACGGCGGGCCTGCGATGCACGCTTACGCTGCTCAGCGCTAGTGCGCTCGTTGACGTAGAGACGATCGTCGGTACCACGGCCACTCGGCACGAAGTCATCGGTGCCCGCGACCTGCTGCGGGTACCACTCGAAGGTGAGATAGGAAATCGTCACCGGGCAGCCAACCGTTGCCCCAGCCTTTGCCAGGGCATCTTCTACACCAAGCTTGGCCAGGCGGTCAGCCAAGTAGCCGACTGCCTCGTCGTTTTCGAAGTCCGTCTGGTTAATCCAGCGTTCCGGCTTACGGCCACGCACAATGAACCCATCTGGGGTATTCGGATCGCGCTCGATGGTGAAGTCCGCGCCTTCGCGCTTCTTGCCACGCACACCTTCCGGACGGATGACCGCACGGGGCTCCTGCTCTGTTGGCAACGGATGCGCCTTGCGGTAGGCGGCAATCTGATCCTTCAGGCCGTAGGTCAGCTCCTTGAGTCCCTCGTGCGTCACCGTAGAGATCTCATAAATCGGCCAGCGGAACTTCTCCAACTCCTCGCGCTGCATGTCAATCATCTCGCGAGCATCGGGCAGGTCAATCTTGTTCAGCACGATGACGCGCGGACGCTCTGCGAGGTCCCCAAGCCCCACGTCGGCCTTCAGCACCGACTGGTAGTTGGCGAGTTCCGCCTCCAACGCCTTGATGTCAGAGACCGGATCGCGGTCGCCCTCCAGCGCAGCAGCGTCCACCACATGCACCAGCACAGCACAGCGCTCAATGTGACGCAGGAAATCCAACCCAAGACCACGGCCTTCAGACGCCCCCGGGATAAGGCCCGGCACATCTGCGATGGTGAAGGACTCGTAGCCAACGTTGACCACACCCAGGTTCGGCTGCAGCGTGGTAAATGGGTAGTCACCAATCTTCGGCTTAGCAGCGCTCAAGGTGCTGACCAGCGAGGACTTTCCGGCTGACGGGAAGCCCACCAGTCCAACGTCTGCCATGGATTTGAGCTCCAAGACAAGATCCTTGGCCTCGCCAGGCTCACCGAGGAGAGCGAAGCCCGGCGCACGGCGGTTCTTGTTCGCCAGCGCTGCGTTGCCCAGGCCACCGTAACCGCCTTCAGCGGCGATGAAGCGGTCCCCCTTACCGGTCATGTCCGCCAGCACTTCCCCATCCTCGGTCATCACAACCGTGCCCTCCGGCACTCCGAGAACCAGGTCCTCGCCGCGAGCACCATTGCGGTGATCACCCGCGCCGGGCTTACCGTTGGCAGCCTTGATGTGGGGATGGAAGTGGAAGTCCATCAGAGTGTGAATCTGCGGGTCGACGACCAGCACAATGTCGCCACCGTGGCCACCGTTGCCGCCATCGGGCCCGCCGAGTGGCTTGAACTTTTCACGCAGCACCGAGTTACAGCCGTGACCACCGTCGCCGGCCTGCAAATGCAGTACGACACGATCTACAAAACGAGACATAAAATCACACACACTTCCGAGCGGAGAGCCATCTTCTAGTGCCTGGAGTAATGCCCTAATTTAAGCGAGCCGACGGGCAGAAGTCTAGGCGGTAACAAAACGCTGCCTCGCAACCTAAAAGCGCGAAACAGTAATAAACAACAAAAGAGCCGATTACCTTTCGCAGTGGGAAAGGAATCGGCTCTTCTGCAAGGCAGTTAAACCTGCCTCAAATTCAACGTTGCAGTAATCCTATGTGGACAACCGAGGGTTGTTCTTAGGAGTTATTCTCAACGATGCTGACAATGCGGCGGTTACGGCGGGTACCGAACTCGACTGCGCCTGCCTTCAGAGCGAAGAGAGTGTCGTCGCCGCCACGGCCAACGTTCTCACCCGGGTGGAACGAGGTACCGCGCTGACGAACGAGAATCTCGCCTGCCTTAACCTGCTGGCCGCCGAAGCGCTTCACGCCGAGGCGCTTAGCTTCGGAGTCGCGGCCGTTGCTGGTGCTGGATGCACCCTTCTTAGTAGCCATGATTTTCTCCTAGGGAAAAGCTAATTGGAATTTCGGCGGTTTACTTGGAGACGCCGGTAATCTTCAGAACAGTGAGCGGCTGACGGTGGCCGTAGCGGCGCTTGTAGCCAGTCTTGTTCTTGTAGTGCATGCCGCGGATCTTCGGGCCCTTAGCGGCCTCGACGATCTCTGCGTTAACGGTAACGTTGGCAAGCTTGTCGGCATCCGCAATGACATCTGCGCCATCGACGAGCAGAACCGGGGTGAGAGCCACGGACGAACCCGGCTCACCCTCGATCTTCTCGACCTTGACGAGGTCACCTTCGGCAACCTTGTACTGCTTGCCGCCGGTCTTGACGATCGCGTACATAGGAGGGCTACCCCTTTATCTGAGAAACTCGACTCAAGGAATCTTTGTAATTCCTTGACTGGACAATGGAATTGCGATTAGTTGCGTGTGCAGAACACTTCAGGGACATACCCGAAAGCCAAATCCGAGTAGATTTCCCCGCTCTGGCCGTTTCCTTACCACCAGCGCCTCAAGCACCAGTGGGCATGACCAGATACGCCTACTAATCAGCGACTGGTCAAGAGTAGCGAAAAATCCCCCTAAATTACAAACTGCCCGAGTAAGACCCTGTCCCCCATTGGTTTTCACGGTCTTCCCGGGCAGTTTCCGAAGCCACTTTCCACCCCCTGCTTTAGGGAACGGAAAACAGCCTTCTATCTGGTCTTACTCCAGGTTTCCAATACCTAGTTCTGGCCACTTCGGCGCACCGCACGACGCACGCGGCGACGACGATTGGCCGGTTTCGTCTCCGGCGCCGCAGCACCGCGATTAGCCTGCTTCTGCTCTGGCTTAGTAGCGCGGTTTGAAGCGCCCTGTCGCTGCTTCGGCGCAGTCGCTCCGGCATCGCTTTGCGACGAGACCCTGCGCACCGCCCGACGGCGATTACGGCGAGCTCCCGTGCCCTGGACCGCTACGACCTCAACCCGTGACTTGCCCGAGCGGCGTCCACCGCCACTGCGGTTGGCGCTGCGGTTGGTGCTGCGGTTGCTGTCATCGCGGTTGTCTTTCGCACGATCTCCGCCCTTGCTGCCTTCAGCGTCCGCCTTTGGCTTAGTGGACTCGAAGTCCTCGCGGCGCGGTGCGCGATCCGAGCGAGAGTTACCGCGCGTCGGACGACGACGGCGTGGAGAACGCTCGAACGCCTCCTTCGCCTCCTCATAGGTCTGGGACTCCTCGGCCACAGCCTTACCGGTCTTGTTAGTGTTGCCGCCCTTGCCATTCCTGGCTGGCTCCCTCACATCTGTGGTGGAAGCTGCCTGAGACCCAGCCTGAGGCGCAGTGGTTTCATCCACAGCAGTACGACGCACAGCGCGACGACGGCGATGTCGAGCGCTAGCGCTGCTGGAGCGTTCAGCGTCGCCACGGCCTCCACCGTTATCGGTGCGCTCGGCACGCTCAGCACGGGTCGGGCGCTCCGAACGCTTGCGACGATCACCATATTCTTCGTCGCGGTCATCAGCGTCGCGTGCAGCCGAATCAACGGCAACATGCTCCGCTACACGGCGACGCGTAGCCCGACGGCGGCGGCGCTGCCCCTCCTGCGGCATGTAACGGTCATCCGACGGCTCCTCTGGGTCCTTCTCACGGGCTTCCGCAACAGCTGCGGCAGCCAGAGCAGCCAGGTCATTGGAGTTCTCCGATTGCTCAGTACGCTCGCGGCGCTCCTGACGGCCACGGCCGTTCTGTCGCTGCTCATCGTTTCGGCCCTGGCTCTTACGAACCCGGCGACGACGCGGCGGCTTCGGCTCATCGTTCTCAGAAGAGACGATGACAGCTTCGACAGCAGCTGCAACTCGCTTGTCGGCTGCGTCTTTATCGCGCTGGTTGGTCTCCGCGTCGTCGTCACGCGTTGCCTTGGAAGTGCCGGCCTGGTCGCCCTGATCGCGGTGCATGGCGAGCGCGGCCGGGTGGTTGGCCGGATTGTGCTCCGAGCGCGACTTGTTGCGGCGCTTGGACTTGTCCTGCTCGTCGTTGCGACGGCCATTCTTGTGGCCACGGCCCTGATTGTCCTGCTCAACCGGATCGATGTGGATAATCAGACCGCGGCCATTGCAGCAGCTACACGGCGTGGAGAAGGTCTCCAGCAGGCCTGTGCCCAGACGCTTGCGAGTCATCTGGACGAGGCCGAGCGAGGTGACCTCGGAGACCTCGTGACGCGAGCGGTCGCGGCCCAGGGCCTCCTTCAGACGGCGCAGCACCAAGTCCTGGTTTTCCGGCAGCACCATGTCGATAAAATCGACGACAATCATGCCGCCCAGATCGCGCAGACGCATCTGGCGGACGATTTCCTCAGCGGCCTCCAGGTTGTTGCGAGTGACCGTCTCTTCCAGGTTTCCGCCAGCGCCGGTGAACTTACCGGTGTTGACGTCGATGACCGTCATGGCCTCGGTGCGGTCGATGACCAGCGTGCCGCCCGAAGGCAGCCAGACCTTGCGGTCGAGTGCCTTGGCCAGCTGCTCATCGATGCGGAAGTGCTCGAAGACATCAGCGCCGCCGTGCTCCTTGGCGAAGTAGCGCTGCAGTCGCGGCTCCAGCTCTGGTGCCAGGTCGCCGATGTAGTCCGTCACTGTGTTCCACGGGCGATCGCCCTCCACCACGAGACGCGAGAAGTCCTCGTTGAAGACGTCGCGGACGACCTTGACCAGCATGTCTGGCTCTTCGTACAGCGCAATCGGCTTTGCTCCACGCTTCGCCTTCGCTGCCTCGGAGGCTTCCCAGATCTCCTGCCACTGCGACTCCAAGCGCTTGATGTCGGCCTCGATGGCCTCCTTGGACACACCCTCGGCTGCGGTACGGATAATCGTGCCCGAGCCCTCCGGCGTAACCTCGCTCAGAATCGACTTCAGGCGCTTGCGCTCCGGCTCCGGCAGCTTGCGGGAAATACCCGCGCTCCGGCCGCCCGGCACGTACACCAGGAATCGACCAGCCATCGAAATGTGGGTGGTCAGACGCGCACCCTTGTGACCAATCGGGTCCTTGGACACCTGGACCAAAATCTGGTCGCCGGCCTTCAGCGCATGTTCAATCTTGCGCGAACGCGACTTCGTGCCCAGCAGCTTCCAGTTCAGGTCACCTACGTAAATGACACCGTTGCGGTCGGTTCCGATATCGATGAACGCCGCTTCCATGCTGGGCAGGACGTTCTGCACGCGACCGAGGTAGATATTGCCGATCTGCGTGGTCTGCGTGTCAGAGGTAACGAAGTGCTCGACCAGCAGGTCATCTTCCAGCACACCCACCTCAGTGACAATGCCCGCGTGGTCATGGCGCTTGCGCTCACGCACCACCATCGTGCGCTCCACCGACTCACGACGAGCCAGGAATTCCGCCTCCGAGATTACATGGCGCTTGCGCGATTCCTCACGACGCTCGATACGGCGACGTCGCTGCGCCTCCAGGCGAGTCGATCCCTTAATCGCCTGCGGTTCCTCGACCTCTTCGCCGGTTTCCTCTTCCTCGCGCTCTGTGTTTTCGGTGGTCTTCTCCGCCTGTTGCGCGTCATCATTACGACGCCCACGTCCACGACGGCGACGACGCGGGCGCGGCTGACGCTCCGTTTCGCTTGACGACGAGCCGTCCTGCCCCTCCCCCGCGTTGTCATCGGTGCCCTGGTTGGAGGCACCGCTGTCAGCCGAAGCAGCATCCTCGGTGGCCGAATCCTTGGCCGAGGCCGGAACAGCCTGCGGCGCCAGGAAGATAGGCGCAAACGCGGTCTGCTCTTCCGCAACCGGCGGCTCCGGGACTACCGGCGGCTCGATGTCCTGCAGGGCTTCGCTCTGAGTTGCCTGCGTATCCTGCGGCTCTTGCGTTTTCTGCGGCTCTTGCGCTTCCTGAATTTCCTCTGCTGCTGGAGCGCTGGTCGTGCGGACCGCACGGCGAACTCGGCGACCACGACGTGTGGTCACTGCAGCGCTCTTTGCAGCAGGTGCTTCGGCGGAAGCTTCCTCAGCGAAGGTTTTCTCAGCGGTCTCGGCTACGGTGTCGGCAGCCTTCTTATCGGAAGCACTCTTATCTGCAGCCTTCTTCGACGACGACTGAACTACAGCCTCAACAGCTTCCTCGACGACCGAGTTCGAGTCCTTCTGCTCGTCCTTCGCAGCGGTTTCTTCCGGAGCGCCAGCGGTCTTCTTCACAGCCCGCTTACGCGTTGCTCGCTTCTTAGTCGTGCTCTTCTTCTCTGCGCTCTGCTTCTCTTCAGCCTGCTTCTCTGCGCTCTGGTTTGCCGAGGATTTCTTAGCCGAGGACTTCTTGGTGTCCTTCTTCTCGGTCACTTCCTCGGCAGGCGCTGCGTCCGACTCCGCTTCGCTCTGAGCTGCCTTCTGGTCGGCCTTCTTTTCTGCCTTCGGCGCAGCCTTCTTTGTGTCCTTCTTCGCAGCCGACTTCTTGCCGCTCTTCTTCGCAGCTGGCTTCTTCTCGGACTTAGCTGCAGTTTGCTCGTCCGACTTCTCATCTGCCGCGTTCGGCTTACCTGCCGACTGTTTTTCCTTCGCGGCTGGCTTTTCGCCGGTTGGCTTGGTCGCAGCGGATCCGTCGTCAAGCGAGGCATCCTCTGGATGATCACCGATGAAATTCAGCACTGCGTCGAGCTGATTTTGATTAATGGTGGACGCAGCGGACTTTACGACGATCCCCGCGTGCCCCAGTGCTTCGATGGTTTCCTTCGAGGTCAACCCCAAGCTCTTGGCCAGGTGGTGGACTCGGGTTTTCAGAGCCGCTGACTCACGATCAAATTCGCGTGCCTTAGCGACAACATCCTGGCTGAAATTTGCCACTGTATTTGTTTCTCCTTGACACCCCACCACGCAAAACCCGACAACAGGAAGCACACTCTTTGTCATTCCATGTGCGCCTACATCCGTTGTGGCCTTGGAAACCAGGCGGAGCAACGATGTTGCGACAGCCACTTCATTTGCGCCAAATGCGCAGATAGAGGGCCGAAAACGATGAACAATTATGAAAGTCTTATTGGCAGGCCTACCGGCTGACTCGGGGATTCAGCGATCACATGCGGCATATTTCATCCGCCGGAGCGAACTCCCGGGCACTACTGCTGCTGTCCATTGTCGCACATATCGAGCAGGTGGCGCGCACCGACATTGGTGGCGGCGGGCCAATCCGAGTTACTGACTGCGTTTATGACAGAAATGGCCTGAAAAATTGCCGGAAAGTGTCATAAACTCCTACAGTTTCACATTTGCAGCCCGTGCCCGCATTCACACGTGCAGCCCGCTGAAGGGCCGCCCCACGGTCGTCGACAAGCAAAAAGCGCCGAACCGGCAAACAATTGCTTGCTCAGTTCGGCGCCAGTTCAACGCTCACGGGTCAATGCTGAACCGTCAACGTTTAGAGGTTCGGGAACCAAATACCAATCTCGCGCTCAGCGGACTCCGGGGAATCGGAACCGTGAACAACGTTGTTAGCAACCTCAAGTGCGAAGTCACCGCGGATGGAGCCCGGAGTTGCGGCCTCAACCGGGTTAGTGCCGCCAGCGAGCTGACGCCAAGCAGCGATTGCGTTCGGGCCCTCGATAACACCAGCGACCAGCGGTGCAGAGGTGATGAAATCAACCAGCTCACCAAAGAACGGCTTATCGACGTGCTCTGCGTAGTGCTCCTTCGCAGTTGCCTCGTCAGCAACACGGAGGTCAAGCGCGACCAGCTTCAGGCCCTTACGCTCAATGCGGGAGATAACTTCGCCGACCAGACCGCGGGAAACGCCGTCCGGCTTGATCAGAATAAGAGTACGTTCAGTCATGGTGAGCATCATACTATGACAAACCCCGCTGCACCGGAGTGGTGGTGCAGCGGGGTGAAAGTCGCGACTACGAGCGCGGGAGATCTACGAGTGCTGGGTGGTCAACAGACCGCGCTCCATACGCTGGATGAGGTTCTTCCGCAGGTGCAGAATGTAGGCCCACACTAGTGCGAAGAAGATACCCACCACGCCCATCGACACGTGTGTGAAAATAGCCAGCACACCAAAGACCTGCAGTACAATGTTGGCCTTCAGCGCCCAGGGCTGCTTCTGCAGGAAAGCCATCGCAATCAGAGCCAGGCCCAGGATGGTGATGTACGTAACCGAGAAGGTCTGGTTAATCTGACCGTCGGGAATGCGCGTGACCACAGTCAGACCAAGCAGCACCGAGATAGCCTGCATGATCAGCGTGCCGGACATAACACCGCGCAGACCCTTCAGCGGGTCCTTAGCCGGATCGTGTCCCGCACCGAGCGGACCATACTTGCCGCCCTCACTCAGGTCACGCCCCTCGCGGTAGGCGCGCAGGGCCTCGCGGTCGGCAGCGGTGTAATCCTCCGCGCCATTGCCCTGTGGCTGGCTCGCCTGAGATTCGCTCATTGCGGGTCCTTTCCAAATAGTGTCCGGGCCTCGCCCGCGGTAACAACAGATCCAGTGACAATCACACCGGAACCAGAGACAATACCGTCACCGGTGTCGGTTTCCTCAGCCAGCGCGACAGCTAGCTCAACGGCGGACGGCAGAGTTGGCACGCGATGCACGCGCTCCTCGCCGAAAATCTCCTCCGCAAGGTCAGCCAGGTCGTCGTAGTGCAGCGCACGCGGCGAGGTGTTCTGGGTGATTACCACTTCTTCGAAGTACGGCTCCAGCTCCACCAGCAGCCCACGAGCGTCCTTCTCCCCCAACACCGACAGCACACCAATGACACGGCGGAAGTCGAACTCAGCGGAGAGCGCCGTGCGTAGCGCACGGGCACCGTGAGGATTGTGGGCGGCATCGATAAACACCGTCGGGGTCGAACGCACGCGCTCCAGGCGGCCGGGCGATGCGACCGTCGCAAAGCCTTCGCGAACCGCATCAATGTTGAGCGGACGCCCCGGACCTGCGCCGAAGAACGCCTCCACCGCAGCCAGTGCTGTGGCTGCGTTACGCGCCTGATGCGGACCGTGCAGCGGCAGATGGATGTCGTCATACTCGCCGGCCAGGCCCTTGAGCGTCAGGTTCTGCCCGCCGACCGCCAGCTGATGACTGACGACGCCGTACTCAACTCCAGCGCGGGCGACGGAGGCGTCCATTTCCACGGCACGTCGCAAAACGACGTCCATTGCTTCCGGCTCTTGCTCGCCGACAATGGCGACATTGTCCGGTGGCGTGAGCAAGTCGTCCTTGTTCCACCGCGACTTGATGATGCCGGCCTTCTCAGAAGCGATTTCAGCCAGGGTATCGCCGAGGTACTCCGTGTGATCGAGACCGATTGGGCAGATGACTGCCACGTCGGCCTCCACCACGTTGGTCGCATCCCATGTGCCACCCATGCCGACTTCCACCACGGCGACATCGACAGGAGCGTCGGTGAAGGCAGCGTAGGCCATGGCCGTGAGGACCTCGAACTTACTCATCTGCGGGCCGCCCTTTTCGGCGGACTTGGCGTCAACCATTTCCACGTAGGGCTGAATCTCGCGCCAGATGCGCACGTAATCGCGTGGATGAATGGGCTGGCCATCGATGGCGATGCGCTCGGTAACCAGCTGCAGATGCGGACTGGTGGTGCGGCCGGTGCGACGACCGAGAGCGCGCACCAGCGACTCAATCATGCGCACAGTGGAAGTCTTGCCATTCGTGCCGGCAACGTGAATGACCGGAGTGGCACGCTCAGGATGGCCAAGGATGTCCATCAGCATCTCGATTCGCTCGAGCGACGGGTCAATCTTGGTCTCCGGCCAGCGCTGATCCAGCTCGGCTTCCACCTCTGCGAGCTCGCGCAGCTCCTCGGCGGTGGCCTCCAGCGGAGCCGGCTCATTGACTGGGCGATCCACATCCACCGGCAGGCTCAGGCCTTCCTCGGACACGGAGACCTCACCGAGGCGCATGTCATCGGGCATGCGGTCATCAGCCATCACACCGGCGATTTCGCGAGGTTCGAGGTCCTCGACGATCTGGGAGTCAGCCGGATCGAATTCGAACTCAGGCGCTGCAGTGGACTCCTCTCGCAGCGCAGACTCTTCCTGCGCCACCGAATCGTCCTCGCCGCCAAGATTCAAACGAATCTCCCCTGCGGCCTCATCACGTGGTTCAGCATCCCGTGGATCGGTCATGCCTGCGGAAGTCCCTCCAAACGAGCCTTAATACGGTCAATCTCCTCCAGTGCGAACTGGTGGCGAGTCTTAATCTCCTCCACGACCTGCTCCGGAGCCTTGGACAGGAAGGCCTCGTTGCCGAGCTTCTTCTCGGTGCCGGCCAGTTCCTTCTCTGCCTTGGCCAGGTCCTTTTCCAGACGCTTGCGTTCAGCGGCCACGTCGACGGTGCCGGAGGTATCCAGCTCGATCAGGACCGTGGCCTGAGACAGGCGCACCTCAATGGAAGCGGTAGCGGTGAAGCCGTCCTCCGGTGCCTCAGCACGAGCCAGCGAACGAATCATCTCTTCCTGAGCAGTCAGATCAGCATCCGCCAGGTTCATGCGTGCCGGCACGCGCTGCGACGGCTTCACACCCTGGTCATTGCGGAAACGACGCAGCTCGGTGACCAACTTCTGGGCATCGGCAATACGACGTGCGGCAACCTCATCAACAGCAGCGCCGTCGGTGGTCATGGTTGCATCCGGCCAGGCGGAAATAACCAGAGAGTCCTCGAAGCCCTCCGCGCCGTCGGTAAGCGCCTTCCACAGCGTCTCCGTGACGAACGGCATGGACGGGTGTAGCAGACGCAGTAGCGTATCCAGCACGCGGCCTAGAACCAGACGAGTGGAGGCGGCTCGGGCGGCCTGCTCCTCGGTCATGGTCTCGCCGTCATTCAGGCGTGGGAAGTCAACCTTGGTCATCTCCAGGTACCAGTCACAGACCTCGTCCCATGCGAAGTGGTAGAGGGCCTCGTTGGCCTTGGAGAACTCGTACTTATCCAGCGCAGAGTCGACTTCGGCGCGGACCTGTTCCAGGCGGTCCAAGATCCAGCGGTCGGTGTCGGTGAGCTGGTCACGGTCCGGCAGCTCGCCCACGTGGGCACCGTTCATCAGTGCAAAGCGGGTGGCGTTGAACAGCTTGGTAGCGAAGTTACGGGAGCTCTGTGCGGCGTCGTTACCGACCGGCAGGTCAGAGCCCGGGTTAGCGCCACGAGCCAGCGTGAAGCGAAGTGCGTCCGCACCGTAATCACGCACCCAGTCCAGCGGGTCAATGCCGTTGCCGAGAGACTTCGACATCTTGCGACCCTGCTCATCGCGGACCAGACCGTGCAGGAAGACATCCTTGAACGGCACCTGCGGACGACCGTCGCGACCCTTGCCCAGCGGTGAATCAGGCAGGGTGGCAGCAAAGGTCGAGAACATCATCATGCGCGCGACCCAGAAGAACAGAATGTCGTAGCCGGTGACCAGCACGGATGTCGGGTAGAACTTCTCCAGCTCTGGGGTGGCGTCCGGCCAACCCATCGTGGAAAACGGCCACAGCGCAGAGGAGAACCAGGTATCCAGCACATCCGGATCCTGCGTCCAGCCGTCGCCCGTCGGGACCTCATCATCCGGGCCGACACAGACGACCTCGCCATTCGGGCCGTACCAGATCGGGATGCGGTGGCCCCACCACAGCTGACGGGAAATACACCAGTCGTGCATGTCATCGACCCAGTCGAACCAGCGCGGCTCCTGCGAAGCCGGGTGAATAACCGTGTCGCCCTCGCGAACAGCATCGCCGGACATCTTGGCCAGCTCATCGACCTTAACGAACCACTGCAAGCTCAGCAGCGGCTCAATCGGCTCACCCGAGCGCTCCGAGTGACCAACCGAGTGAACATACGGGCGAATCTCCTTGACAATGCGTCCCTGCTCACGCAGCGCCTCCGTCAGCGCAGTACGGGCCTCTGCACGATCCATGCCGTCGAAACGCGTGCCAGTGTTGAAGATACGGCCAGTGGTGTCGATGACCTCCGGCATATCCAGGTCGTGGCGCTGGCCCATAGCGAAGTCATTCGGATCGTGCGCCGGCGTGATCTTCACCGCGCCGGTACCGAACTCGCGGTCCACGTAGTCATCGGCGATGACCTGAATCTTCAGGTCCTCGCGGAACGGGTGGTCCAGAACCTTGCCCACCAGGTGCGTGTAGCGCTCATCCTCCGGGTGCACGGCAATTGCCACGTCACCCAGCATCGTCTCCACACGAGTCGTCGCCACAACAATGGAGTCCTCCCCATCGCCGTAGCGGAAAGACACGAGCTCGCCTTCAGCGTCCTCGTACTTGACCTCAATATCCGAGATTGCAGTCTGCAGCACTGGCGACCAGTTGACCATGCGCTTGGCGCGGTAAATCAGGCCGCGGTCAAACAGTTCCTTAAAAATCGTCTGAACCGCACGGGACAGGCCCTCGTCCAGAGTGAAGCGCTCACGTGACCAATCCAGGGAGTCACCAATCTGGCGCATCTGGTTGCCGATACGTCCGCCGTAATCGTGCTTCCACTCCCAGACCTTCTCCACGAATTCCTCGCGGCCGTAATCGAAGCGGTCCTTACCTTCGGACTCCTTCAGCATCGCCTCGACCTTGGTCTGAGTTGCGATACCCGCGTGGTCCATACCCGGCAGCCACAGCACCTCGTAGCCCTGCATGCGCTTACGGCGCACCAGCGCATCCATCAAAGTGTGGTCCAGTGCGTGGCCCATGTGCAGCTGACCCGTCACATTCGGCGGGGGCAGCACAATAGAGTAAGCCGGCTTGGAGCTAGACGGATCAGCCTCGAAATAGCCAGCGTCTACCCAGCCCTGGTACAGGTCCGACTCCACGTCAGCCGGGTTCCACGACTTGGGCAACTTATCTGCTCTGTTTAGGTCCACGTTGTTCTCAGTCACGCGTCACATCTTAGCGCCTTGCCCGGATTTGGTTTTCCAGGGGCTTTACGACGGCCCTTGCGCCCCACCCATATCTGCCATCAGCGACTTATACACCGCCTAATTCAAGCCTTTCTCCCGCTCCGAGCCAAACCGCGATTACCGCGCAAAATAAAAACGCTCTCTTGTGAAATCATCACAAGAGAGCGCCTCTAAACGGCCGTTGAACAGCTCTTAGACCAGCAGGTCCTTAACAGCCTCGCGCTCTTCGCGCAGTGCCTTGACGTTGCGCTCGATGCCAGCGCGCTGAACCTCGGAGAGATCCAGGCCCTCAACGCGAACCCACTCGCCGTCCTTGGCGTAGCACGGAACACCAGCGACCAGGCCCTCGTCGATGCCGTAGGAGCCATCGGACGGAAGGGCGACAGAGACCCACTCGCCCTCTGGGGTACCCGTGACCCAGTCACGCATGTGGTCAACTGCGGCTGCGGCAGCGGAAGCTGCGGAGGAGGAACCACGGACCTCGATGATTTCTGCGCCACGCTTGGCGACACGCGGAATGAAGTCCTGCTCGACCCACGCAGCGTCCACCTTGTCGGAGACCTTCTCGCCTGCAATGGTGGCGTAGGTGATGTCCGGGAACTGGTCTGCGGAGTGGTTACCCCAGACAATCATGTTCTTGATCTCAGTGGTCGGAACACCAATCTTTTCCGACAGCTGAGACAGGGAACGGTTGTGGTCCAGGCGCATCATGGCGGTGAAGCGCTCTGCCGGGATGTCCTTAGCGTGGGATGCGGCAATCATGGTGTTGGTGTTGGCCGGGTTGCCGACAACCAGAACCTTGATGTCGTCTGCTGCGTGATCATTCAGTGCAGCACCCTGCGGGCCGAAGATCTTGCCGTTGGCGCCCAGCAGTGCGGAGCGCTCCTCGCCCTTGCCGCGCGGCTTTGCACCGACCAGGAAGGCGGCGTTGGCACCGTCGAATGCCTTTGCCGGATCATCGGTGATGTTGATGCCAGTCAGAAGCGGGAAGGCGGAGTCAAACAGCTCCATGGCGACGCCTTCGGTGGCGTGCAGCGCCGGAGTGATCTCCAGCAGGTTCAACTCAACCGGGGTCTCAGGGCCGAAAACCGAACCGCTGGCAATGCGGAAGAGCAGGGAGTAAGCGATCTGTCCGGCGGCGCCGGTAACTGCAACCTTTACGGGAGTCTTGTTCACTTCAGGCCTTTCTCGAGAGAGAATCAATTCGCTGCCCACTCTAATGCGACTACAGAATTGGCGCAGACGGGGGCGATGCGCTCAGGCCATTTCTGAAAAACGGATAGCATTAGGCATGACTTACGGTCGTGTACTCATTTCACTAGAAAGAAGTCCGCGACTGACCAATTTCACCCCCGTTAGATAGCCAAAACCCCTTAGTCTCTCTCTAGTCCAAGCAAAGGATTTTCATGAAGTCTCCAGGCTCCTCTGATGCAATCCCCCATGCAGTCTTGGTGGCAGCACTTCAAGAATTCACCGCAAAGGGGTATGCAGATGCCCGTTTGGATGCCATTGCTGCCGCCTCTGGTGTCTCCAAGCGCATGCTTCACTACCACTGTGGTGACAAGTTGGGACTCTACAGGGCGACGTGGGCACATGTGCTGGAGACCGTAAGGCCTGACGACGACGACCTGCGCCCGCACTCCAATGTGCCGGTGGAAGCCCTGCAGCATGTGGTCGGTGTTATCTATGACTACTTCTCGGCGAACCCGCTCGCCGTGCGGTTCATCATCCAGGAAAACCTACATCCGGTCCTGCCGCTAGAAGGCGTGACTGGGCTTGGTGGTCAGAGCCCAATTGTTTTGGAGTTTGACCGCATCTTGTTGCTCGGCCGCGATTACGGTGCATTCCGCACTGACATTTCCGCACTTGATCTTTATATTCTCGTGCTCTCACTGGCCACCTTCCCCACCCTGCACCAACGGACTTTTGAAAACCTCTACGGCATTGAAATGCAGTCGACGGTGCTGTCGGACAAGCTGCGTGAGTTCGCACAGGACACCGTGACCAGCCTGTTGACATCCTCGCCTCGCAACGAACCGGGAAGCTCGTACACTTCCTTGCTGGCCTCCCATGGCGCGAACTCGTCCGCGCTTGGCGCAGAGGTCTATGGCGATCAGCCCAACCCAGAGACTCAGGACTTGGCTGCTGATGATGCCCCGGATTACCGCGACATCTACGGCATGGACGACTAGGGCTCCACACAGACATCAAAACCCGGTTAGAGCAGGCGCTCTAACCGGGTTTTCAGCTACCTTTACGCAGTCTTCTTGTCCGCGCTGCGTTCAACGAGTTCTGGCGCTGCACCGTCCGTGATGCATTCCTTGTGGACAATGACCTCCGCAACGTCGTCACGCTCTGGTACGTCGAACATCACGGGAACCAAGATTTCTTCCATGATGCCGCGCAGACCACGGGCGCCGGTATTGCGGCTAATCGCCTTGGCAGCAATGGCGCGCAGTGCCTCGTCGTCGATGGTGAGGCGCACACCATCCATGTCGAACAGGTGCTGGTATTGGCGGACCAGGGAGTTCTTGGGCTCGGTGAGTACGCGAACCAGCGCGTCCTCATCGAGGTTGGTGACCGATGCGATGACGGGCAGGCGACCAATGAACTCAGGGATCAGGCCGAATCGAACGAGGTCCTCCGGCAGCACGTCGCGGAATGGATCCTTCATATCCGCGTCGTTAGCCGAGGTGACATCTGCGCCGAAGCCCAGCCCCTTCTTACCGACACGCTCCTGCACGACCTTCTCCAGACCGGCAAACGCACCGGCGACGATGAACAGGACATTGGAGGTGTCGAACTGAATGAACTCCTGGTTTGGCAGCTTGCGCCCACCCTGCGGGGGCACGGCGGCTACGGTTCCCTCGAGAATCTTCAGCAGCGCCTGCTGCACACCTTCACCGGAGACATCGCGAGTGATAGAGGTGTTTTCAGACTTACGCGAGATCTTGTCAATCTCATCGACGTAAATGATGCCGCGCTGCGCCTTCTCGACGTCGAAATCAGTAGCCTGCAGCAACTTCAGCAGGATGTTCTCCACATCCTCACCGACATAGCCGGCCTCGGTCAGGCTGGTGGCGTCAGCGATTGCGAACGGCACATCCAGCTTGCGAGCCAGCGTCTGTGCCAGGTAGGTCTTGCCACAGCCTGTCGGCCCCAGCAAGAGAATGTTCGACTTCTGTAGCTCGACGTCGTTGTCCGACTTGGTCTCTGCAGCACGAAGGCGCTTGTAGTGGTTGTAGACCGCGACGGCTAGGGTGCGCTTTGCCATGTCCTGGCCGATGACGTACTCATCGAGGAAGTCGCGAATTTCCATCGGACGCGGCAGGCGGTCGTCGTTGCCAGTTGCCTCGCCGCCGGTGTTGAGCTCCTCTTCAATAATCTCGTTGCAGAGCTCGATGCACTCATTACAGATGTACACACCAGGTCCGGCAATCAGCTTTTTGACCTGCTTCTGACTCTTTCCACAGAAAGAGCACTTCAGCAAATCCGCACTTTCTTGCATACGCGCCATGAGGCTCCCGCCGCCGCCTTTCCGCTTCGTTGCCAATAACTGCTTCAGACCAGCCTACCGTGAGTGTGCGCAAATACCGGCTTCCACGCCAGGGGCGAGGCGAATTTCACGCGATCTCGCCCGGTGCTTTACGACGGCCAGTGCGCAGCACTCCAAAGAGACCATGTCCCCATTTAGGCGTTGTGCTTGCGGTACTCGAAGACCTGGTCGATGATGCCGTACTCGACGGCCTCTTCAGCGGTCAGGATCTTGTCACGGTCGGTGTCCTTGCGGATCTGCTCTGCAGTGCGACCGGAGTGGCGAGCCAACGTCTCCTCCATCAGCTTGCGCATGCGCTCGATTTCGTTCGCCTGAATCTCCAGGTCGGAAACCTGGCCCTGGATTCCCTGGGTGGCCGGCTGGTGAATGAGCACGCGCGCATTCGGCAGAGCTGCACGCTTACCCGGTGCACCCGCAGCGAGCAGGACGGCTGCCGCGGAAGCAGCCTGGCCCAGGCACACCGTCTGCACGTCGGGACGCACGTACTGCATCGTGTCGTAGATGGCCATCAGCGACGTGAAGGAGCCACCTGGGGAGTTGATGTACATCGTGATGTCACGATCCGGGTCCAGCCCCTCGAGCACCAGCAGCTGCGCCATGATGTCGTTAGCGGCAGTATCGTCGACCTGGGAGCCGAGGAAGATAATGCGCTCTTCGAAGAGCTTGTTGTATGGGTTGGATTCCTTAGCACCAAAGCTGGAGTGCTCCACGAAAGAAGGAAGCACGTAGCGCGACTGCGGCATCTGCATATTGTTCATCTCCATGTTGATTAAATCGCCTCTAATTATTCGCTACTGTCCGCTTTTAGCGTGCGGTGTCCTTGAGGGCGGTCACGACGTGGTCAACCAGGCCGTATTCCTTAGCCTCAGCTGCGGTAAACCAGCGGTCGCGGTCCGAGTCTTCCTCAATGCGCTCAACCGGCTGACCGGTGTGCTGCGCGATCAGACGAGCCATCTCCTTCTTGGTGGCAGCGAACTGCTCAGCCTGAATGGTGATGTCGGATGCGGTTCCGCCGATACCTGCAGATGGCTGGTGCATCATAATGCGGGCGTGCGGCAGCGCGTAACGCTTGCCCTTAGCACCTGCGGCGAGCAGGAACTGGCCCATGGAAGCTGCCAAGCCCATGCCGTAGGTAGCCACGTCGCACGGAACAAACTGCATGGTGTCGTAAATGGCCATGCCGGCGGTGACGGAGCCACCCGGGGAGTTGATGTACAGCGAGATATCCGCCTCTGGGTCCTCAGCTGCCAGGAGCAGCATCTGACCGCAGAGCTTGTTGGCAATCTCGTCGTCGACCTGCTCACCCAGCCAAATAATGCGCTCCTTGAGCAGCTTGTCGAAAACCGTGTTCGTCGACATCTGGGCGTTATCGCTCATCGGTGTACTCCTTTTTCGTACGTGTGCGAGTTTTGTCGTTCATTAGAGGGTAACGAAAAGGGCCGCCCCTTTGTTTCGGGAACGGCCCTTGTTCGCTATAAGCGTTGCGTCATGTCGAACGCGCCGCGCTAATTGCGGGGCTTACTCAGCGGAGGTGTCCTCAGCCTTGTCGGACTCAGCCTTCTCAGCCTCCGGCTCGACCTCACCGAAGTACTCGTTCAGGTCGATTTCGTTGCCCTCGGTGTCCTTGGCGGAAGCCTTCAGGATCGAGGTAGCCAGAGCCTTGCCGCGGCGAACGTCTGCGAACAGGTTGCCGAGCTGGCCGGACTGCTGAATCTGCTGGATGAACTGGTTCGGGTCCATGCCGTAAGACTGAGCAGTGAACAGGATGTGGTCGGTGAGTTCCTGCTGAGAAACATCCGGCTGGATCTCTTCAGCCAGTGCGTCCAGGAACAGCTGGGTGCGGACAGCTTCCTCAGCGGACTTCTTGGAGTCCTCGTCGAACTGCTCACGGGTGGTGCCCTGTGCCTCCAGCATGGAGTTCAGAACCTTCTCGTCGCCGCCGAACTGACCCAGCAGCTGCTGCAGCTGGCCCTCGACCTGCTCCTTGACAACACCCTCCGGCAGAGCGATGGTGGTCTGCTCCATAGCGGCAGCCAGAACCTTGTCGCGAACCTGCTGAGCCTGCTCACCCTTCTTGGTGTTCTCAACCTGGCGAGCCAAATCTTCCTTCAGCTCGTCGATGGTGTCGAACTCGGAAGCCATCTGAGCGAAGTCGTCGTCAGCTTCCGGCAGCTCGCGGACCTTGACGGACTGAACGGTAACGGTGACCTGAGCGTCCTCGCCCTCGTGCTCGCCAGCAACCAGCTTGGTGGTGAACTCCTTGGACTCGCCCTGGGACAGGCCGACAACAGCGTCATCCAGGCCGTCAATCAGGTCATCGGAGCCGACCTGGTAGGACAGGCCCTCGGTGGAGGCCTCTTCCAGCTCTTCGCCGTCGATGGTGGCGGACAGGTCGATGGAGACGAAGTCGTCCTTTTCGACTGCACGCTCGACGCCGGTCAGGGTGCCGAAACGAGCGAGCAGGTTCTGCAGCTCAGCCTCAACAGCTTCGTCGTCGGCGACCAGCGGATCAACCTCAACTGCGATGTCCTCGAACTTCGGCAGCTCAATCTCCGGACGGACGTCGACCTCAGCGGTGAACTCAACGAGCTCGCCGTCTTCCAGCTTGGTGATGTCGACCTCAGGCTGACCGATAACCTTCAGGTCCTCCTCGCGAACGACCTCGTCGTAGCGGGACGGAACCATGTCGTTGAGCACCTGCTCCAGGATTGGGCCGCGGCCGAAGCGGGCCTCAATCAACTTTGCAGGTGCCTTGCCCTTACGGAAGCCCGGAATCTGGACCTGCTGAGCCAGTGCCTTGTAGGCGTTGTCGAACTCTGGCTTCAGCTCGTCAAACGGGACCTCGACGGTAATCTTCACTCGGGTCTCATTGAGCTTCTCAACGGAAGACTTCACTGGTGCACTCTCCTGCAACTCGATGATTAATTCATAGACCACGGGAGTGCCCGTGATACTGGTCGGGGTAGCGGGATTTGAACCCACGGCCTTCCGCTCCCAAAGCGGACGCGCTACCAAGCTGCGCCATACCCCGTATGCGTCATTCGAAACCTAGCAGAAACCCCTTTGGAGCATCTGCACCGGGGCCCTCATAGGCGCGAAATCGCGTTTCCACAACGGACCCGTATAGATTTACCTGACGATTAATGAAATCACAAAACCACGCGTTCAACCAGGCTAATGCTCTGTCTGAAAACGCTTTACGACGCCATCGAGAGCCAACCTGCCAACTACTACCGGTTTCATGAAAACCATGCATATCACAGGGCGTTTGCATCACCTCGGCACTGCTTTTGGCGGCCTCGTTTACTGCAAACACTCCATTCGTCGGCCGACTCCCCAAAGAAGCCGCCTAAAACGACTGCCCCTTTGTTGAGTCGTGTGACAGTGTAATCAACGGCTATACGCCTGTTTCATATACCCCATATTGCTTTAGTTTCATTTTCTGTTTTTCCCGGCCACAGCCACTTTTCTTTAAATCCTTCGAGAAAAACCTGGCATCGATTTTTGTATGTGCGCTTTAACGAGTTAATATGCCTTGTACCAAGACACGGTCTGGTTGAGGCGAGTGCGCATCTAAACCGGATTTCTGTCTATGGGGATGTCGTATAGTGGCTAATACCTCAGCCTTCCAAGCTGAAGACGCGGGTTCGATTCCCGTCATCCCCTCCATGTGAAAGCACCCTCCGGCCAGCGTCGGAGGGTGTTCTTCTTTTTGACGGGATCCGTCCCGAAATCGGGTTAAGTGACAAAAAGTGTGTCCGC